>CBDUZO010000136.1:0-8067 GCA_965371725.1 uncultured Phycisphaerales bacterium
GATGTCCTTGTCTTTCAAGGGGTTACGTCAGTAACTTTTTGGGAGGAGAACCCCTAATGTAGGGAGCCTCAATCCAGTCACCGTCAATGAATGAGCGGGGCCTAAGATCGGAGAAGTACTTGAGTGGTCGCCTGTGCCAATGCCTCGGTACTTGTCCAAGCCACTCGACACCCGAGTCCTTCATCGGGGCGTCGGGGTTGAGGCCTTTGGTGACGGCGTGGCTGATGAGTACGGTGCGTTTCTCGGCAAGCAGTTCGATGAGCCGCTGCTTCTTGGCGATGAGTTCGTCAATCCGGGCCGCCTCCCGGTCCAGAAACGCCGCAATTGCTCTCTGTTCATCGAGCGGAGGAGTCGTTGTGCGGAAATCCCGAAGGAAATCGTCCGGGACTCTCTTCTGTCCACCAGCACCGTACATCTCGCCCGTACCGAGCTTGCGGAAGGCGTGACTGATGGTGAGATAGAAGAGGAATGAGGCGTCGAGTTCCTCTTGAACACGCAGGACGTGAAGCTCCGTCGTACCGAAGCCCACACCATTTGTGAGGTTGGCCGCGATGCTACCCTTGCCGTTCTCAAAGCAGGGCGTGATCTTCGCAACCACGATGTCGCCGTCCAGGAAGTACGTGTAACCCTGCTGAACCGATTCGAGCGATTTCGTCTGATCCAGAACAAGGCCGCCGTACTCACAAACGGATTCCATCGGAACAAACGAAACGTCTTCTTCGGGGCCGAGTCCACGAAGTTCTGATTTCACCGGATTGATTCTTGCAACGAAACGAAGTCGCTTTGTGGACCATTCGCAAGGTATGTTCCCGAGCCACGCCACGCCCGATTCTCGATAGTCGGGATAAGGGCGAAACCGCCGCTGTGGAGCGAGTTCCTTTACGACTTCTTCAACCGGAGTAGCTGCTTGGCGGTTCACGCCGTCACCTCCGCGAGCATTCTGACGATGTCCTTCTCGATGCCCTTGATATCGGCCTCGATTGCCTCCAGCGGACGCGGCGGCGTGTACTCGTAGAAGTGTCGCGTCAGCGGAATCTCGTAGCCGACTATGCCTACCTCGCCGTCCTGCTCGTCACGTTTCTTCTCGTCGATCCAGGCGTCGGGCACGTGCGGGATTACTTCACGCTCGAAGTACTCCCGGATGTCCTCCTTGAGCGGCACGTTTTCGTAGTCGCGAAGCTCCGTGTCGGGCTCGGGGTTGCCGTCCTTGTCCATGCACACGTCGGCAGATTCGTTGCGTTCGGAGAGGGTGGCCAGGATGGCTTTCTTGATCGGTGCGGGGACTTTCAATCTGGCGGCTAGAAGTACATCGGCCAAGTCGTTCAGGAACGCTTCGCGGTTCATGTAGGCCTTGTCGGAATCGAGCGTGCCAAGTGCCTCTGCGATGGCGTCTTGAAGTGCCCGGCCCTCGGCGATTTCCTTCTCGGCGGCCTTCGAGCCTTTCTTCTTCTTGCTCTTGGCGAGGTTCTGGAAAGCCTTCACGTCGCGGAATGATTCGATTCGCTCGGGCGTAGCCTGGAAGCTCAACCGAAGAGGACGTTCGACCGTGATTTTGCGGAAGCCGAAGTCCTCGTTGTCGAAGACCTTGGAGCGTCCGTTCTTCATGACGCCGCCGTAGAGTTGCGTGATTTCGGCGATGTGGTCCTCGGCGATTTCATTTCGCTTGTTGCCCAGGCTCTTTCGCATCTTCTGATACAGGTCTACGGCATTGATAAGCTGGACCTTGCCGCGTCGCTCGGGCCGTTTGCGGTTCGTGACAATCCAGACGTAGGTGAAGATGCCGGTATTGTAGAAGAGCTGGTCGGGCATGGCGACGATGGCTTCAAGCCAGTCGTTCTCGATGATCCAACGGCGGATTTCGCTTTCGCCGCTTCCCGCGTCGCCGGTAAAGAGCGGCGAGCCGTTAAAGACGATAGCCAGCCGCGTGCCGCCATTGTTGGCGGGCTTCATCTTAGAAATCATGTGCTGGAGGAAGAGGAACGAGCCGTCGTTGATACGGGGCAAGCCTGCACCGAAGCGGCCATCGAGACCGCGCGTGTCGGCTTCTTTGCGAATCTCGTCCTCGTCCGGTTTCCATTCGACGCCGAACGGCGGATTGGCGAGCATGTAATCGAACCTCTGGCGGGGGAAGCCGTCCTTCGAGAAGCTGCTACCGAAGGCGATGTGGTCGATGTTGTGGCCCTTGATGAGCAGGTCGGCGCCGCACACGGCGTAAGACTCGGGGTTGTGGTCCTGGCCGAAGACTTCGAGGCTAGCATCCGGGTTGAGTCTGCGGAGATACTCGTCGGAGACGGTGAGCATGCCACCCGTGCCGCAAGCGGGGTCGCATAGCGTCTTGACGATTCCCTTCTTGGTGAGGATGTCGCCGTCCGGCTCGAAGAGCAGGTTGACCATGAGGCGGATGACCTCACGCGGCGTGAAGTGATCGCCGGCTGTCTCGTTGGCGGCTTCGTTGAACTTGCGGATGAGTTCCTCGAAGATGTAGCCCATCTCGGTGTTGGGTACCACTTTCGGATGAAGGTCGATGTCGCAGAATTTCGAGACGACGAGGAACAGGCGGTCGGCCTCGTCGAGCTTGGCGATTTCCGACTCGAAGCCGAAGTACTCGATGATCTCGCGGGCCTTCTTCGAGAAGCTCTTGATGTAGCGGGTGAGGTTGGCTGCGATCTTGTCGGGCTCGCCCTTGAGCTTCTGAAAGTCGAGTCTGCTCGTGTTGTGGAACGGCATTTGGGCGACGCGGTTGAGAATCGGCTCGATGTTGCCGACCTTCCCGCCCTTGAGGCTCTTCGCTTTGGCGAGCACCCTCTCCTTGGTCTGGCCCAGCACGCAATCGAGTCGACGGAGCACCGTGAGCGGCAGAATGACCTTGCCATATTGAGCGGGCTTGTACGGGCCGCGAAGCAAGTCCGCAACGGACCAGATGAAGCTGACTTTCTCGCCGAAGTTGTTCGCCATCGTTTCCCTCGGATTCGCTTACTGATGATGCCCGCAATTGCCGGGCGCTGGCCGTTTGCTCTTGGCCATCGCGTCACAGGATTGGACATGATTGTGCAGCCGGGAGGCGGCGATGTCCAGTTTGGCGATGTGAGACGAGTGGTGGACTGGGTAAAGACAGGGAACTACACGCGGTCACCAGGCAGCGCACGCGGAGCCCGCGAACTGCAGTTGTTCGCCCTTCGCCACTCACGGTCGGATTCCCGGCAGGTTCAATCTGCCAGGGGACGTTCACAGCCAGCCACGAAAGGGCGCTTTGGACCGGCCGCACAACCTAGAACGGCATGTCCGGAGTGAGCACGCGAACGATAGGCTCGGGCTCAAACTCGCCATCCTCAAGATGATCGAGAGCGTCGTCAGGGAGCAGCAACGTGCTATCCTCACGGCTGTCCCAGAATGCCGCACTGACCGACGATCCTTCTGCTCCGCTCACCCTGCGAAGTTGATGCGACAGTTCGCCTATTCTCAGGTTCGCAGTGATCGCCGCCTTGACCGCTTCGCACCATGACGCGGTGATCGTGTCGTCCAATTCGCCAAAGCGGTTGATGAGTGCGTCATAGGCTTGCCGCGGCATCCGGCCAAGCAAGTCCTCGACAAGGCCAACCGCCCGCCGCTCCAGTTCTACAACTTGCCGAGCTTTTTTTCGCGGTGTGCCGGGCATGGCATCCCTGCCTTTCCGTTGTGCGAACATCTGACTAACGCCCGGCGGGAAGGATATCACAAAGCTTGGCTTGTGTCAACACTTGGCACTGCTGGGCGAGGCGCATACCCCAATACCACGCAAGACTCGCTTCCGGCTGCTGGCCAAGCTTTACCGGGCAGCCCACATCAGACTGCTTGGTTCCCTTCGAAAGGTTTCAACCGTCTATCTCATGCGGTTTCCCCCTTTCCCAGGCTTCGCCTGGCGCAAGGATGGACTTTTCAGGAGGGACAGGGAAACTCTGCAACAGAGCTGCTTCACGGAGAGTGATGCATCGATCCTGCTCAGAATGATGTCGAGTTCAGCGACGGAGCAAAGGGCTCCTGCCGGCTCCAGAACCGCGGCGGAGCGCCCCACCCCAGGTCGGTCGAACAACTGCCTAACAATCTCACGCTGCGGATGGAGTAGGAAACGGGGTGAAGGTCACGGTCTTGGGTTCTGGAGGGGAGGCTGGACGAGGGGACGCCATCGACACGAATCGCGGCCAGATCAGTCGTTTCGCTTGCATCGCTCGGTTCGCTTGGCTATGGTCGCCGCTTGGAACATGGTAACTGGGGAATGTCCGATGAAACAGGTACTCGTGCTCGGGGCGGGGCAAAGCTCTCCGTATCTCATCCACCATTTGCTGGGGCTTGCGGATCGCGAGGACTGGTTCATTACGGTGGGGGACGTCGACATCGACCTTGCGCGGGAGCGGGTGGGTGAACATCGGCGCGGGAGCGCTATCCATATCGACGTGAACGACGCGACGGTGCGGTCGGTGCAGATCGAGCACGCGGATGTGGTGGTGAACATACTCGGGCCGCAGTACCAGGACCTGGTGGCGTGGGACTGCGTTTCGAAGGGTCGGCACATGCTCTCGGTGTCGTATCGCAACCAAGCGGTGCGGGATCTGGACGAGGACGCGCGTCGGGAGGACGTGCTGCTTTTGTTCGAGCTGGGTCTCGATCCGGGTATCGACCACATGTCGACGATGTCGTTGATTCGTCGCGTGTGCCAGGACGGCGGAAAGATCGTGGGGTTCACTTCGTATGGGAGCGGGATCCCGGCGCCGCAGCAGGAGACGAACCCGTTCAACTACGTGATCACGTGGAACCCTCGAAACGTCGTGATGTCGTCGGAGCATGGCGCCCAGTACATGGAGGATGGGGTCATCAAGATCGTGCCGTGGCACCATGTGTTTCACCACACGTGGGAAGTTGACGTGCCGGGGGTAGGGATACTGGAGGCGTATCCGAACCGAGATTCGCTTCCGTACATGGAGTCGTTTGGGCTGGGGGACGTTCGGACGATGATCCGTGGGACGCTGCGGTATCCGGGGTGGTCTGAGACGTGGTCGACGATCGTGCGTTTGGGGTTGCCGAACGAGCACCTTCAGATCCCGAATCTTGCGGAGCGGACGTATCGGGAGGTGGTAGAGATGTTTCTACCGCTCAACGCGTCGGGGCCGAAGATCGAGTCGCGACTTGGGCGGTTTCTTGATGTGAGCCCGACGGGTCGGATCATGCAGAACATAAAATGGCTCGGGCTACTCTCTGAGGAGAAGACGGGCTGCCGCGGCGACACTTCTGCGGCGATGCTGATTGACCTTTTGGGTAAGAAGCTCCGGTTGGAACCGGGGCAGCGGGACATGGTGGTGCTCGTGCACGCGCTCGACGTGGAGTACCCGGGAGTGTCGCGTGCGCCTGAGCGGATCACGTCGACGCTTGTGGCGCGAGGGGAGCCGGGCGGGTTCACGGCGATGGCGAAGACGGTGGGGCTCCCGACGGCGCTGGCGGTGAAGCTGCTGCTTCAGGGCAAACTGTCGCTGAGGGGGGCGCAGATCCCGACGCACCCGTCGATCTACGACCCGATTCTGGCGGAGCTGGAGTCGGCGGGGCTGGTTTTTGAGGAGCGCGTGAGCGAGGCCGTGTAGCGGCCTTCCCCCGGCGCCGGACGTGGCTGACGGTGGCTGCGGTGCCCGGCGGCCTTGCCCGCACGTTGCCCATCGGTGAGGAGTGACTGCCTATGCTTTCGCTTGGTGTGATTCGGCGCTCGCGTCTGGAGAACGAGCGGCGCGTGCCGATTCACCCGGACCACTTCGAACTGATTACAGAGAACCTGTGTGAGCATATTTCGTTCGAGGAGGGGTATGGGAAGCCGTTTGGCGTTTCGGACGTGGAGCTCGCGGCGCGGTTCGGCGGAGTGCGGACGCGGGAGGAGCTACTCGGGGGGAGCGGGGTTGTGCTGTTAGCGAAGCCGAAGGCGGAGGACCTTCGCGGGCTACGGGAGGGAGGCGTGTTGTGGGGCTGGCCCCACTGTGTTCAGCAGCGGGATATCACGCAGGCGGCGATCGATCGTCGTCAGACGCTCCTGGCATGGGAGGCGATGTACGAGTGGCACGGGGATCTGCCCGACACGCATCTATTCTGCCGGAACAACGAGATGGCGGGGTACTGCGGGGTGGCGCATGCGCTTGTCCTTGTCGGGATGAGCGGCTTCTACGGACCGCCTCTGAAGGCGGTCGTGCTGAGCTTCGGCTCGGTGAGCCGTGGTGCGGTCTACGCGCTCCAGGCTCAGGGCGTGAACGAGATCACAGTGTACACCCAGCGAACGCCGTCATCGGTGGCGCACGCGGTTTTGGGGGCGCGGTATGGGCAGATGCTGCGAGGGAGGAATGGTGGCCCGATGACGGTCGTGGAGCCGGACGGGTGTGAGCGGTTGCTGCGCGAGGCGCTGGGTGAGGCGGACGTGATCGTGAACGGGATCCTCCAGGACACGGGCGCACCGCTGATGTTTCTGGAGAAGGGGGAGGAGCGGTTCCTGAAGAAGAAATGCCTGGTGGTGGACGTGAGCTGCGATCTCGGGATGGGATTCCGCTTTGCGCGGCCGACGTCGTTCGCCAATCCGGTGTTCGATGTTGGGGGGCGCGTGTACTACGCGGTGGATCACTCGCCAAGTTGGCTTTGGCGTAGCGCGTCGTGGGAGATCTCGCGTGTGGTGGTGTCTTTCTTGGAGACTGTGATGGGTGGGCCGGCGGCGTGGGAGGCGGACGAGACGATCCGCCGGTGCGCGGAGGTACGCGATGGGGTGGTGCAGAACCGGGAGGTGCTGACGTTTCAGCGACGGGCGGCGGCATACCCGCACGCATAGGTGAGCCTTCCTGTCCCTAGCCCAAGTTAGCCAGTAGTCGAGAATTTCCGGTTTTTTCTAGCCTGCAATCTTCGATTGCAGGCTGCTGGGAGCGCTCGGGCAAACACCCATCCACTACAGTTGGGACCGTCGCGATCGCCTCTCCGCCATCTCGGCCATTACGGTTTCGCCCGAGCGCCGCCGGCTGGGCCTGTATTTCGACATCCTCGATCACAACATCGTTACGGACGACTTCGAGACGTTCGTGGAGACCGTCCTGCGGCGGTTGGGCCGCCCGATCACTCTCGTCATGGATCGATGGCAGGTTCACCGTGCCGGAGCCCTTCGCCTTCTGCGACGTTTTCCCAAACGTGTCGAGATTGAGTGGCTTCCGGCCTACGCCCCGGATCTCAACCCCGTTGAGCAGATCTGGAACCGCACGAAGTACACAGACTTGGCCAACTACATCCCCAACGATATTCTCTCGCTCGGCCGAGAAGTGGCTCACTCGATCCGTCACACACGTCTGCAACACACACTGTTGCGTTCGTTCTTCCGACATTGCGGACTCGGACTGTAGGATGTTCAGTTGGCTATGCAAGGATCAATAATGGGGATCAGAGGGACGAGCCCGCCTCGACCACGGCGGACACCAGGTTCCGGTCTTGTCGCGGGCGATCATGCCCGTATTCGTTACACTAAAAACCCGCGTGTCGGCGGGGGCGCTATTTACATACGTCTCGCGCGCTGGGGGCGGGGGGTCGGTTCAACTTTCCGGATGGAGTCCGCGTTTTTCTGCGCCATGCGCGTGTGTCGGCTGTCCGTGAGCGTCAACCCTGTGACACTTCCGACACTCGCCAAACCTACCGCAAACCTATCGCAAAGCAACGGGAAACATAGAGCAAAACACGCACCCGCGTTACGAGCATAAGACGCGCGATTCTTCCACAACCCACCCGTTGTAGAATTTTCCACTTGACAAAGTGCCACGACGTGTCATACTTGGTGTGGCGTTGATGATAAGTGCTCCCGCGTAGTGCAACCTACCGGGAGCGTGGCCAACCACTAACCAGGAGTGATTGACATGCCAAGTCTACCACGACAATCCGCAAGAGACAAAGCAAAACAGTTGAGGGAGACGGTTGACCGGAGTCTCGACACGCTCGCCAAAGCAGTCGATGCCGTGCGAGCGTCCGAGACGTTCAAGGCTTAGGACCCGCGACCAAATAAGTGATGCAACTTAGGCCGGAAGTCCGATTCTT
>CBDUZO010000137.1:0-7964 GCA_965371725.1 uncultured Phycisphaerales bacterium
AGGGGTACTGAGTCAACGCCGCCAGGCGGGTGATTTAGATGCGATTGCCCTGGGGATCGAGGGGGGTCTGCTTCCTTCCCCCCTTGCCAAGGGGGGATCGAGGGGGGTTCCTGAAGACGGAGAAGAACCTCCCCAAACCTCTCCTTGTCAAGGAGGGGAGCAAGAAACACCATTACCTTTCCGGAAGCGGCTCTACTCCTGCGCTGTCGAGTCCCGGCGACCCACCTTTAAGCGCGATAGGGCCACATTCGCTCGAACGACGTCAGTCGGGCCTGCTTCCGATGAACCGGGTGGGTTGATTCCGCAGAGCGACTTTCGCTATACTCTCGCCCGCGATCGAGTATGGGGGAAACCTCGTTGGCCGTGCTCCACGGCCCACCTGTGATCGCGGGTATTCGACTGCGGTTCTCACCGCGGCGGTGATTACGGAAGGAAAGGCTGAGATGAACGTACGGACTTCGGTGGGCACGGGCACAATCACGGGAAGCGAGCATATCGAACTGGTGGAGCACTGCGCGGCGCACAACTATCACCCACTACCGGTCGTCGTGGCCAAGGCCGACGGCGTCTGGGTCGAGGATACCGATGGGAAGCGGTACATGGACATGCTCGCCGCCTACTCCGCCATCAACTTCGGGCACGGCCACGCCGAGCTCGTTGCCGCGGCGAAGGCACAGATGGACAACTTGACCCTCACGTCTCGCGCGTTCCACAACGATCAACTTGGACCACTTTGCAGGGAGCTCGCCGATCTGTGCGGGATGGAAGCGGTGCTACCCATGAATACCGGCGCCGAGGGCGTCGAGACAGCCATCAAAACCGCCCGCAGGTGGGGTTACACCAAGAAGGGTGTGTCGGCGGGCAAAGCCAAGGTCATCTGCTGCACCGGCAACTTCCACGGCAGAACCACAACAATCATCAGCTTCAGCGATGATCCGCTCTGCCGTGAAGGCTTCGGCCCGTTCACCCCGGGGTTCGAACTCATCCCCTACGGCGACATCAACGCTTTGCGAAATGCCATTGACGAAAACACGGTGGCGTTCCTGGTCGAACCGATCCAGGGTGAGGCGGGGATCATCGTTCCGCCGGCAGGGTTCCTGAAGCAGGTGCGCGAGCTCTGTTCGGAGAGGAAGGTGCTCTTCATCGCGGATGAGATTCAGTCGGGCTTGGGTCGATGCGGGACGACGTTCTGCGTCGATCTCGAAGGCGTTCGCCCCGATGTCTTCATTCTCGGCAAGGCACTTGGCGGCGGGATCATGCCGGTTTCGGCGGTAGTCTCCAGCCGGGAGATTCTCAGTGTCTTCACGCCCGGTTCGCACGGCAGCACGTTCGGCGGCAACCCGCTGTCCTGCGCCGTCGCGCGGAAGGTCGTCGAGATTCTCAAGACGGGCAAGTATCAAAGCAACGCGAAGGAAATGGGTGAGTACCTGTTCAGCCGGCTCCGCGCGATCAAGACGGATAAGGTGAAGGAGATCCGAGGGCGCGGGCTTTGGGTCGGGATCGAGTTCCATCCGGAAGCGGGCAAGGCCAGGGACTTCTGCGAGCAGTTGATGCACATGGGCATACTCTGCAAGGACACGCACGAGCAGACGATGCGACTGGCTCCGCCGCTCTGCATCACCAGGGATGAAGTCGATTGGGCCCTCGAACGCTTGGAGAAGGTCCTCGTTTGAATGAGCGTGCGCGATCCGGCACTAGAGCAGTCTCAATCCAAGTGTAGCGCCGCCCCTCGTGGGCGGCGCCCGGTAGCCCTTGACGCCCGGCGCCGGGGACAAGCCCCGACGCTACATGTCGAGAGAAAGCGCTCTAAATGATCGCGAGGAAACAGGCGCCACCGTCGGCGTCGAACGTCCGCTCCCTCACGGTCGCGGTTCGGAAAAGTGGCGCCGGATCATGCACGCTGCTCTAGGTTGCGAATTACGGCGCCTGCGTTCCCACCTGTCGTCGGAGGGCCTCGAACGCTTCGCGGAGAGCTTCCTCTCGCATGGATCGCAGATCGTCGGGAAGCTCCGAGCGGCGGATCAACCACTCAACCGAAGCACCGCCACTCAGCGGCACGACGAGCTTGCCAACATAGGGATCAGCCTGGAAGGATGCTGCGTCCTGCTCGTCGATCCGTGCAACAGGTCCCGGCGGATCAGCCGAACCAGGCGCATAGAACAACACGCCTTCCGGGTTGATCAGATATCCCAACCCCGTATACGCGGAAATCTGATCGAGCACTTGCTCCGCCGACTGATGGAAGGCGTTGACCGAGAAGCTCCTTTGCACGTTGAGCGGAAGCATCTGCAGCGCACCGGGTTCCAAGCGAACGGGCGTATGGATGAGTCCGCCAAGTGCTTGCAGGATATCAATCAACGGTCGATTGTTCATCCGCAGGTTGACGGGCTGTTGAAGCTGACGGCGAATCAGGTTCTCGACCGACCCGATCGCGAGTTGCCGATCGGACAGGCACCAGGCCCAGCCAAGATTGGCGCACGCCACGGTGAGCACCTGATCGCCCGGCCCGACGCCGACATCACGAATAGCGGCCTGAAGGATCGGCCAGGGGTCGCGGACGCGCAGTTGAAACTGAACGCGCGAGCGAAGAATCGCAAGTGCCTGCTCATCCACACCCGGCTGCATGGCGGACAGCTCAAAGAGCGTATCGAGCTCCGCCCACGTGGCCGGTCGACCGAGGCAGAGCAACGCCCCCTTCGGAACGATCTCAACAAGCCCGTCCTGCACGACAAACATCATCCCAAGCGGCGAGAACAGGTCGGTCAACCCCTGCCGAAGCGGCATGTCGGCGATGGAGACCTTCTCGATGACGGTCTCGGGGCCGTGCGGTACGAAGCCCATCACTTCAAGCGGCATCACAATCTTCACGCCGGTTTGCTCGGTAATCACGGCAATCGCGTCGCGAAGCGTGATGTCTTCGAGCGTGATTCGCGTCGGCTCGTCGAGGGCCTGCTCGATAAGCCCGCGCGTGACCTGAGGTGAACCCGGCAAAGCCACGGCGACCCACAGACCTATCTGCATGAACATGGTCATCATCACTCTTCAACTCCGTCACAACGGCGGTGTGTCACCGGACCAGCCCGCTTGCGGTGATGCCCATACCGAGGAAATACCCGGTTTGGCCACGGTCGAACCGCTATCCGACAGCCGATGAAACGAAACCACGGACGTCGCCTCCGTGGTCTTATCGCCGGCGCCGCCGATCATCACCACGCTGGTCGCCAAGGTGAGCACGTGGTCTCGATCACCCGATCCATGTGGTCCGTACAATCCGACAAACGCCAGCGCAACAGCCGCGGCGGCTGCGACCGGCGCGCCGATGCGGAAGATCAGCGATCGGCCGGTAGATCGAGGACGCGATGCCTCGATGCGAGCCATCACGGCCTTGGCGAATCGCTGCGGATCGACTTCCTCGCCCTGCCTGCCCCAACGCTCGAGCAGATCGTCGACCTTTCGCAGACCGGGCTCGTCGCCGACGTCATCCAAGCTCGCTTCCACGAGGGCGGCGTGAGGTTCCCAATCGAGCTCGACCGGTCGCCCGCCCCACCGCATGATCAGCCGATCCACCGCGCGAAGCTGATCCGCCTCGCTACGCAGCGACTCCGATTCCGCCAGAAGCTTCTCCAACCGCCGCCGCTCCTCTTCAGAAAGAGGCTCGTCAAAGCTTCGGCTGATCAGAAAGGCCGGATCATCCAGGTTGTACGACTGCTCGCTCATCGGTCACCTACCGCACGATCCACGCGCCGCATGACGCGTTGCGGAATCCCATCTCCCAAACGGTCGCCGCCAATCACAGAAACTCCTTGAGCGTCTCCTTGAGCCTGCGCCGAGCCTGAAACACGTTCCATTTGACCAGCTCGACACTGCATTCGAGGACCTCAGCCACCTGTTTTTGCGGCATGCCCTCCACGCTGAACAGGATCAGGGCGAGCCGTTGGCTGTCCGGCAACTGCTCGAGCGCGGCGCTGATAGCTGCCTGCAACTCATCGGACAACGCCCCACTTTCATCCTCGGGCCCAACACGCATTCGCCGCCCGCTGCTGGGGCTACGAGCCTCGGCCGTCGCCAGGACGACATCGTCCAGCGGTACAGCCGATCGGGTCTTGCGCGACCGGCGAAAGTTGAGCGAAAGATTGCTCACCGTTCGAAGGAGCCAGGCACCGAACTTCGACGGGTCATCGAGCTGATGCAGGTTCCGATAGGCCCTCACGAAGGCATCCTGGCTCACGTCCCCGGCGTCCTCGATGTTTCCGAGCAGGCGATAGGCCAGCGAAACGGTGCGGCGCTGGTACGTGCTCACCAGCTCGGCGAAGGCCTCCGGATCGCCGCTTTGAGCGCGACGAACGAGGGCAACCTCCGCAGACTCCATCTGATCCGTTTGGGTATCCAAATCCCTCGTTCCCAACAAGTTGGACACGGGCGACGCCCTTCGGTTAGAACGCGATTCGGGCCGCGCCCCCGCCCACTTCCTCCCCTCCTTGACAAGGATGGGAGGAAGAAACGCCATTACCTTTCTGGAAGCGGCACTAGAGTTGCGTGCGTCCGCGAATCGCCGACTCAAGCATCCCCGTCGTGGCATATTCCAACTGGGACCCCACGGCGAGTCCGCGAGCGAGGCGCGTCACACGCACGCCAAACCCGCTCAAAAGGCTCTGAATGTGAAGGCTCGTGGCATCCCCGTCGAGTGTGGGGTTCAGCGCCAAGACAACCTCGCGTACGTCCTCTCTGCGCACACGTTCGACAAGACGGTCGATTGTCAGGTCCTCAATATCCACACCCTCGAGCGGGGCCACGTGTCCCATAAGCACGTGATAGGTTCCGTGAACGAGCCCCGTCATCTCCATCGCCAGAAGGTCCTTGGGCTGCTCCACAACCCAAACCTCACCCCGGTCACGACCGGGATCGGAGCAGATCGGGCACGGGTCGTTTTCGGTCAGGTTGAAGCAGCGGCTGCAGTGAATCACCTTGTCCTTGACGTCCAGAATGGCCTCCGCCAACGCCGCGGCGAAATCACGGGGCTCGCGCAACACATGAAATGCCAAGCGCTCGGCACTGCGCGGCCCGATACCTGGGAGTTTCTGAAACTGCGCCTTGAGGCGCCCCAGCGATTCAATCGGTTCACTACCGCTCATGGATCAACCGCCCCCGCCACCGAGCATGTCCGTCAGACCGGGTATGTTGAGCCCGCCGGTCAGCGACGCCAGCTCCCCCTTCATCGCCTCCTGCGACTTGGCCGCCGCCGCGCAGACAGCCGCTTTGACGAGATCCTCCAGCAGCTCCGCATCCTCGAGCGCTTTCGGATCGATCCTGATGTCGACCAGCGTGCTCTTGCCGTCAACCGTGACGCGAACCAGCCCGCCGCCGGCATCGGCCTCGTAACGGCGAGTCGCCAGTTCCGCCTGCATCTTGGCCATTTGCGCCTGCATCTCCTTGGCCGACTTCATGAGATTGGCGAGGTTCCCCAGACCGCCCAGCATTGAATTCCACTCCCTCTGTTGGCCCTATCCCTCGTCGTCACCGTTTGAAACCGCCTCCTCGGTGGAGGCGCCCTGACGGTTCACGTCCTTGGCGGGACGAACATCGAACAGCGTACCGTCAACCGCCTCTCGGACACGCTGAACAAGCGGATCACCCGCCGCCCGCTGCCAGTCCGCTGAACTGGCCGTCGAAGTGGGCCTTGACTCCGAAGCAGGCGGACCTTCCGAAACAGGCGTGACCTGCGCGGCGTCAGGACCATTCGCTTTTACCTGCGAGCCGGCGTGCCCCCGGCCGGCGCGGGGATCAGCTACCCGCTCGCCGCTCTCTTTTTTTTTTGAACCACCGGACCGGGACGGGCTCGACGGTGCTCCCGCATCGCCCGCCTCCAGCCGCTCGATCAGAGCCCCGATCTCGGTGAACTGATGGCTCATCGCCAACCGCACCACGGCTGCATCCGCCAGCGCCCGGGCCGCCCCGGAGAACTTCACGTTCCGACGAAGCTCCTCCAGCAGCGTCACCATATACACGTAGGTCGGCGCGTCGAACCGATCCGCCTGCTCGGCGAGCTTCGGTCTGACCTGGTCCACAATGTCAACGAGGTCCGTGTCGTGTCCGCACACGCACATGAGCATCAGCGTGCGGACGTGCTCGATCAGATGGTCACAAAACCGCTCGACCGTTCGCCCGCTCTGCAGCGCCCGATCCAGCTCGCGCAGGGCTCCCGGACCGTCACGATTCGCCACGCACGTCATCACGGCGGACGCCAGCTCGTCATGCGGCGGTGGGATCACCGCGCCGGCTACCTCGGCTGTCAGATGCTCGGACTCATACGAAAGCAGCTTATCCAAAAGCGAAAGCGCGTCGCGCATCGACCCGTTGGCCAATCGGGCGACCCGCTTCAGCACGACCTCATCCGCCTTGATTCCCTCGGCATCGACGATCTTACGAAGATGCTCGGCGATCCGCACCGAGTCGATTGCATGAAAGTCAAACCGCTGACATCGGCTTTGGATCGTCGCTGGGACCTTGTGCGGCTCGGTCGTGGCCAGGACGAACTTCACATGCGACGGTGGCTCTTCCAACGTCTTGAGCAGGGCGTTGAAGGCGCCCGTGCTCAGCATGTGAACCTCGTCGATGATGTAAATCTTGAAACGTGACCGCGCGGGTCGAAACGCCGCGTTGCTCCTGAGATCGCGGATGTTATCCACACCGGTGTTGCTGGCCGCGTCGATCTCAACGACGTCGATGTCCCCACCCTCCAGAACCGCCGCGCACGATTCACACTTCCCGCACGGGGTGGTGGTCGGAGCATCGGCCGACGGACAGTTCAACGCCATGGCCAGTATCCTCGCCATGGACGTCTTCCCGACGCCGCGCGTCCCGGTGAAGAGATAACCGTGGTGCACGCGTCCGGATTTGATCGCGTTTGTCAGTGTGGTGGCGACCGCCTCCTGGCCCACGACCTCGTCGAAGGTGCGGCTGCGGTAGGTTCGAGCCAGGACGCGATACGACATACGACCCCCTCTTCAAGGAACATCCACGTTCACACCCGGACCCCAGCGACGGACCGGCCGTCTCTGACGGCCAGGCGATCCACGGCACCTAAGCGCAGCAGGTGGGCTGCTCTGTCTCCAGCCTGACCCGTTGCCTGCGACGCCCACTGCATGGGACCTGGCCGTCAGAGACGGTCGACCGCCGCCGATGCGACCTCGCCGAACTCGTAACCACGGCGCTGAACGCGGAATCATACCAGATGTCCGCAGGTTTTGAACCGGGCCTGCGATGCCCTGTACGGTGTTAAACTCAAGGAACACGACCATCCAAGCGACGCGCGGGCTCCCTCCCGACGCTGTCCGTAACACGCGCGGATGCCCGAGAAGGGGATTCGCCGACCGCTGTCACACGCCTGTTGATTCCCAAGTGGGGCCGCGAAAATGGGGATTATTCCCTACAGTCGAAACCGCTTTTTTGGTGTATGTTTTTATTGGCGGGGTAGTGCAGGCGTTAAGATGATCACCCCGACCGCGCCTGTGCTCCCGCCGTTTTTCTGCGCTCACCCGCTGTGGGGGGTTTCCCTGCTCCGCGATTCTCGGTGCATCACGCGCTTTTGCACTGCGCAGTCGGTTCGGGTACATCTCATTGCATGGCAATCACCTGCCCGAGCTGTCGGCATGTCGTGGAGTTGTCATCCGGCGAGTCCGGAAAATGCCCCAACTGTGGTGACACGGTCAGCGCACCCGTACCTCAACGCGGGACAATCGCGCCGGCGGCTGTACGTGAGAACGCCTGGGAGGGTGCACCGCCGGTGGCCGAGGCCGCATCGCCAACCACCCCACCGCCGGCGCCCGACGCAGCCGCCGCTGATAGGCTAACACGTTCCCCAGTCCGCGCGGCGCCGATCCTGGCATTCATGTTCGGACTTCTGTTCTGCGTCCAGGGCAATCGCATCTAATTTGCTCCTGCGAGGACCTTGAGCAGGTAATCCT
>CBDUZO010000138.1:0-7885 GCA_965371725.1 uncultured Phycisphaerales bacterium
ACCCCGCCAGACTCTTACACGCCTGCGCAAACGAAGGTTCGTACGAGAGAATCAACCTTGTGGTTCGGTTTCTTCGACAGCCAAAACTGTCGGAGCAACGGGATTGTGGAGCCACAAGTGGGGTTCGAACACTTCACCGTGCGCGCCCAGAGATAGGCAACAGGAATGCTGCCATCGGGATCGGGCGGGTAGAACTGGCCGATTTCGTTGCGGGCCTTCTCCAGCAGCCAATGACCCCAGAACTTCACATCCGCCACCAGCGGGTTCTTCTGGTACTCGACCTCCGTAATCAGCGGCAGGCGCGTAAGGGCGATGTCGGCGATTTCGGCTGCACCGGACGGCTTACTCTTCCTGTCCTTCTTGCTGAACAGTCCGTCGCCGTCCTTGCCTTCGTGGGCGGCTTCGAGGTTCTTGATGTAGTCCGGCGTGGGGCGGCTGTTGGGCTGGCCGTATTTCTGCGGGTATACCAGCGTGCAAAGCTCGATCAGGTGGGCGACCGGGTTCAGGTCGATGGCGTGGGCCTCGCAGCCGAGGCGCATCGCCTCCAGCGGGATGGCCCCACCGCCCGCGAACGGGTCAAGCACCTTGGGCATGTCGTCCTCGGCGCCTGCCTGCCGCGACGCGAGCCGACCCGCTTCGTATTCGCGCTTCAGCCACTTGCGACCAAATCCCGTCTTCAAGTCGCTCTCGCGTTTGACCGCTTCCTCGCGCGTCGGGAACGACTCATAGTGGATGAGCGTCACACCCAGACGGCTGTGCGTCCATGAGACCTCCCCCTTCCAATGCTCCTTCCACCGACGCGGGATGTCGTCGGTCTGGCCGATGTAGAAGCTGTCGTCGTTGCACTTGAGAACATATACCCAGTAGGTATCGGGTCGCGGCGCAGGCAGGTCGGGGTGCAGGAACTTGTGCGCGGCCGCGATGAGCATGCGGGCCTTGCCGATGATCTCGCCGTTGTTGGAGTTCTCCCACTTGACAAGGTGCTTCATGAACTCAAGGCAGCGGTTGCGCGGCGTGTCCTCACCGTTGGGTGTTAGGGGCAGCAGGTCGCTGACCAGCGTACAGAACGAGTCCGGGCAATCTGGATCGTCAGGGTCGGGGATGAGCGATGCAAAAACCACCGCCCGGCAAGCGGAGAGCGGACGCCTCGCCCACCATAGGTGCATCGCGGAAATCTGCCGTTTCTCAGTGCCGGACTGCTCCGACACCTCCTTGAGCGGCAAAGCTACTTCGATTAGGCGTTTCAGCATGGTTGGACACTTTCTCGGACGCTGGACGCCCGGCGGGTTCGCAAGATGTACGGGCAAAAGGGCTTGGATTGAACCGCCGCCGCCGATTTGCTATACTGCGGGGTCTGATCCGCGTGGGCGCTCGCTGGAGAGGCACCTGCGACCGAGCGCCTGCGAAGATCGTATAATGTATGCGGATGGAGTCGCATGCACCCCGCTGCCGATAGCAAAGCCAGACGGGGGGTTGGCCACGGATCGCGGCCCGAAAGCGAGGCAGGAACCGAAGCCGGGGAAGCACGATGCAGCAACCACGCGAAAAACTTACCGAAAAGCAGCTCGCCGAGAACTTCGAGAAGGTGCAGCGCGAGGTGGCCGAGCAAATCCGGCAGTACGAGCAAGCGTACCCCGAACTCGCGCATCCGACATACACCGGAGACGATGTCGTCCGACAGCCGATCTACACCTACGACATCCACGCGGCTAGCTGATCTGCATGACCTGCGCCTGAACATTGATCCCTCCGTTACGGGCCACAACATACTTCGCCAGACCCTTGCTTTGGACATACCGCTGACAACGCTCGTGAAGCTCCCAGATCGGCATCCATAGATCGTCATCGGCTTGGACAACTTCGACGCCTGCAAGCCCGAATTCCTTGGCTTTCTCGGCACGGATTGCGCGGCCATGCGAGCCTTGGTCTCCTTCCTCGACAAACCGCTGGACAGTTTCGTCCACTTCCTTGGTGGTCTTGCCACTTAGCATCCATCGTGAGAGAAACTCAGCGGCGATCTTTGCCGCAAGCTGACGCGCCTTGAGGCACTCTTGGATCCACGGTGGGTCGATCTTCGTATTCAGCAGTTGGAGGAAAGGTTGAGGTGGCTGCTGGTTCCTAATGGCGTCCTGAGTATTGTTCACGAGGTCAAGGTATGCGTCGATGTGTGCCTTGGCGGATCGAACGACCACCGCGCCGTTGGGTAGCCTTTGAACCATTTGCGGGTCAATCGGCCCAATCTCGGAGGTGGGCGTGAACAGGATAGTGTCAGCCCCCATCGCCACCATCGTGGCAGCACTCATTGCGGTTTGCGGAACGATGACCCGGAAGCTCTTTGCATACGCTCTGCAAGTAAGGACAATCTTTTCCGCTGCCGTGGGGCTACCGCCCGGACTGTTTATCATCAGATCGAGCGTGCCGGGGTACCTAGACAGGTCGATGGACTTGAGCAGCGTTTCGATCATGCGGGTGTCATGGTCGTCGATGATGCCCGCAGGGTGTTGGAAGAAACTCGTGTAGGAGATCAGATTCCGCTGTGTTAATTGCTCGATCCGAGCGATCAACTCGTGGTGAACGACTCCCTCGTTCTGCATCACATCCATGAGGCGCAAACCAAAACCCTTCGGCTCAGCCGTGGTGGGTTCCCGATCTTGCTTATCCGCCAACTTGTTTCTCCTTAATCACCGTCGCCTGTTTTGACTGATCCCTTCGGCAACAACTCAATTTTGATGGCGTATTCGACGAGGCGCACATTCGGATTGGTCTTCGCTGCGGCTTCGAGCTTGGGCGTGATCTCCGCCGCGATGATGATCCCGGCCACAGGGACGCCGTCCATCTGGATCAGGTTCTCGCCGACCCAGCCCATGTAGCGGCACAATTGGCCGAAGACCTCGTCATCGCCCTTGTCGCGTTTCAGCTCGATGACCACGAAGCCGGTTGTTTTTTTGTCAGTCGCAAGGATGTCGAGGTAGCCGAGGCCGCCGCACTCAACCTGCGTGTCCATGAACTCAAGGTCTGCTCCGAAGTGAAGCTCACCCCATTGCTCGACAAGCAAGTCTTCCGAAACATGTGAGACGATCGATGACCCGTGGAGCTTGCGTTGCGTGATGCGTTCGGTTGAGAAGAGCCAGACCGATGCCGCCAGACCGCAGGCGAAGGGAGCAATGATGTAGAATCCTGCGAGAGGCCCAGGAAAAGGCGCTGGGATATGAGCAAGGCTGAACAATCGTGCGAGAACCCAAGAAGAGCGAGACTGTACTTGGATGCCGAGTTGCCTCTGATAGCCCTTAGCATTCCAGTTCACAATCCACTGGAACACACCGGCACATGCACCGAGGAGAGCCGGAGCCGCTTCGCCCCACCAGGGAACATTGAGACTCTGGTCGGATTTGCATTCGTAGAGCGTCCGCGCCAAAATACCAATTCCCGCAATGAAGAACAGTGTTCCCCATTTCCCAATCTGTCGCGTCTCCTCCCGACAAGCCCGGTACTCGATTTTCTGTTCTACCGAGAGTTCTGGTTTGCGCTGCGCCGCCGGATCGTGTGTGTCACGAGTCCGGGTGATTTCTTTGTCTTCGAGTTTCGCCGTCATGGGGCATGGTTCCGACAACAAGCCAGCTTTGATGCTCCTATGCTTCTCCGGCAGCGGCACGCTTCCAATCCGCACCGCCGACCATGTAGCGCACGATCTTCACCTCTTCCTTCGGCCTCAGCTTCGAGGCCGGGTCTTGGATCATGTGGAGCTTCGGCTCGGACTTGCAGCCTGTGACAATGTAGAGCCAGTAGTCCTTGCCGAAACGCTGAGCCTTGATCCACTCGTTCGCGGTGAGGCAGACATCACCGTCGCCTCCGCGACCCTTGACCTCGATGTAGCGGGCGACCTGTCCGTCCTTGAGCGATGTGATGTCCCAGCCGCAGTTGTCCTTCTCCACGGAGACAGGCTTGCGACCCTGCGATTGCTCGTGCCTGTTGGTGACCTCGACGGCGACGGCCTCGACCTCGTCGTCGCGCCGCATCCCGCCGAGCTTGGGGTCATCGACCACCAGCGGCAGGACGGCGGCGACGCCCACGATCTCCGGCGGCTTGTCCGACATGTGCCGTTCCTTCTCAATCTCCGCCAAGCGCGCGTCGCGGCGATGGATGAGCTTGTCCCGTCGATCAGCCTCCTTGGCCCGGTTGCCCTTGATGTTGAGCGCCTTCGGGTCGTTCGGCGTGCGGAACTGGCGGAGTTGGCCATCGTACTTCGAGAGCTTCCTATTCGATTGCGTAATCAGGTGCTGGAGCGACTTGCGAATGTATTTCTCTTTGATGGAAAGCTCCCGGTGGCGACGCTCCAGTATCTCCTTGAAGTACGGGTCGAGAATGGTGTCCAGCGACCAGTTGATGATAGTGTCTTCGTCTGTCGCCCAGTGGCCAACTTCCGAAGGCGCGGCGGGCGGATCGCCGTCCGGCGCTTTCAGATCGAGCAGGGCATACGGTTGGCTCTGCTTGCACTCGTCGCCCCGGCGGCGAACGCCGAAGAGCCTCTGCCCGACGGCGGTGCCGCGCCCGTCCTCCACGGCTCCCTGCAAGAGCCACATGACCCACGGTTCGGTGGCGTCCGGGTCGAGGAAGACCGCGCCGCTGCGCAACGCCTCGCCGTACTGCGTCAGCACCCGCTCGATGACCATCTCGAACAGGGGGTGGCCGGGGCCGACGAACTCGATGTCGGAGTAGCCGACGACGCGATCCTTGTCGAAGGTGAGTTTTGGGTAGGTCTTGCCGATCTTGCCGAAGCGGCGCTCCATTGATTCCGGAGCGTGCCGCAGCGCGACGGGAATCTGGCTGATCGTCCAGATGCCGGAGTCGTGTCCCTTGGCGGTCGTGATCGTGCCGCCGAGCGCGCGGTAGGCATCGACGAAGAAACGCTCGATGTATTCCGGCATGAGACGCTCTTCGCGGCTTTTCTGCATATCCACTTCGAGCTTGGACAGGTCGATGTGCCGCGAGCCGAGGGCCTTGTCGTCCATGTCGGCTCGGATGGCGTCGATGTCGGCTGGTTTTAGTTCAAGGGCGGGGTCGGCCAGTATCTCGTCCATCGTGCGACGGTTGGTCAGCCAGTCGCGCATGAGTTGATCGAGTTTCGGCGCGGAGATGATCTCGCCGATCACATCATAAACGCGATCAGTTCCGAGTTGTTGGCGCATGGTCTCCAGCTTGCGAAGCACGCGCGCCAGCACTTGGCCTTCTCTCGTGTTCGTCGCCACGAGATTGTAGACCATGACCTCCTTCTGTTGCTTATAGCGATGGATACGGCCCATTCGTTGTTCAAGTCGGTTGGGATTCCATGGCAGGTCATAATTCAGCATGAGCGCACAGAATTGTAGGTTGATGCCTTCGCCCGCCGCTTCGGTGGCGACCATGACCTGAGCGGACTCAAAGAACTCGCGCTCTGCCGCGATCCGCTTCTCCAGAGGCATACCGCCGTGAATCTGCGTTACGCGGAGGCCGAGGTCGGTGAGTTTGCGAATGAGGAAGTCGAGCGTGTCCTTGTGTTCGGTGAAGACGAGGAGCTTCTCACTCGTACCCGCGATGTGTTTGCCGATCACATCCCGAAGCTGCTCGAACTTCGTCTCGGTCGCGGTGCGTTGGGTCTTTCGCGCGAGATCGAATAGCCGTGTGAGTTCGTCGATCTCCGTATCCAGCTCGGCCATGTTCTGCGCAAGCGTGAGCCGCTCGACGGCATCGTCTTCCAGCCGCCAGCGGTCGCGCTCGTCCATGTCGTCCAAGTCCTCGAAATCCTGCGGCAGGTCACCCTCGTCGATCTGCTTGCGCAGGTGGCCGAGCTTCTTGAGGTCTTTCAGCCGCTTGAGACGGCGTTCCAGCGACGAGCGGATAGCGGCGAGGCTGGACGCGAGGCGGCGCTGCAACACGGTGAGTGCGAGGCCGACATTGCGGTTGCCCTGATCGTCCGCACGCTGGAAATGATGCACGACATAGTTGGTGACGGCGTTGTATAGGCCCAACTCGGTCGCCTCGTCGGGTATGCCGCCTCCGCCGCCCTTGAGTTCGTACGACAGGGTATTGACATGCCGCGCCGGAAAGCACGGCTCGCCGTTGAACTTTCGCATGTCCTCCTTAAGTCGGCGAACCATGATCCTGTTCTCGTCCCGTTCGCTCGCCTCGGCGAGGATATCGCCCGTCACATAGAGGTCGGGGTCGAGCAGTTGCAGAAGCAGGGCGAAGTTGTCCGGGTCGCCCTTGTGCGGTGTGGCCGTCAGGAACAGGTAGTGATCCGTTCGCTCCGCAATGAACGCGCCGAGATCGTACCGGGCTGTCGTTCTGGTCTTGGTGCCGTATCGGTACGCCGCCATCTTGTGGGCCTCGTCCACGACGACCAAGTCCCAGTGCGTGTCACGCATGCGCTCGCGTATCTCGTCGTTGCGGGCGACGAAGTCGATGGAGCAGATGGCCTGTGCGGTCTCCTCCCAAACATTCCGTCCATAGGCGGCGTCCACCGTGGCGCGGTTGATGACCTGAAAGGTCTCGCCGAACTTGTCGTGCATCTCGCGCCGCCACTGGTCGGTCAGGTTGGCGGGGGTGACGATCAGGATGTGTTCGGCTAGTCCACGGAACTTGAGTTCCTTGATGAGCAGACCGCCCATGATGGTCTTGCCCGCACCGGGGTCGTCGGCGATCAGGTATCGGATGCTCGGTTGCGTCAGCAGGCGGTTGTATACCGCGTCCAACTGGTGGGGCAGCGGGTCGATCTGCGAGACGCTAACGGCGAAATGCGGGTCGTACTGGTACGCGAGTCGAATGCGGTGGGCTTCTGCGGCGAGGCGGAAGTGCCGGGCGTCACCCGTGAGCGTGGCCATGCCACCGCTCGACTTGATCGTGACCGACGACTCGAAATCCTCCGCCTTGAGGAGCTTCTTCCATGTCTGCTTCGTGTTGACACCCTCGGCCACGATCTCGACGCGGCCACCGCGTGCCTTGGCGAGCAGCACTCGGACGGGTTCGCCGAAGTGCGGCCCCTCAAGGATGGTGCCTTCGTCGAGTTGTTGGACGATCTCTTCGGCCTGCATCGCAATCCTCGATTTGGAAGCGTTGGCTACTTCCGCGTCCGCTTCGGTTTCTTCTTCGCACGGCTCACCTTGGCCGTTGGCTCCTCAACGACACCAAACTCGGCGAGGAACTTGTCCAGATCAGTTTTCAGGTACAGACGATACTTGCTGACCACATGCCGCCGCGCGATGAGCTTTCCGGCGCGATCCCAGCGTCTCAAGCTCGTCGGCGACACGCCGAGATACTCCGACGCCGCGCCCACCGTCATGAACTCGTTGATTTTCGCCATAACCTGCCTTCCGCGCACAAGATTGGCCAGCATTGTCCAACCTTTTCGATGGCTTGTCCAATAACCAGGGTGGTCTCTGGCCCACCCTCAGGGTTGGGCTCCCCCTGCTGGCGACCCCATTCCGGGGGCCTCGCATGCCGATCCGCGTCCGCCGGTGCCGAGGTCAGCGCCTCAATTAGGCGGGCCAGACTCTCGCGCGGCGGCAATCCGCGAGCGCGGGTGTCGGCCGTTGTGATACCGTGGATTCTCACCGCATCGGGAGGAACCTCAACGTCCTGGTTCACGAGCCATCCGCGGCGGTCGGCGACTTGCCCGCCGGCCACCGTGCAGAGTCCAACCTGGATGATCCGATCGCTTCGCGCGTCGAGTCCGGTGTTGGCGACGGAGTCGCCCGCCAGACCGTGTATGATGCCGCCATGAACACGACCGCCACAACCACCGGGACGGTGGAGGGCACCATCGAGCGGGTGACCTACCACAACGCCGAGAACGGCTTCGCCGTCCTCCAAATCAACGTCAGGGGCCGCCGGGACCTCGTTACGGTCGTTG
>CBDUZO010000139.1:0-7763 GCA_965371725.1 uncultured Phycisphaerales bacterium
GATGTCCTTGTCTTTCAAGGGGTTACGTCAGTAACTTTTTGGGAGGAGAACCTTACTTGATAATATAGGTCATGAGCACACCTGGGACAACCCGTTTGTCGTTTCTTTCACGGCTTCGCGATCGGGAGGACGGGCAGAGCTGGGCCGAGTTCCACAAATATTACGGTGAGATCCTGTTCCGCTACGCTCGGCGTCTGGGAGCCTCCCACAGCGACGCCGAGGACGTGGTCCAGGAGGTCGAAATGTATGTGTTCAAGGCCATGGAATGGTTCAAACGCGGATCGCGCGAGGGGAGCTTTCGCGCGTACCTGCGTGCCGCAGTCAAACACGCTGTGGGGCGTAGGGTCGGCAAGCGTGCTCAACGCGAGGTTGTCCTCGATCCGCACACGATCGATTCCCTGGGCCATCAAGACGCCCTGCAGGATCCGGATTGGGAGCGCGAGTATTACCTGCACCGCTTGCGCTGGGCGATGCGATCGATCGCCAAGGAATTCGAGCCAGTGACACTGGAAGCGTTTCGGTTGTATGTCCTTGCCAACAGATCCGCCGCTGAGACTTCCGAGCAGTTGGGGACGAGCAAGGACAGCGTGTACCAAGCCAAATCGAGAGTCCTGAGGAGTCTCAGAGAGCGGATCAGCACGTTGGATTCGGACTCCGGCCTATCGCCGTGAGAATCAGCTCTCAGCCGGTTGTGCCGGCCCGAGTTCGGACTGCTGACGCAGTGAAGTGTCAGTCGAATTGTTCTCGGGAAGGCCCCGACCCGTGAACCTGTGGCGATCTGATGTGGGGTCTTCAGAAAACCGCGAGATTCGCGTCAGATCCGCGCCACCACGGTCTTGCACTCAAGAGGTATCGGCATCTGCCAGGTGGAGGATAGGGTCGTGCAACTTGTGTGCCCTATATGTGCAAGCAGCACGGCGGTTCGCCGCGAGGACATTGTGATGACGTGTTCGTCCTGCGGCATGCTGCTGACGCGCGCCCTTACCCAGCAACCACGCGAGGGTCCGGAAAACGACGAACAGCTTGTCGCGGATTTGTGTGAAGCCTTCGACTCCTGTGAGCACAGCCTGGACAAGAGCGGTCTCGAATGGGCCACAGGCGCCGAGTGCGATAGCAGGCCGTGCAGCGCTACCATTGCTAAAGCGGCGCTGTCCGGTGGAACGCGCCTGGGCGATTTTGAGATCATCGATGAAGTCGGGTGCGGTGGCATGGGTGTGGTATACCGTGCGCGGCAGATGTCGCTCCAACGCGAGGTTGCACTGAAAGTGCTACCGGATGTTGCCAACCGTCGCCGGTCGGCGGCCCGGCGTTTTCGGACGGAGGCGGAAGCGGTGGCCCGCCTCGGTCATCCGAATGTCGTTCCCGTCTATGCGCAGGGCGAGTATGAGGGACATCTGTACTACGCGATGGAGCTGATTCACGGTGTCAGCCTCGATGTAGCGATCCACAGCCAACCGGAACGGCTCACATCGACATCTTGGCACGAGGGTTCGGGGACGCTCTTACGAGAACAGCAGGCAACCCGCCCCGGGGTGATGCCCGGGACCCCGGACGACACCAACGGTCAGTCGTCGCGGCAGAGCACACAAGCACTGCCCCGTCGGACTCTTGCGGATTTTCGACATATCGCACGGCTGGTATCGGGCGTAGCCGATGGCCTTGCACACGCCCACGACAACGGCGTGGTTCATCGTGATATCAAACCACACAACCTCCTGCTCGGCCCTGACGGGCGGTTGCATATCACTGATTTCGGTCTCGCCTATTTGATGGACGAGCCGCATGCGACCATGACCGGCGAGGTGATGGGTACAGCCGCCTACCTTTCGCCGGAGCAGATCCAAACAGACAAAGGCGCCATTGATCATCGCACGGACATCTACTCGCTGGGTGCTACGCTGTACGAAGCGATTACCGGCCATCGCCCGTTTGACGGTGAAACCCGCGCCCGGATTCTGACGGGGATCTGCACGACGGACCCGACCCGACCACGACGCTGGGATAAGCGCATCCCGCTTGACCTGGAGGTAATCTGTCTGAAGGCGATGGAGAAGAATCCGACGCGCCGCTATTCGTCAGCGGCGGCGATGGCCGATGATTTGCGTCGGTTTGCCGGGAGCCGGCCGATTCTGAGCCGGCGCAATGGGCCCTTCAACATCACGATGAAGTGGGTACGTCGTCACCCGGCCGTCACGACAGCCATCACGGCAACAGCGGGCGCGGTGATTCTCGGGGCTGGACTGATTCACAGCGCCGGCATGTTACGCCATACGAAGGCGGAGAACCTGCTGAGGGATGCGTACGAGAGACTCGTTTACCTCGACTACCGAGAGCCCGACCTTGTTGCTGCGACGATCGAGCGAGCAGAATCGCTAGGCGCCGATCCGCTGGAGCTTAATCTGGTCCAGGCCCTGGCCAAACTCGGCGCATCCGACGAGCCCGCCGCAATCGACCACCTGTCAGCAGTTCTGGATCATGATCCTCACGACATGCGGGCTCTGTACATGCTTGCATGGGCACAGTGGAGGGCCGGCGATCACCAGGGCTCGTTTGAGACTCTCCGGGAAGCGAAGATGCTGGGTGGTCCCGACACAGCCGATGCGTGGTTCCTCCGCGGTCTGGCCACGCACTTCAACCAGCCCGCCGTCGCTGGCAACCATCACCGGTGCCAGTGAGACCGGCGCTGCAGCGGATGTTTTCATTGCAACACCAGGCCAACCGCCGGAAGTCTTCGCATCGGCTGCCGTTCTTGGCCTCGGTCATCCTCAGGACAATATCAACGCACTTGAGTACGTCCTGTGTGATGATGTCGAAGCCTGTGCGACCGCACACGGCATCCGAGACCAACGGGGCATACCCACCGTGTCCGCATGGGGACAGACTGCAATAACCCTGCTGATCCTGACGGCCGGCACGCTGGTATTTGTGCGACGCCGGCCGGCTCAGGTGTAACGTGCATCCGCGCAGATTCGACCGGGCCCCCCGCATGAGGGTGGACCGCTTCGCTTTCGCACGATCGTCGCACATCTGAATCCGGGCTGCACAACGCCCTGTACACTCCCCAAGGTGCCCCCAGGCGGCATGGCACACTTTGTCGGGGTGGGGACGATCAGTCCGCGAGTACGCCCACGAGGATGAGTAGCGCTGTCACGAACCAGAGCAGACTCGGGTTTCGTGTATCGCTCGACCCCCCTCTTTCCCCCCTTGACAAGGAGGGATGAAAGGGCGGTCGCGGTACGCAGTTTCGAAATCTGCACTGACGCGTCGCTGCTCTGGAATCAAGCGTTCGGCGTCGGCGCCGCCAGGCGGGTACGGATGCTCGTGCGTTGCAGGCCCTCCGCAACCGGCTTACCATGCCCAGCCCATGCGTTGGATCGCTGATTTCGTCTATCTTCTGGCCGGGCTGATCTACCTTCCGGTGGCTCTGTACAATGCGCTGATCGTGGGCAAGAACCGGCGTGGATGGGCCGAGCGGTTTGGTGCTGTCCGAGTACGCGATCCGGGCAAGCCCCGCATCTGGATACACGCCGTCTCCCTGGGCGAGGTCAACGCGACACCGCGGCTCGTCGAGGCTCTGCGGCGACGTCTGCCCGACCACGATATCGTCGTCTCCACCACGACGGACACGGGTTTCGCCCGGGCGGTCCAGTTCTACGGCCGTGAGCACGTCTTCCGGTTCCCGCTCGATTTCAGCCTGGTGATCTCACGTGTGCTGAAGCGGATCAGACCGAGCGTCATCGTGCTCGTCGAGCTCGAGGTCTGGTACAATCTAATTCGGATGGCGACGGCCCGCGAGATCCCCGTCGTGATCGTCAACGGCCGGTTGACCGAGCGGAGTTCGCGTCGCCTGGCATGGCTCGGCAGGCCCGCTCGATTCATGTTCGAACGCCTCACGTGGGTGGGCGCTCAGGATGCGGCGATCGCAGCCCGGTTCCGGCGGCTTGGTGCCCCGGCCGACGGAGTTGAGGTCACCTCGTCCATGAAATGGGACACAGCCGAGGTGGCCGATCCGGTCGAGGGGGCGGACAGGCTGGCAGAAGTCTGCGGCTTGGACACCGGGCGTCCGATCTGGGTCTGCGGAAGCACCGGACCGGGCGAGGAGGCCATGATTCTGGACGCCTACCGCAAGCTCTTGGACGACGGGACCGCTCTGGCACGAAGCGTGCAGGGAGGACAGCAGACGGCGACCGGCGTCGAACAGCCGGTCCTCATCCTCGTCCCGCGCAAGCCGGAACGGTTTGACGAGGTCGCCCGAGTGATCCAGAAGGCGGGATTCACGTGTGTGCGACGTAGCGAGCGACGGGACGATGGGCCGGTTGAGGCCCTGCCGGATTCGGCTGTCCTCCTGGGCGACACCATGGGCGAGCTCAGGAAGTTCTACTCGCTCGCTCGGGTGGTGTTCGTCGGGCGAAGTTTGGTTTCGATGGGCGGGTCGGATCCGATGGAGGTGGCTGCGTTGGGCAAGCCGATGATCGTCGGCCCCCACACCGATAACTTCGAGCTGCCGGTCAGGGCGTTGCAAGAAGCCGACGCGATCCGAATCGTGGGTTCGGTCGACGAGCTGCCCTCGGCCGCTGCCGCGATGCTGACCGGTGAATCGGTTGCGGCGGAGCTCGGCTCGCGGGCCCGGGGGGTGGTGATCCGTCATCAGGGCGCCACGGACCGGACGGCGGACCGGATCGCCCGGTTTGTGAAACCAGGTGCTGCCTGAGCCGATAGAAGTGAAACGCTGTCACCCGGGCGCGGCAAGCACCCGACCGGATGCTTGCGTTCGAGTTTTGACATCCGTTGGGACATAAGTGTACGTAGCCTGCACAGCCGCGGCGTAAGGCCGATCGTGGTGGGCGGGCAGGTTTTCTTAGTGCAGGAGTAAGACCATGAGTAGTGACGCCGTCGTGGCTGCCAATCCGATGTTCAAGCCCTCCGCGGAGATCGTGAACCGGGCTTACGTCAACTCGCTCGAGAAGTACAAGGAGATGTACCAGCGCTCGATCGACGACCCGGAGGGCTTCTGGTCCGAGATCGCCGAGGGGTTCCACTGGGAGAAGAAGTGGACCAAGTTCCGCGAGTGGGACTTCCAGAACGATATCTCGATCAAGTACTTCATCGGCGGCAAGACCAACATCACCTACAACGCTCTGGACCGCCATCTCGAGAAGCGCGGCGACCAGATTGCGATCCTGTGGGAAGGCAATAAGCCGGGTGAGGACGCCACGCTGACCTATCGCGAGCTTCACACCGAGGTCTGCAAGTTTGCCAATGTCCTGAAAAGCAAGGGTGTCAAGAAGGGCGACTGCGTCTCGATCTACATGCCGATGGTCAAGGAACTGGCCGTCGCCATGCTCGCCTGTGCCCGCATTGGTGCGATCCACTCGATCGTGTTCGGCGGATTCAGCCCGGACTCGCTGTCCGATCGCATGGTCGACTCCAATTGCGAGATCGTCGTCACGACCGACGGCACGTTCCGTGGCGCCAAGCCGGTTCCGCTGAAGGTGAACGTGGACGCGGCCACGGTTCTGGCTGCCAAGCAGGGCGTGACCGTCAAGACCTGCATCGTGTACAAGCGTGTCGGTCCCAAGGACATGCCGATTGACATGAAGGATGGGCGTGATTACTGGTGGGACGACCTGATGAAGGACGCCTCGCCCGACTGCCCGCCTGAGTGGATGGACTCCGAGGATCCGCTGTTCATCCTTTACACTTCCGGGTCGACGGGCAAGCCCAAGGGCGTATTGCACACCGTGGGCGGCTACATGGTTTACACGGCTGTCACGCACAAGTACGTATTCGATTATCACGACGGGGACATCTTCTGGTGCACGGCCGATATCGGCTGGGTCACCGGTCACTCCTACATCGTCTACGGCCCGCTCTGCAACGGGGCGACGACGCTGATGTTCGAGGGTATCCCGACCTACCCCGATGCCGGGCGGTTCTGGGACGTCGTGGACAAATACAAAGTTACTCAGTTCTACACGGCCCCGACGGCCATTCGGGCGCTGATGCGCGAGGGCGAGGGGTTTCCGAAGAAGCGCAATCTGTCCAGCCTGCGCATCCTCGGGAGCGTGGGTGAGCCGATCAATCCGGAGGCGTGGATGTGGTATCACCGCCTGATCGGCCATGAGAAGTGTCCCATCGTTGACACCTGGTGGCAGACGGAGACGGGCGGCATCTTGATCACGCCGCTTCCCGGTGCGATCGACACCAAGCCCGGCTCGGCGACGCTTCCGTTCTTCGGCGTCAAGCCGATTCTGCTCGAGCCGGATGGCAAGCGGATCGACGGGCCTGGTTCCGGCGTGCTCTGCATCGAGGAGCCGTGGCCTGGGATCATGCGGACCGTCTACGGTGAGCACAAGCGCTTCAAGGAAATGTACTTCTCGACGTATAAGGGCCTGTACTTCACCGGTGACGGTTGCCGCCGCGACGAGGACGGGTACTACTGGATCACCGGTCGCGTTGACGATGTCATCAACGTGTCAGGTCACCGGATGGGCACGGCCGAGGTGGAAAGCGCCCTGGTCTCTCACGCGGCCGTGGCTGAGGCCGCGGTTGTCGGCTTCCCGCATGAGATTAAGGGACAGGGCATTTACGCGTATGTCACGCTCGTGACCGGTAACGAGTACACCGACGAACTGAAGAAGGAGCTCGTCAAGCACGTGCGTAAGGAGATCGGTCCGATCGCTGCACCGGATGTCGTTCACTGGGCACCGGGTCTGCCGAAGACGCGCTCCGGCAAGATCATGCGTCGCATCCTCCGCAAGATCGCCGAGGGACAGCCCGATCAGGTCGGCGATGTGTCGACATTGGCTGATCCGAGCGTCGTCGAGCACTTGATCAAGAGCAAGTAGCGGGAATCGATTGCTGATTGACGATTGGTGAGCAGCGTCTTCCGATCGGCGATCAAAAGGGAACACAACACCGCGGGGTGGGACGCCGTATCGGCGTTCACCTCGCGGTTTTTTCTTGCTCCTGCGGGCCACGCCGGGTTGACAAACATCCGTTCAAAATGTAGAAGACGGTTCTCGTGATCAAGCAAGGTTTGCCAGCTAGATTCCCCAAGTGAGGCCAGTATGCAGACAATCGAGTTCATCAGAACGGTCAAGTGGATACAGTCAACCCTTCCCCATGAAGTTACAGAGAACCTGCTCGGCGGAGGGCTGCGCCGTACGTTACACCTCTCGGAAAAGCCCGATCCGGCGAGCATGTCGGCCGTCAATCGGCTAACCCATGAGTTGGCTCGCGTGATGCCCAAGTTGGCAGCGCACGCGCACGCTCGGGCGGTCCTGCAAGCATTTGAGCTTGAGCAGCTCCTTGCCCCGGCGTTCCCTACGCAAGTGTCCGACGCGGCGTTGACTGTGGTTGTCGGAGGGAAGACGGAGGGGTTTTTCAAACTGCTTAGGCCCGTCGAACACCGATGGAATGAAATGTGCGCCTGCGTCAAGCCGCTTGAGGGGCTCTTGGTTCCAGAGTGCGTAGCGGAGCCGGAGGACTTCGACGAAGTTCTGACCATCCAGGTTGCGGAGCAGAAGGACCCTGCGTGTCTTGGGAGTGTATCCGAGATCTTGAAGAGTGTCGAGACGCTTTACAGGGCCATCGCCCGTGCGCGCGGCGTGGAAGAGAAGAAGATCGAGCCGTTGAGAGTCGTGTACGTTGCCAGCGGGACGGACATTCGATTCGACTTTCAGGGGCTCGGAGATGCCATCAAAGAATTCGGTTCTCCTCCCAAAAAGTTACTGACGTAACCCCTTGAAAGACAAGGACAT
>CBDUZO010000140.1:0-7681 GCA_965371725.1 uncultured Phycisphaerales bacterium
ATTCGGCCAAGACGGAGAAGGTGACTTGATACAGTTATTTCATTGCGGGTCCTAAGCTAATGGTGTTTCTTCCTCCCCTCCTTGACAAGGGGGGGTTGGGGGAGGTGCTTCTCCGTCTGCATGAACCCCCCTCGATCCCCCCTTGGTAAGGGGGGAAGAGAGCGGAACAACCTTTGTTGAAACCTAGGGTCCGTTGCGACCCCAGCCATCCGGATGCGTGACGGCGTTGCAGACGCGGATTGCCTCGACGGTCGCTCGAACATCATGGACGCGAAGGATGGAGGCGCCGGCCGTCGCGGCGATCACGGCGCAGGCGAGTGAAGCGGCCTCGCGTGAGGTTGAGCCGTCCCAACGACCTGGGTCCGCCTCGCCGAGGATAGCGCCGATGAAGCTCTTCCTCGACGCGCCGACGAGCACCGGTTGACCGAGTGCCACGAGCCTGTCAAGACGCCGGAGAATCAGAAGGTTGTGCTCGACACGTTTGCCGAACCCGATCCCCGGGTCGATGACGATGCGTGATCGGTCGATCCCGTGCTCAGCGGCGTAGCGCACGCGCTGCTCGAAAAACGTTGTCATCTCGTCGATCAGGTCGTCGTACCGGGGGCCGCCGCCATCCTGCATGTCCGCCGGTGCGCCGCGGCGGTGCATGAGCACGACGTCAACAGCGGCGCCGGCCGCCAGATCCACCATCGCCGGATCATCACGGAGCGCCGACGTGTCATTGATGATGTCGGCCCCCGCATCGAGCGCCGCTTCCGCCACCCGTGCCAACCGTGTGTCAATGGAAATCGAAATACCGTCGTTTCGCTGCCTGAGGTCCTCGATCACCGGGATGGCCCGTGTGATCTGCTCATCGGCGGGAACCGGCTGCGAGCCCGGTCGGGTCGATTCCGGACCGACATCAATGACGTCAGCCCCTTCGTCGATCATCTCCAGGGCCCTTGTGACAGCATCGCTACGGTTGACGTGCTCGCCCCCGTCGCTGAACGAGTCCGGTGTGACGTTGAGGATGCCCATCACCAGGGGCGACGGCTTTTCGTCGAGCATCTGCTTGACTGATGGGTGACTCATGCTTGGCAGTGAATTCGCAGTGGCGGGCGGCGAATGCGGAGCGCGGGGGTTTGCGCTACGGGGTCGAGGTATCCGACTCACCTCCTGTAGACGATTCGCCCGCGCGTCAGGTCGTAGGGGGAAATCTCGACGACGACGGTATCGCCGGGGAGAATGCGGATGTAGAACTTTCTCATCTTTCCCGAGATGTGCGCCAGGATATGGTGTTTGTCGCCGCCCATGTCGACCTCGACACGGAACATGGCGTTCGGTAGCGAAGCCACCACCGTTCCTTCGACCTCAATAGCGTCGACCTTACTCATACGCCTGCTGCACCTTCTCCCGTCCCGGGTCGCAACCGTGTTCCGTGAGCGTGGTTACACCCGTCCAGCCGAATCGATCGACACGGACCGCCGCGCCGGTTCGCCGCTTCCCGCTCTTCGCGCCAGCGGACAAACGCGGTTAGCAGTATAACGTCCCCCAAAGCCGCGGCAAGAGAGGACATTCCGACTTTCGAGCCCGCCGCCGCCCCCATCCACCGCCTCGGGATACCCGCTCAGCACGCGTTTACTTGCCAGCCCCTCACAAAACCGTGTACAACACGCCGACGTGAGCAAGATCTCGACGTCATGGTCAGGAGAGGAGGCCCCGATGATTCTGAGCGTCAAGACCCGATCTATTGCCCATCTTACCCCCGCCGCGGTCGTATTCCTGCTATGCCTCGACCTTACGGGTTGCGTAAGCCTCCCCGCCCACCCCATGAGGGCGGATCGCTACGACATTGAGGTCCGGCTGGACCCCGCCTCGCACTCCCTGACCGGGCGGACTACGTTGGCCCTCGTCCACGAGACGCCGGACGCCGCCCAGCGTGCGGGCAAGCCCGTTGCGGTCGATCTGCTGCTGCACCCCGGTCTGAAGATTACGCGGGCTGCGGCGGGCGGAACCGAGCTGCGACATCGGCTCGCATCTCGGCGCAGGACAACCGCGCTGAGCAAGGCATCCGACGAGCACGACAGGCTCCTTCCCCGAACGCACAGAATCACTCTCGACAAGCCCGTCCCCGCGCTGACCCTGACGATCGACTATGAGGGCACGCTGTTTCAGGATGTCTCAGCCGGGGAGAAACCCGGCGAGGTCCACAACTTCATCATGCGCGCCCACGTCAGTGAGGAGGGGATCTACCTCAGCGGTGGCGGACATTGGTATCCCGTCCCGGACCGTGGCGAAGACGCCGAACCGGCGCTCGCGGATTACACGCTCGTGGCCGATCCCGTGGAGGGGCTGGAGTTGGTGGCCGGCGCGGAGCGAGATCGTGAGGCAAGCGATCGGCCGGGGAAGATAGTCTGGCACAGCCCCTACCCGCTCGATGGCATGGCCTTGGTCGGCGGTCTCCATGAGGTACACCAACGGGTTCACGACGGGATCACGATCAATCTACACCTCAAGCCGTCCCAAGCGAGGCACGTCGAGGGTTTGTTCGACGCGGTCATTCGCTATCTCGATCGGTATCAACCGCTGGTCGGTCGGTACCCGGCCCGCGAGTACACAATCGTTGACAACTTCTTCAGCAGCGGGTTCGCCTTCCCGACCTTCACGCTCCTGGCCTCCGCAGTGATCGACATGGGCAAACGGCCGCAGGTGATGCACGGCTTTATCGATCACGAAATGCTGCATTCCTGGTGGGGCAACGGGATTCACGTCGACCCCACGCGCGGCAATTGGTGCGAGGCCATAACCTCATACGCCACGAACTATTACGGATACGTGTTGGACGGAAACCTCGAAGACGCGCGAAGGAAGCGTCGCAACTGTTGCCACTTCCTCAGCAGGATCAAACCGGAGAATGACAAGCCGCTTTCCACGTTTGGCATGGAGGACGGCGCCGGTCGCGGCATCGGTTACAGCAAGGGGACGGTCGTGTTCCACATGCTCGTCCGGAAGATCGGCGAGAACAACTTCTGGGCGGCGATGCGCCGTTTCACGGACGAGTACGTGGGCAAGTACGCATCGTGGGATGATATTCAGCGGCTTTGCGAGCAGGAGGGCGGATTGTCGCTCGACGCTTTCTTCGAGCAGTGGGTCCACGGGAGTGGGGCTCCGATGCTCTCGATCGAACAGGCCCGTTACAACGCATCTGACCGGACGCTGACGCTCGCCATGTCACAGGGCAAGACCGAGTTCGATCTGGAGGTCCCGGTTCGGATCACTCATGCGGAAGGCACGGTGGACATCGAGGTTCCGCTGTGCGTCTCCTCCGGCGAGGTAACCGTTCCTGTCGACGTCGTTCCGCGGACCGTTGAGGTGGATCCCGACTATCACCTCTTCCGCAAGCTCGCGCGTGCGGACGCCATCCCGACCACGTCGGCCACACGCGCGGGGGATGCGTTCGCATCCGTCCTGCCTGCCGGTGAGGTGCCGGAATCTTACGAGACGCTCAAGTCGATATTCGAGTCCGATTTCGAAGAGGATGAACGCATCGCCCTGACTACCGACGATCTTGAAGAGGATTCCCTGGCGGATCGTTCCGTGCTGATTGTGGCCGAGGCGGCACGTGATGCGCAGGTGGCTGCGTTTCTCGATCGGATCGCGTTCCCGGTGACCTGGACGGATGACGGCTTCGTCTTTGATGACATCGCCTACACGGACGCGGGTGACGCCGTGCTCTGCACGATTCTGCGTCCCGGTCCGGAGGGACGCGGCGTGACCGTCGTGGTTGCCAACAGCGCGGAAGCGTTTCCACGACCGAACATCATACCCATGTACGATCGCGGGTTGGTCATTTTCAAGAACCACCGGGCTGTGCTCAGGCATGACTTCGAGCGACGGCACATCGTGCCGGTTGAGACAACTCGGAACGATGAATAGATGGTGGCCCCCTCATTTGCTGCGCCACACGCCGTAGGGTAGAATGTCGCCGCGTGTGAATAAGCCCGTTTTGCCCCGCTCGTGCCATAGCGAACGGTGGGCGAGAAGAAAGAGGATCGCATGTCCAGTTTGCAGAATGACGAACCGGTACTCCACGACAAGCTGGGCCGTCAGAGCATGGTCACGCGTGTCGGCGACGAAGTCGCCGGGTGCAGCCCCCCCCTGCGTCTTCGGCGTTCACGGCGAATGGGGCAGCGGCAAGACCAGCTTCCTCCACCAGCTTCAGTTCTACCTGACGGGTGACTGCCCACAGCAGACAAAGGAAGAACTCCGAGCGGCAGGGGCTCCGCACGCTCAGTACCCAAAGAACATTGACACCGTCTGGTTCGAGGCTTGGCGGTACCAATACGAAGTAGATCCCGTCGTCGCACTTCTGCATGAGATTCGCACGCAGTTGCCACTCTATTCCAAGTGGCTCAATGAGGGCAAGAAACTGGCCGACGTAGCCATCCGTGGTGCCCTGATGTCCATGGAGGATATCACGTCACGCCTGTTCGGTTTCAAGGCCTCAAAGATTCAGGAGGCCGGCGAAAAGTACGAGCGGGAGAACCTGGCGGTAGCGCTCCCATCGCACACCATCCGCAAGCACCTGAGCGCGGCTCTAGACCAGTTGCTCGGCAAGAATGATCCGAAGGAACCGCGCGACGCCCGTCTCGTCGTGCTCATCGACGACCTCGATCGTTGCGAACCGACCGCCGCTTTCCGGCTACTCGAAGGCATCAAAATCTACCTCAACCTCCCGAGTTGCGTCTTCGTCCTCGGCATGAACCAGCGGATCATCGAGCGGGCCATCGCCAAGCACACCGCCCCGGATGAGCCGGAGGATGTCCGCCACGAATACGCCTGCGAATACCTCGACAAGCTCTGCACCAACATCTGGCATTTGCCCTTGATCGACAATCCGGTGGACGCGCTTGGCGAATGGTTGCCCGCAGACCTCAAGGACCGGGGGCAATTCCTGGGGGTAGTCCGTGTTTATGGCTGCGTGGCCGCCAACGCCCGGAGGATCAAGTCCTTCACCAATATCCTCGTCCGGTTCGTTGACAACCTCGGTTACAGTGAAGTGCAGTCGCCGCCTCTCGACCCCAAGCTCATCATCCTCATGGCCTGCCTCTACCACGATCATCACGAGCTCTACCGGATGATCGAGAGCGACGTGCAGTTCTATGACTTGATCTTCCGTTGGGCCACCGGCCTTGTCCCCTCCGACCCCAAGACGAAGCAGCCCCACGAATTGCTCTGCTCGCTCCGTCTGCCAACCGCCTATCGTGAGACCGACAAGTCGGAGAAAGAAGCTGTTCGCACTCCGGCTTCTTACAAATCATTCCCAGACCCCGTACGTGGCAACGTATTTCGCCTACAATCTCTCGTGCGGGAACTTGGCGAGGTACAGGTCAGCGAGTTGAAGAGGTACCTGCTTTCAGGATAATCGCGTGGGCAACAAAGCCAGAGCGAGAACCACTGGGAAGTCACGCTCCGCGAGTAAGTCGCGGGGTGTGGCGGACGGCGATTCGGCGGCGGGAGCCGTCGCGCCGGACTCCGCGCACTTCGTCGATCCTTTTGACGATCGGGTTCTGCTCGCCTACTACCACGAAATCGCCCGGTGGCATGGCTACATCCGCTTCCTCGGGCTGCCGCACCTCCGCGATAATCCCGACGTCCCCATCCATCGGCTCTACGTCGAGCCGTCCATCAGCGACTCGCACATCCAGCCGGAGCAGCCGACCGAGGACTGGCCGGAAACGACACCGGTCCTTCAGGCCGTCGCCGCGTCGCAGCGGCTGGTCCTGCTCGGTGATCCGGGGTCGGGTAAGTCGACTCTCGTCAGTTGGATCGCCTGGCAGCTCACACAGCCCGGCGACAACGCCTGGACAAAGCACCTCGGCCGCCTCGTCCCCATCCCCATGATCCTCCGCGACATGGACATCGGCCGCGACATCACCTGGGAAGGCCTGCTCGACGCCTTCCTCGCCCTGCCCGTCGCCAAACCCCTGAACGAAGATGGCAAAGGCCGCGAACGGATCACCGACCTGTTCCAACGCGGCCAGGCCATGATCATGCTTGACGGGCTCGATGAGATCGGCAGCACGGCCGTGCGCCGAGCACTGAAAGCGGCCGTGTTCGACAGCTTCTCGCAGGGATCCGAGCAACGCTCCCAATCCCGCTGGTTGTTGACCTCGCGCATCGTGGGCTATGAGGCCTTGCCATTCGATCGGTACGACAAGTTCGAACGGGAGGGGGCCGGGTATGGCGAGAACGTGGAGGCCCTCCTTCACCAAGCGGAACACCTCCGTTTTGCTGAAGTCCGCTACGTCGCCCCGTTCTCCGACAATCAGATCGAGCAGTTCGCCCACAACTGGTACATCCAGCACGAACAAGCCGAGCACGAACGGCAGGAGCGGGCCCGCGAACTCGTCGACGCCATCGCCACCAACAAAGGCACTCGCAGCCTCGCCCGAATCCCGAATCTGCTCACGCTCATCGCCCTGATCTACCGTGTCTACCGCTGGCTCCCGGACGGGCGAGCCCTGCTCTACGACCGCATCGCCGAGGCCTACCTCGAATCCATCGACCGCTTCCGCGGCCTGGAAGGCCTGGATTACTCGCTCGCGCAGAAGAAGCGGTGGTTGGCGTATGTCGGCTTTCAGATGCAGTTACGCCGCGGCAAGCACAAGGACGGCCGCAGGCGTCCGCGTGAATCCGAGCAGCGCGATATCCTCGTCGATGCGGATCAGGTTCACAAGTGGATTGCCGAGGCGATGGGTACAGCCGTCGAGGATGCGAACGCCTCGGCCCGGCGGTTCGTGGACTACATCGCCCGGCGCAGCGGCCTGCTGCTACCGCGCGGCGAGGGGCAGTTCGCCTTCACCCACCTCTCGCTCCAGGAATACTTCGCCGCCTGTTATTGCCTGGAACAGGTAACAGCGCCGCGCTGGCTGGATGGCAGGGGACGGAACAAGTTATTCAAGCCCGAGCACCTGCGTGCCTACGCCAACAATCGGAACTGGCGCGAGACGCTTATTCTGCTTTTCGAAGCGCTCGCCGAGCGCCCCGGCTGGCCTGACGATCTTATCGAATGTATCTACGGCGAGGATTTCGCCGACCTGGCGAACGACGCTGATCGCAGGAAGGAGGAAGCGGCTCTTCTCCTTGCAGACGTTTCTCTTGATCGGCACGCCGGCCTGTCGCCGGAGTACCGCGAGGACAGCCTGGTAGCCTGCTGGCGCTGGGAGTTGGTGGCCGAACGGAAAGAGGGTCGCTCATTTAGCCTCGGTCGCAATACGATGGTTCGGGTCCTGCTCGCCGTCACGCCTGGCCAACGCGAGGCGGTCTGGGCCGCGTTCAAACGGGCTACGGGGGGCGCGGATGGGCCTGTGGTCGCAGAGACTCTCGACTTGGCCAGTTCAAGCGTTGTGGACGCTGACCTCGCTCACATCGCCGGCCTGGCTGATCTTCGAATGCTTAGACTGACCGCGACGCAGATCACCAACGCGGGGCTGAAACACCTCTCGGGCCTGACCGACCTGCAAACGCTTTACCTTGGCACATGCGAATCGATCACCGACGCGGGGCTGGAACACATTTCGGCCCTGGCCAACCTGCAATCGCTCTACCTGTGGGACACGCAGATCACCGACGCGGGGCTGGCCCACCTCGCAGCCCTGACCAGCCTGCAAACGCTTCACCTGCAGGGCACGCCGATCAC
>CBDUZO010000141.1:0-7564 GCA_965371725.1 uncultured Phycisphaerales bacterium
GATGTCCTTGTCTTTCAAGGGGTTACGTCAGTAACTTTTTGGGAGGAGAACCGAAATAGAGGAGAATGAGGGCGGCATACTGATCGTAGTGGAGTTTCCGGTTGCCCGCCGTATCCCGCTCGCAGCCATGGTGGTGCAGTTTCTCAAGGACCGGCATCAGCAGCTTGAAGAGCTTGAAGCCTTGTAGGTCTTTCTCTTGAATGTCGGGCCGTTTCTTGCCTGCCACACCCAAAGTATGCGCTATGGATCCAGCAAGCGCAAGTAAAGTGTGGCGCGATCTTCTGTGCCGCTCCGCGAGCGGGAACCCGAGTCATGGCAATCCGCGTGCCGAACAGGATTGGGGTGCCCCGTCCTTTTCGTTAGAAAAGGGTGGGGGATAGATTGCGCAGCCGAAAACATCCAGAACAACCGTCCGTCCCCCACCCTTCACTCCGCGAAGAATGGGGCACCCACTGGAAAGCCCGGCGATACTCCATTCGACAGAAAATCCGTGCGCCACGGCCAAGCCTCGATCCCGTTGCCACTTTCCGACGTAGTGCCCCGCGGATACAATCCGAGACGCATCGTACAAACGCGAAGGGGCTCGGGCGGGGCTGAAGCATCAGAACCGCTCGATGGATCTAGTGCCGCTTCCTGAAAGGTAATGGTGTTTCTTCCTCCCCTCCTTGACAAGGAGGGGTTGGGGGAGGTTCTTCTCCGTCTGCATGAACCCCCCTCTATCCCCTTGGTAAGGGGGGAAGGAAACAGACCCCTCTCACTCCCCCCTTGGTAAGGGGGGAAGAAAGCGGAACAACCTTTGTTGAAACGGGCTAGTGGAGAATGATCGTGGCCAGTCGACTCATCTGGATCGCAACGTACATGCTCCTTCCGCCCACGGCGATGGCGCAACTGCCGCCGCTCCCGCAACCGGAGGGCTCTTCCACCAAGAATGAGCCCCACCTGTTTGTGGCCAAGCGAATCGTGGATCTCGGCAAGATCCTGGATGGGGACAAGGTCGCGGTGGCTTGGACCTTGGAGAACCGCGGCTCCGCCGATCTGGTCATCAAAAAAACGAAATCGAGCTGCGGCTGCGCGGTCCTCGAGATTGCCGAAAAGGACAAGATCATTCGACCGGGCCGGTCGCTCAAGCTCAAGGTGGTGTTCGATTCGACGCGGCGCCGGGGCTTCCAGAAAAAATATGTGACCATCATGACAAACGATCCCTCCGAGCCGAACCTCAAGCTCGAATTCCAGGCAAACGTGGAGTACCTGTACGAGCTCATCCCGCCGAACGTGCTAAACCTTCAGATGCTTCATCGCGGGCAAACCGCCGACAAGACACTCGACATTACGCCTGCGCCGAACCGCTCGCCGATCGAGATTCTCGAGTTGCAGCTTGAGAAGAAGACGCCGCTGACCTTCAAACGGGAAACGTTTCAAGTCAAACAGGGAACCGCTCATCGTGTTGTCTTCACCGTCATGAAGGACGCCGCACTGGGCAGGGTCAAAAGCACGATGAAGGTCAGACTTCGCGTGGACGGGATCGAGAAGGAGCACGAAATATCGGTTCGCTGCGCGATCGCCGGTGACCTGGCCATCCAACCCAAACTGGTCGATGCCACGCGGCAAACATCAAAACGAGGGAAGCAGCTTGCTCCCGTGACCATTCGGTCAACGTCCGACCGACCTTTCGACGTGATCAGTGCGTCGGCGGGCTCGCTGCTGGACGTACAGTACAAGCCGATGAAGCGAGGTAAACCACGAACCCACTACAGGTTCCTGCTCACCATTTCCGACGATGCACCGGCGGGACCGTTCGGGACCGCCCTCGAGGTCCGCACGACGTGCCTGGATCAACCGGTGGTTTTGATCCCCGTGTTCGGTATCGTGGCCCCGCGGATTGACGTGGAACCGCCGATCATCCTGCTGCGCCAAGACGGAACGCCCGCCGGCGAGCAACGTCGATTGACCCTCAAGGTACCGGTGCAGGAAAGCCTGGAGATCTCAGGCATTACGTGCGAGAACGCGGCCGTGTCCGTGACCATCGATCGCGAGGCAAGCGCGAGCTATCACTACCTTCTCTACCTGGACGTGAACCTCGTCGGCAAGCTTCCCGCCGGCACGCACGAAACGTCACTCGTGCTGGCAACAAATGTGAAAGGTGCCGAGCGGTTGGATATCCCCGTGCGCATCGTGGTGCCCGAATAACCAGCCCACGGTTGCCGCGGGCGGCAAGTTACGTAATGATCCGACGTGGATGGAGCCGGAATGGACGATAAGCAAAGCGAAAACGAAAACGGTCCGGATGCATCAGGCGCTACGAAACCAGCGGATGCGAGGGGCATCGACTGGTCCGACCCGAGCATACCGGTGGGCGATGCGCCGCCAATGTCTGTTACGCCCCTTGCCCTGTCGTGGGTTGTGTGGCTTGTGTGGCTCGTGTTCCTTGTCACCATGGCGGTGTCGCACGACGGCGCATTATGATGACAAGATGTCATCGTGCTTGCCCAATCAGGTGCCGCGACGTCCGTGCACGCACATTCACGGCCCGCGTCAGAGGGTTTGACATCACCCTCTCGATGATGTAATCGGTTCCCCATGCCACAGGAAACACAGTGGTCACCCGAGCACACCCGCCGCTACCGGAACAACCTGGCGGCCTTTCAAGCCTTCCAGTCGTCCACCGCCGACGTCGTGGATGGAGCGCCGATCCCCGGCGGTGTGGAACCCGCCAAGGGGCGTGATGGGGCCGACACTTTTCTGATCACGACCGCCGACGGACGCCGTGAATGGTTCGGCGGATCCTCCATGCCGACCATCAGCGCACGGGAGATTCTGGCGAACTTCCAGGCCGATGGTCGAAGCGTGTCGCTGCCGGGCGTCTTCACGGGGCTCGAGCCGATCCTACTGGCAGCCGGGCTTCCCGCGCACGGCTACGTGCTGGTGACCGAGGCTGATCCACTTAGAATCAAGCTCGCCCTGCACCTGCACGACTACACGGGTCTGATTTCCGCCGGTCGGATCGTCTTCGCCCTGGAGGCGGACCTGGAACACGGTCTTTGTGAATTCTTCCGGGATCATCCGGGTTATGACGTTCCGCAGCGACTGGTGACGGTACCACACCTTTCCACAGCCGAGGCGGCCAAGCAGCGGCGGCGCGTGGAACAGGCCGTGGAGGCCGTCTGCGCCATGCTGGGCAAATCGGCTGAGGCGTTGGCGCGGGCGGTGGCCGGGCGGGCCCGGGGATCGCTCCCGGAAAAGCCCCGCATCGCGCTGGTCGGCACGGACGCCGCGCCGGCATCGCTGGATCAGGGTCGTCGCCTCGCAAAGGCGCTGGAAACAATGTGCTGGCCACACGTCGTATGCATTCCCGATTCCCCCGACAAGTGCCATGTTGTGGCACGCCTCCGGGCAGTGGAACGCATCGACGCCGATATGGTCCTTCTGATCAGCGCAACGGCCGGGCAGTTGGGCTCTCATCTACCGGCCGACCTTCCCATCACCTCCTGGTATCTACCCGGCGCCAACGTCCCCGCAACGGTCATCCCGGCGCACGTACCGGAGCACACGGTCTTCGCCTGCTCCTGTACAATGCGGGACCAACTCATCTCAGCCGGCGTATCGCCGGATCGGGTGGAACTGTGTGAACCGGGCATCGACGAGACGATGCGAACCAACACGGACAATGAATCATCACGGCCGACGGACGTCGCGGTGCTGATGGACTTGCCGGACGACAGGCCGGAGGCGGTGAACGTGACGTTGGACAGCCACCTCACCCTTTGGCGGGCCATGCAGGACGTCGTTGCACGATCTCCGGACCGGTTCAACAATCAGACCGCCGCCAAGATGCTCCAGGAAGCAGAGCGGGTAAGCGGGACAACACTCGTTGAGACCTCCGTCCGTGACCGGTTCCTCATGCTTTTCAAGGCGATGATCGCGCCGGTCCGCGTCGCGCGGGCCGACGTCGATGCGCTGATCGAGGAAGGGCTTCGCGTGGCGCTCTACGGAGCACAATGGTCCCGCATCTTCGAGGGACGCTCGATCGCACGGGGAATGATCCCGCTCGGCGAGGACCTGCGCCGCGTCCTCGGTGACACGAGCATTGTCGTCTCTCTCGATCTCTCCGCCTGGTCCGTGCAGACGGCGCTCGACGCCCTGGCAGCCGGCGCCGCTCCCATCTGTCGCGGGACGGCGGAGTCATTCCGCAACGAGTATCCAGGCCTGGCGGAACTCGTGCCGCGCGTGCACTTTTACACCAGACGAGATGAGCTGATCAAGGCCGTCCGATCGGTCACATCCGCCGAAAAGGCAGTCGGAACAGGCCCATCGCCAAATGGGATCGGGCTGCTGCCCGGGCACACCATCGCCGACCGCCTTCAGGCCATCGTTCGCCGCTTGCGCGGTCGGTAGGGCTCCTCCCGTCGCGTCCACTGGCCAACCGCCGGAGAAACTGCGACACTCACACGTCCACAAGGGGCGTCGCGCGTCTGCGAGAGGCGAACGCGACGCCGCGCAGCGAAGAGGGCCATGAACGCCTGGACGATCCTCAACGGAACGATCGTAAACGTGGCGACGGTCGCCATCGGAAGCCTCGTCGGGCTGAGCATCTCCGCCAGGCTCCCGGAGCGGTACCGCACCATCGTGCTCTATTCTCTGGGGTTGGTGACGATCACGCTTGGCGTGGATGCCGCCGTGGTGAAGTTCGCGGACACCGTCGCGCGTTTCGGACCGTTGGTGGAGGATAGTCACACCTACGGCGCTCGCCTGGCCATGGTGACGATCGCCTCGCTTCTGATCGGAGCGATTATCGGAACCGCCATGCGAATCCACGAGGGAGTCGAGAAGGCGGGAGCCTGGATCCACGCCCGTTTCTCCGGACAGAACGGGGAAACCTTCGCCGAAGGCTTCCTGACAGCCAGCGTCATCTTTTGCGTCGGACCCCTGACGCTGATCGGGTGCTTGCAGAACGGCGCGCACGGTGACCCGAGCTACCTCTACATCAAGTCGCTGCTCGACGGTTTCTGCTCGATGGCCTTGGCCTCCTCGCTCGGATGGGGCGTGTTCGCCAGTGTCTTGACGGTGCTCTTTTTCCAGGGCGGGCTGTCCCTTGTCGCCTCGGTCGTGGCGGAACCGCTTGACGAGTTGTCGGTCTCGTTGATGACGGTCGTGGGCGGCGTCGTGCTTCTGGCCACCGCGCTGCTCATTCTCGAAATCAAAAAGCTCCCCGTGGCGAACCTGCTGCCCGGTATATTCCTGCCACCGCTGATCGTCTGGGCGGTTGAGACGGTTTCACCGGGTCTTCTGTTGCCATTAGGTGGGTAGCCTCCCTAGAATCTTACGCAAGCTCTTTTTTCGTGTGGCGGTTAAACGACTCTGTTGTCCGGTGTGTTTCGCCCAGCGCCTGCTACGCGAATTCGGAGGTTGCCATAATCGGCGATGAGCGAGCGTCATCCAACAACGGAACCGATCACCTCTCCCCAGACGGAGTACGACACGCTTCAACACGTGTCACGGGAGATCCCCTGCCCGTACCTGACCGGTCACGCATCGCGCAACGAAGCCTACCTTGTCGACCTGCTCGACGGAGCGACTTACGAGCGGTTGATGGCACGCGGGTTTCGCCGTAGCGGCCGCATCATCTATCGCCCTCGCTGCCGCGGATGCCGGGAATGCCGTCAGATCCGGGTCCGTGTCGATCGGTTCAAACGCACACGTTCCATGCGACGCATCTGGCGACGCAACCTCGATGTGAGGCTCGAGCATGGCGATCCGGCGGCCACGGTGGAGAAGTACGCGCTGTTCGAGCGGTATCTCGACGCGCAGCACGACGCACTGATGAACCGGAGTTACGATACGTTCCATGAGTTCCTGTACGACTCGCCCACGCCGACGTGTGAGTTCCGCTACTACCTGGGCGAGCGTCTGATCGGCGTGAGCATCCTGGACGTCTGTCCGGGCGGTTTGAGCAGCCTCTACATGTACTTCGACCCCGACCACGCCGCACGAAGCCTCGGCACACTGTCGATCCTCCGGGAGATCGAGTATTGCCGGGAACGGGGATTTGCGTATTACTACCTCGGGTATTACGTGGCCGGCAGCGGGAAGATGGCCTACAAGGCACGCTTTCGCCCCAACGAGGTTCTCACGGGCGTGGATGTCTGGTCGTCGTTTCGGGAGTAGAATCAAGGCGTGGTCCCAACACCCGGAAGCGACGCGGATCTGTCAGAGCAATCGTTTGAGCGGATCCTGATCGTCAAACCGAGTTCGCTCGGCGACATCGTCCATGCGCTTCCGGTCCTCCACGGACTGCGGACCCGTTACCCCGGCGCGAAGATCAGCTGGCTTGTCGCCACACCCTTCGCGCCGCTGCTCGAGGGACACGCCGAACTCGACGAACTTGTCCTGTTCGATCGCACGCGATACGGTCGAATCGGCCGCAGTCCGAGGGCAACCGGAGAGTTCATCCGCTTCCTCAAATCCCTCCGCGCGGCGCGTTATGATCTGGTCGTCGATCTGCAGGGTCTTTTTCGCACCGGTTTTTTCAGTTGGGTGACCGGCGCCACGGTGCGCATCGGATTTCGTGCCGCTCGCGAGGGTGGATGGCTCTTCTACACCCATCGCATCCACGGCGGCGATCCGGACCGCCATGCGGTCGATCGAAACTACGACCTGGCCCGCCTGCTTGGCTTTGACGACGTCCCGATCCGCTTCAACCTTTCGTTGACGGACTCACTCCGGACCGAAGCCGCCTCACTCCTCCAGGAGGCGGGAATCGGTGATGCCGACCGGGTCATAGCCGTCGTGCCCGGGGCGAGGTGGGAGACGAAGGTGTGGTTTCCGGAGCGGTTCGCCGAGACGATCGACGCGTTGCAGAGTGAACCCGGTGTGCGATGTCTCTTGCTCGGCGGTCCGGACGAAGCCGGCGTCTGCCGCGGGATCGCGGACGCCTGCAAGACAAGCCCGATCAACCTCGCGGGCCGGACCTCGGTGCGACAGTTGGCGCCGCTGGTCGGGTTGGCCGACGTTGTCCTGTGCCATGATTCCGCGCCTATGCACCTGGCAGTCGCCCTCGAACAGCCGCTCGTCTGCCTCACCGGGCCGACCAACCCCGACAGGACCGGCCCCTACGGGCGCCCGGACGACGTGGTTCGGGTCGATCTCGCCTGCTCACCCTGCTACTTGCGGCGGCTCTCCCAATGCCGGTTCGGGCACAGATGCATGAAAGAGCTCACCACTGCCAGTGTGGTGGCTGCGGTGCGACGGGCCCTGGACCGATGCGCGGGCACAGTCTCATAGTACTTTCCTCCGCACGCGAGGCCGGAACTGCACTGTAAACCTCCGACCAACCCCATGTTGGCCGATGTCAGGCCGGGGCGGGCGTGAAGATCGCGGCGGAGGCGTGAGGATCAGGCGGCGGTGGGTGCGGCCTGGGTGGTCTGGGAGCCGAAGCGTTTTTTCCATTCGCGGGGGATCAACTCCCCGATGCGATCGGCGGGGTGCGTGGGGAGCCGCGACAGCACATCTTTGACCCGTCTTCGACAGTTGCATTTCGTATGTTATTGTAGAATCGAAGGTTACGTCA
>CBDUZO010000142.1:0-7538 GCA_965371725.1 uncultured Phycisphaerales bacterium
TGAAGGCCTTTTCTAACGCGCGAAACAACCCGCGCTCGCTTATTCTGGGGCTAGAACAAGTTCTATTTGGCGTGGCGTCCGAATTCCGAAGTTTCTCCGGGGATTCCTGGCCGTCGAACGCAACGAAACCACTGAAAACGCTATAGGTTTCGCGTGTGGGGATTGTCCCTATAATCGCCGCTGCCATGTTGAACCTGACAAACCTTCGAAAAGCTTTCGGTTCGATCGTCGCTGTCGACGCCTTGACGCTCGATATCGCTCGTGGCGACGTTTTCGGGCTGCTCGGTCCCAACGGCGCCGGAAAGACGACCACGGTCGGGATGGCCGTGGGGCTGATCGAACCCGACGCCGGGTCGGTGGAGTTGGTGGATCATGGTTCTCCGACCGATCCGCGTGTGCGCGCAATGATCGGCGTCGCGCCGCAAGCGCTCGCCATCTACGACGAGTTAAGCGCGGAGGAGAACCTGGCGTTCTTCGGGAGGTTGCAGGGTCTTACGGGCCAACCGCTCAAGAGGCGTGTGCGCTGGGCACTTGAATTCGCCGATTTGGTCGATCGACGGGGTCACCAGGTAAAAACCTACTCCGGCGGCATGAAGCGGCGTTTGAACCTGGCAGTGGCGCTGGTTCATGATCCGACGCTTCTGCTCTTGGACGAGCCGACGGTCGGTGTTGATCCTCAGTCGCGTAACGCGGTTTTCGAGAAGATCCGCGCGCTGCGTGAGGAGGGGCGGACGGTTGTCTACACGACGCACTACATGGAGGAGGCTCAGCGACTCTGCGATCACGTGGGGATCATGGACCAAGGAAGGCTTCTGGCCCTGGACACGGTGGAGGGTCTGATCGCTGCGCACGGCGGTAGGAGCGTCGTGACGGCTCGCACAGCCGAAGGCGAGACCCGAATCGAGACGGATGATCCCGTGGCCGAGCTCGAGCGGTTGCAGGCCAAGGGCGGGCTCGATCGCTTCCGCGTTGACAAGCCTGATCTCGAACGCGTTTTCCTGAACCTTACGGGCAGGCATTTGAGGGACTGATGAACGAGGTTGTCGCACTGGCATGCAAGGACCTGCGTCTGCTTTTCAGGGACAGGGTGGGGTTCTTCTTCGCCTTTGGTTTCCCGCTGGTGTACTGCGTTTTTTTCGGTGCGGTTTTCTCAGGGGCCGGCGGCGGTGGCGGCACGCATACGATTGCGATCGCCGTGGTTGACGAGGATCGGACCGAGGAGTCCGGTGATTTTGTCGCAACTCTGGCCGCGACGCCGGAGTTTGAGGTGATTCGTCTGGACCGGGAGGAAGCCTCGGCGCGGGTTCGACGTGGCAAGCTTGTGGCCTATGTAGCGATTCCACCGGGGTTCGGTGAGCGCCGCGACGGGATGTTCCGGGGTGATCCGCCGAGGATCGAGGTGGGGATCGACCCTTCCCGAAAGGCCGAAGCCGGAATGCTCCAGGGTCTCCTCATGAAGTGTGCGTTTCAGCGTATGCAGGATATGTTCACGAAACCCGACGTGATGTCCGAGCGGATCCAGGGTTGGTTGGGGGATATTCGTGCATCGGACGATGTCGACCCGGTTTCTCGCGGAGCGCTGGAGTTCTTCCTACCCGCCCTGGACAACTTCGTGCGACAGATGCCAATCGGTGAAAGCGGTGGCGGCGCTGGCGCGGAGTCCGACGAGGGCGCAGCCGGTTCCGGATGGCAACCGGTTGTGATCGAAAAGGCGGACGTGTTGCGCGAGCGTACAGGGTTCGGGCCGAGCAACAGCTACGCCATTTCGTTTCCGCTGGGGATCGTCTGGGGCCTTCTCGGTTGCTCGGCTTCCTTTGGGATTTCGCTGGTGACCGAGCGGACCCATGGGACGCTGGTTCGTTTGCGGATGGCTCCGATCCAACGTTGGCAGATTCTCGCCGGGAAGGCGGGCGCCTGCTTCGCCACGACCGTGGTTATGATGACCGTTCTGCTTTTCCTGGGGGCGATCTTCTTCGGCATTCGGGCGGGTTCGGTCCCCTTGCTCGCACTTGCGGTGGTCTGCTCATCGCTTGCGTTTGTCGGAATCATGATGTTCCTGTCCGTGCTCGGGAAGACCGAGCAGGCTGCCGGAGGAATCGGTTGGGCGGTTCTGCTTGTGATGGCCATGATCGGCGGCGGAATGATCCCTCAGATCTTCATGCCGGCCTGGATGAAGACGATAAGTCATGCAAGTCCCGTCAAGTGGGCGATCCTCTCGATGGAAGGTGCGATCTGGCGCGGGTTCTCGCCGTACGAGATGATCCTGCCGTGTGGAATCCTGCTTGGCGTGGGTGTTGTCAGTTTCGGTATCGGTGTGTGTGCGTTTCGGTGGACTGAGTGATGAACGCTTCCGGGGAGTGTACGTGGATCGTTTCCCCGTGCCGATGCGCGGTGAGGCGGGTCGTGCGTATCCCAGTGAAGAGGATTGGCTGATGAGATTCATCGGTGTCTGTGTCGTGACACTTTCGGGCCTGCTGTGGTCCGTGTCCGTCTGTGCGGATCAGGTCGAGGGGCAACTCCACGATCGATCGACGCGGGATCCCGATCAGGTGGCGGCGGATGTTCCCAGTACTGAGCCGCACGTGCTCATGAAGTACCTCGAGGAGGAGCTGGACTACTCGATGAGGAACCTCGTCGCGCCGGACGGTATGAAGCCTTACTACATGGTTTACACCGTCTACGAGGAACAGACCGCGTACGTGTCCGCCGCGCTCGGCGCGATCACGTCGAACCGGCAGGGGCATGAGCGGAACCTGAACATCGATGTCCGTGTCGGCGACTATACTTTGGACAACACGCATCAACTGCGAGGCGGCGGTCCTTCACACGTATACGGAAGCGGCAACATCCCAATCGCCCTGGGTGATGATGCGAACTCGATCCGGCACGCACTCTGGTACCATACCGACGTGGAGTTCAAGGGGGCGGTTCGGCGGTTGGGCGAGATCAAGACGAACCTGAAGGTCAAGGTCGAGGAGGAGGACAAGTCGGACGACTTCAGCCGCGAAGAGACGCATGTGTACTACGAACCGCCGGCAACCCTGGCGGTTGACCGTGATGCCTGGGCGAAGCGGCTGCGAAAGGTCTCGGCCATCGCCAGAGATTATCCCTTGATTTATCGTTCCGAAGCGACCGTCAGCGCGTACGCGGGCACGCGTTACCTGGTTACCAGCGAGGGCACGCGGCTTCAGACGGCCAATCGGCGGTATCGCGTGATCGTCTCGGCCGGAACCAAGGCCGAGGACGGTATGGACCTCAATCAGTCGTTTGACTTCAACGTGGCGGAGGCCGGGAGACTCCCCACCCGACACGAGATCGAGTCCGCCTTTCATCGCGTGATCGATCAGGTGCTCGCGCTTCGCAAGGCGCCGCTTGTTGAGCCCTACATCGGGCCGGCCATTCTGAAGAACAAGGCCAGCGCCGTCTTTTTCCATGAGATCTTCGGACACAGGATCGAGGGGCACCGCCAGAGGGACGTCACCGAAGGGCAGACCTTCACCAAGAAGATCGGCAAGCCGGTCTTGCCCTCCTTCCTCAGTGTGTACGACGATCCGACTTGGCGGCGGTTCGGCGATGTCGATCTTCGAGGGTACTACCGCTTTGATGACCAGGGCGTCAAGGCGACGGGTGTCACGCTTGTGAAGGATGGGATTCTCAAGACGTTTTTGATGTCTCGAACGCCGGTCGAGGGGTTTCCACAATCGAACGGGCACGGGCGTCGCCAGTCTGGTTACGCCACGGTTTCGCGGCAGGCCAACCTGATCGTTGAGTCCACTGCGCAGGTCTCCTTTGACGAGCTGCGCGCGCTTCTGATCGAGGAGTGCGTCGGGCAGGGCAAGCCCTACGGACTTCTGTTCGAGGATATCTCAGGCGGATTCACCAGGACGGATCGGTACGGCCCGCAGTCTTTCAAGGTGCTTCCGCTCGTCGTGTACAGGGTGTATCCCGACGGTCGGCCGGATGAACTGATCCGCGGCGTCGACCTGGTTGGCACACCGCTCACCTGCTTCGAGAAGATCAACCACACAGCCGACGACCCCGGCGTGTTCAACGGTTCGTGCGGGGCCGAGTCGGGTTGGATTCCGGTTTCGGCGGTTTCCCCGAGTGTTCTGGTGTCAACGATCGAGATCGAGAAACGGCGGCGGAGCCAAAGTCGGCCGCCGCTTCTGCCGTCGCCGGTTGGGCTGGGGCCGTGAGTTCCAGCGACTATCACCGCCGCCAATTGCCCGAACCGCACGCCAGTAGTGTTGGTTGAAGGCTTCGGCGTTGTGCGGCGGTGTACGGAGGTGCGTATATGCCAAAGTGCAAAGCCATGATCCTGCTCGGCCTGTTTGTGTGGGGTGCTGCGGTTCCATCCGGTCCCGCCCACGCGGTGGACGGACCGGTGACAACCGGTGTCACGCTTCCCGATAACGATGTGATGATGCGGGCGCTGGCTGATGAGCTTGCCCGTTCGATGAATGAGCTAACGCTTGAGGGACTTCCCCAACCGTACTTCATTCAGTATCACGCTTGGGACCGGCTTGCGTTCAGCCTCGATGCCGCATACGGAGGTCTGGTCGGTTCCGATGAAGACCGTTTTCGCACGGTCCGGAGTCTGACACGTGCAGGCTCCTACGAGCTGGACAACACGCACTTCCGCGCGTCGTCGGGCGCGCGGGCCTATCTTCCGATTGACGACGACTATGACGCAATCCGGCACGCCGTCTGGAGTATGACCGATCGCGACTACAAGCGAACGGTTGAGGTGTTGGCGAGGAAACGGGCGTACCTGGAGGACAAGAACGTCGTGGATCGTCCGGACGACTTCTCACCGGCGGAGCTCGCGTCCGAGGTCGAGCCGTCCGCGAGTGTCGTCTTCGATGAGCGGCAGTGGAGAGATCATGTCAAGCAGTTGTCGGGGCGTTTTGCGGCGCATCCGCGTATCCAGGACTCCGCGGTCAGGCTCCATGTGTCGGGCATGAACGAGTGGATTGTCAATTCCGAAGGGGCGCGACTGCGGATGCGTGACGGTGGGGTTTCTCTCCGGGTTGAGGCGGACATCCAGGCTTCCGACGGCATGTTCCTGGCCGACAGCAGGTCCTATCCGGCTGAGACGGTCGATCAACTCCCGCCGATTGAGAAGATCCTCTCCGACATCGACGAGATGAGTGAGAAGTTGATCGCTCTCTCCGAGGCACCCGTGCTGGAGCATTACGACGGTCCGGTTCTGTTCGAACCGCGGGCGGCGGGAATGATGTTCGAGGCGTTGTTCGCATATCGCCTGTGCGCCGCGCCGATGCAACTGGGGAACAGTTACTGGACTGATGAAAGTCTCGAGAAGAAGATCGGGCGGCGCGTTCTACCGCAGACGTTTACCGTCGTGGACGACCCCGGCCCACGGTACGATGAGGACACCTACCTTGTTGGATCCTACCGCTATGACAACGAGGCGGTTCGCGCGCAGCGCGTGACATTGGTTGAGGATGGCATTCTCCAAACGCTGCTGGCCGGCCGTGCGCCGACACGGAAGATCAAGCAATCGACGGGCCACGCCCGGAGCGGCCGCAACGGTGCGGAGGCGAGCATCGGTTGTCTCTACGTGTCCGATGCCAACGGTATGACAGCGGACGAGCTGAAGCAGGCGTTGATTCAGGCGGCCCGGGATGAGGGGATCGAGTTCGGTTTGCGAGTTGTGTCGATGGAGGGAGGCGGTGCGGGTTGGCTTGGTGATCCGGTGTATGCGTACAAGGTATACGTCGAGGACGGCCGGGAGGAACTTGTGCGCGGGATCGAGTTCCTCCCCATCGAGACCCGAGAGCTCAAGCGCATTTTGGCAGCCGGAGTCGAGCGAAAGGTATACAACTCGACCGGTCGTCCCGCGGTGAGCATCATCTCGCCGGCTGTGCTGTTTGAGGAGATTGAGCTTACCAGGATCGAGGAGGAGCACGACAAGCTCCCGATTCTGGAATCTCCCGCCACGCGCAACTTCTCGTTAAGCCACCGCCTCCGGCGGTGAGAATTGAAAAGGCTCTGCCGTTTGGTGCGTGTTTCCTAAGGACCGTGTGTGTGGGTGTGGAGTGATACCAGTTCTAGTAAGAATCCGCCGAACCTCCCGTTCTGAGCCGCGGGCTTTTAGCCCGCGCGGAGCTACGGATGACGATTGAGTCCGCCTTGGCGAATCGGTATTGTCAAACTAGATCTGGTATGACTCTCTGTGACAGCCACGCGCCTCGTCCCGTAGGGACGGAATGAGAGTAGCCCCGGCATTGATGCCGGGGGTGGCGATGATCTTCAGCCTGTTTGAGTCCTGTAGGGACGATTGAAACGTGGGCAGTGCCCATCCTACACGTTTCAGTCGTCCCTCCGGGACTTGGAATCACCCGTCACCGATTCACCCCGCGATAAATCACGGGGCTATTCTCAGATGTCCCTACGGGACAAGCGGGCGTTGGGCACTTCAAAGAGTCCACGGCACGGCCCATTTTAGGGGCCTTCCTCAAGACCACCGGCTCTGCCGGTGGTCGCTGATTGACCCCGGGTTTGTCGGGATGGGCTGAGCGAGCCTATCATGTCCTGCGGTTTGAAGGGGGTTTGAGTCAATGTCCCAGCCGACGCTCGAACAGAAGCATGATCGCTTGCGGGATATCCTGCGCGAATCGGGCAGTGTGGCGGTTGCGTTTAGTGCCGGTGTCGACTCGACCCTTCTGTTGAGGGTCGCTGTCGATACGCTCGGTCGTGAGAACGTTGTGGCTGTCACGGGTCGCAGTGAAAGTCTCGCCCCGGCGGAACTCGACGAGGCCCGCAAGCTTGCGGATTCGCTCGGTGCCCGGCACGTGGTGATCGAGACCGATGAGTTCACGGACGCGCGCTACACGAGCAACCCGATGAACCGCTGCTATTACTGCAAGATGAACCTCTTTGCGCACATCAAGCGACTCGCTGAAGAGCGCGGACTGGGCGGGATCGTGGCCGGTGTGAACGTGGATGACCTGGGCGATTTCAGACCCGGTATCGAAGCGGGCCGCGAGCAGGGCGTGCGCTTACCGCTGGTGGAGGCCGGCTTGACCAAGAGCGACCTGCGTGAGCTGTCGAGGCGGATGGGGTTGCCTACCTACGACAAACCCGCCGGCCCGTGCCTGGCCAGTCGCGTGCCCTATGGTGATTCGATCACGCCCGACAAGCTTCGCATGATCGATCAGGCCGAGCAGTTCCTTCGCCGGATGGGTATTCGCCAGTGCCGCGTTCGACACCATAAGGACCTTGCTCGCATCGAGGTCCCGCCCGAGTTTATCACCGTGCTCGCCCAACCGGAGAACGCGACACGGATCGAGCAGCACTTCCGCTCGCTGGGTTATCACTACGTTGCCCTCGATCTGAGGGGCTTCCGCAGCGGAAGCATGAACGAGGTGCTTGTTTTCGATGAGGCTCGCCCGGAGGTGTGAACCTCGGGAAAGGAGGCGCGCGATACACATGACCGTTAACTGCTCTCGTGTCGTTTCCAGGAAGGTAATGGTGTTTCTTCCTCCCCTCCTTGACAAGGAGGGGTTGGGGGAGGT
>CBDUZO010000143.1:0-7428 GCA_965371725.1 uncultured Phycisphaerales bacterium
CGTCCAGCGCCGTCACCAACGGCGCGTTGTCCGGCAGCATGTGCAGCGCGCCGCGGACGCGGCGGCCAACGCGACACTGCCCATTTCGTTTGAGGTTCCCGCCGGAACCGGCCGGAAGTTGCTTCCTGAGGGTTACGCCGCCCGCATCTTCACCGGCGCCGTCATGCCCGCCGGGGCCGATACCGTCATCCCACAAGAACAAGCCGAACGCCGCGCCGACGGAACGGTCCTGCTGACGGCCCTCAACAAAGGTAGCTACATTCGCCGCCAGGCCGAGCTCTGTGCAAACGGGGCGTCTTTGGGCAAGCCCGGTGATCCGATAACCCCGCAACTGGTGGCCCTGCTGGGCGTAGCCGGGGCAAGCACGGTTCGCGTCACTCCCCGCCCTCGCGTCGCCATCCTATCGACCGGTTCGGAACTTGTTCCGATCGACCAGCATCCCGCACCGGGACAGATCCGCGACAGCAATGGGCCCATGCTCGCGGCGTTGGCAAGGGTGAGAGGTTTCGATGTGACACTCGTCTCGCGTGTCGGCGATGAAATCCGCGCACTGGGCGACGCCATTGACCGTGCATCTCACGAAGCCGATCTGGTCGTAACCGGTGGCGGCGTCTCCGTTGGCGATTATGATCTTGTGCCCGACGCGTTGCGCGACCTCGGCGCTGAGACGGTGTTCCACAAGTTGTCGATCAAGCCCGGTAAGCCGATTCTGATGGCCCGCCTCGGGCGCAGTTGGGTGGCGGGACTTCCCGGCAACCCCGTCTCCGCATTGGTGGGGTGGCGGCTGTTCGCACGCCCGTTGGGGGAAGCCCTCGGTGGTGATCTCCATGCCTTTTTTGATCCACCTGAAACCGCCGTCCTGACCGAACCCGCGCGCAACACGGGTGACCGCACGCTCCTGGCACCCGCCGTGATGCAGTCGGGGGATTGCACCACCAGCGCAACCGTGCTTCCCTTGAAAGGTTCACACGACGTAGTCGCCGTGGCGCGGGCCAACGCCCTGGTGATCGTCGGGATTGGCGAGGAATACGGCGCGGGTGATCGGGTGCGCTGTTACCGTCTCGATTGAACGATGGGCGTTTCGTCGCGACGCGTCTATACGCCTCACGTCTCAATCAACAGTGATCCATCGGCTTCGCCAGGAGGCCAGGAAGGCGGGTATCCGTAAATCCTTTACGGATTCAGCGTTTGTGTCGACAGCCGACGGTGGGAATCGAACCCACAACCTCAGCTTTACGAAAGCTGTGCTCTACCATTGAGCCACGTCGGCGACGGCGGAAGAGCCGCCCGTTTGCGGCCCAGATACCGAACACAGTTTTGTACGGATTCTCCGCCCGCAAGTCAACATCCACGGACCGGCTGTGCCCTCACAAAGCGGGCCCGCCGGGTTCAGTTACCGGTCTTGGTTCGCGCGGAGGACCGGCCTTCCGATCGGTCGGGGGGTTTTGTTTGGCTTCCTGACAGGCTGGAGAACCGGTCCATTACAACGCGGCTGCGTTCGCGGGTCGGCGCCCTCCATGACCATTGTTCGGTCCGATCGGCGCACGTCATGAGCACTACTCGGTTCGGTCAAGGGTGTAGCGGCTCACCTTGTCATAGGTGGTGGCCAGAAACCCGATCAACGGGAACCCACCGCGCTCGAACGGAGACGGCCCGAGGCGTTCGAGGAGTTCCAGCGGGTTTTCCGGCGGTTCGATCCGAACCCTGACCGACTCGAACTCCGGCCCCGTCATCCAGAACCGGTCGATCAGTTCGTCCACCGGCGCCGAGGTCGGGTAGATCGTCGGTATTATCCTGAGCGAGGCCGGCAATGAATCCTGTTTGTCGTCCGGATGGGGCATTCAATCCTCCGCGACGGCCTCCCGCGACAGCTTGAGAAAGTCGCGTAGCGCGTCCGTCGAGAGCTCGGTAATCCAATCCTCGCCGCCGCCGCCAACGATGCTTTCCGCGAGGACCCTCTTGTGCTCGATCATATCGTCGATCCGCTCCTCCAGCGTTCCGATGCAGACGAACTTGTGAACCTGCACCTGCTTGGTCTGTCCGATACGGTGGGCGCGGTCGGTGGCCTGGTCCTCGACAGCCGGGTTCCACCAGCGATCGAAGTGAAACACGTGGTTGGCCGCCGTCAGGTTCAAACCGAATCCACCGGCCTTGAGCGACAGAAGGAAAACCGGCGTCCGGCCGTCCGCGTCCTGAAACCGCTCGACCATCCGGTCACGATTCTTCCGGCTGGAGCCCCCGTGCAAGAACAGGATTTCCCGGTCGAGCGATTCCTGCAACATCCGCTGCAGAAGCAACCCCATCTCCCGGTATTGCGTAAACACAAGGGCGGCATGTCCCTCGGCGACGACCTCTTCGAGCATCTCGGCGATTCGATCACACTTGCCGCTTCGGTGTGGAAGGGATGAGCCGTCCCCCAGGAAATGGGCCGGGTGGTTGCAGACCTGTTTGAGCCTCGTCAGCGTTGCCAGGATCAAACCGCGGCGCTGAATCCCCCCCGCCTGACCGATCTGCCCGAGCATGTCGCCCACGATCGCCTCGTAGAGAGCCGCCTGCTCCTTGGTCAGGTTGCAGAAGATCCTCATTTCCATCTTCTCGGGCAATTCATCGAGGATGCCCGGATCCTCCTTACGCCTTCTCAACACGAAGGGGCGAAGAAGATGCCGCAACTGCTCGGCCCGATCCTGATCGTGGTACCGCTCGACCGGTATGGCGAAACGTCGCCGGAACTCCCTCGCCCCGCCGAGATAGGACGGGTTGAGGAAATCCATGATCGACCACAGCTCACTGAGCCTGTTCTCGATGGGGGTGCCCGTCAGGGCGACTCGATGAACCGACTGAAGGGATCGAACGGCCATGGACTGCTTGGCGGCCGGGTTCTTGATGTTCTGGGCCTCATCCAGGGCGATACGGTGCCACGGAACAGCCCCCAAGTGCTCGAAATCCCGGTGTGCCAACCCGTACGTACTGATGACCACGTCGTACGCGGTGACCTCGCTCACGAATTCCTGCCCCGTCAATCGCTCCAGACCGTGATGCACCATCACCTTCAGTGACGGGGCGAACCGGGCGATCTCGCGGGACCAGTTGCCGACCAGCGACATGGGGACCACCAGGAGCGTGGGACCGGGCGGATCACCCACCTGCCGCTCATGGAGCCAAAGCGCGATGAGCTGGATCGTCTTCCCAAGCCCCATGTCATCCGCCAGACACGATCCAAGCCCGTGCCTGGCCAGGAACCAAAGCCACTCGATCCCCTTGATCTGATAGGACCGAAGCGTCCCCTGAAACCCCCGCGGCGGGTCAACGTGCTCAATCGCATCGTGCATCTCGGTCGCATTGAGCAGTTTGTTGATCCAGCCGTGCGCTCGCAGACCGGCAATGGGCAAACCGGCCTCGAAATTATCGACCATGTAGCTCCGCCGCAACGCCTCGAAGACCGTCATCGTTCCGCCGCGCTGTCTCTGAATAAACTTCAGCGCGGCCTCGACGTCGGAAGGCTGAACCTCCGTCCATTGTCCTCGCAACTGGACCAGCGGCGCCTTGACGGCGGCTAGCTCGGATATCTCTTCCGGTGACAGAGCATCGTCACCCAACGCCACGCTCCAGTCATAGGCAACGAGAGAATCGAGCCGGACGGTCGGGACCTCAGCCTCCGTCTGATGTGCGAGCGGATGAATGTCCAGGTGCAATCGCAGCCTCGGTCGATCCGTTCGCCACCATCTCGGAACGAGAACCCCGAAGCCCTCGAGCGTAAGTACCGGAGCAACATCACACAGGAACCGGTAGGCCTCTTCCAACGTCAGGGAGCACTCAAGCGGACCTCCGGATTCGGCACACGACGCAAGGGGTGGAAAATGTCGGGCCGCATGGGCAAGGTCCTCGCGCAGATACTCCGGCGCGTCCACGAAGGGACGCTTGAGAATCGCCGGATCGTCCGATGCCTCGCTCAAAACGCTCGATGCGTCCACGATCCGCTCGGTATCCTCCGTCGCCTGGACATGAATGCTAAGCCGCCAGGACCGCAACGAACCGGCCGATTCGCTCAACCGCCCGTCCGGCGTGTCTTGCCGTCGCTCGGGCGGATGCAGGCGAAAGCAGGTTTTCCACGTGCGTTCCTGGCTCAACGGCTCCAATCTCGACAGCCAAGTCTCCACGTTTCCGCAAAGGACTGCGCACTGCTCCGGTGTCGTCCTGACGGTCGGGTCGCTGTGGACCAGCGAACGAAGCCAGCGAATCTGCTCCGAGTTCACTTCGCCGGACCGATCGTGGAGCGCGTGGGCAAGCTGATCACCTTCGAGACATCGCCTCACCAGGGAGTCCACGGCCATCCACAGGAAGTTCTCCACAAGGTCGGATGCCTGAACCGTGCCACCGCTCTTCACCGTCGCCCGGCAAAGCGGCGGCATCGATGCGATCAATGCCCCAAGCCGTACGGATGTCTCCTCATCGTCGACGATCGCCCGCCAGAAACCGCGGTACTGATCGGGACCCATACGCTTGATGGCTGGGACGTACCGTTGCCTGGCCAGCAGCTCGAGCACCAACTCAGCCGCACGCGCCCAGAATCGAAGTGAAGCCCCGTCGACAACATCCGGCTGACCGAACGTTGGCAGACCGGTCAACAAGTCCACCGCATCCTCCGCGGAAAACGCCAACGCCGGTACGCCGAACGCAACCAGCGCAATCCCCTCTCGGTCGTCAGCTTCCGCCTCCGGTGTGGGTCCCGGACAAGACGGCAGGAATCGACCATCGCGCGACGGCAGGAGCAGCGACAGCTCAGAATCGAAAGCGCCCAAGATGAGCAGGCTGTCCCAAAGATCGCCGACACGCCGCCGCAGCTCGTCGGCAGTCAGAGCGAAGGCGGGAGACTCCACAGGGAGACCGTCCGCGCGCCGTGTCGAACCGGAACCCTCGTCCCCGTTCCCACACCCCCGCTCGGCCCACAGATGCAGCCTACCCTCGGTCCAAATCGCATGAAGAACGATCATCGGCGTCCATCAAAGCGGCAAAACCTCGAGATGTCAAAATGTCAGGGTACGAAGCGCCGAAGTCCGGCCGAAAACCCCCTGACTTCCTGAGCACCTGGCGTTTTCACAGCACGCGGCTCAAGCGACGGCAACTCTAGGGCCGATGTGCGTATAGCACTCTCCGGATTTGTGTAGCGGGCACCGGGCGAAAAACCCGGGAGAAAAGAGCTGTTTCACCGCTACACGAAAAAAGAGCTTGCTCTAGTGCCGCTTCCAGAAAGGTAATGGCGTTTCTTCCTCCCCTCCTTGACAAGGAGGGGCTGGGGGAGGTTCTTCTGTGCCTGCATGGACCCCCCTCAATCCCCCCTTGGTAAGGGGGGAAGAAAGCGGAACAACCTTTGTTGAAACGGCACTAGCGAGTAGCCTATGATTTACGACATCACGCAACCGATTGACGATTCTCTGGCGGTGTGGCCTGGTGACGTACCGGTGACAAGGGAGATCACCGGCGCCATCGAACGTGGAGATCATTCGACCACTTCGGCCATCCACGCGACGGTTCATCTGGGTACACACGTCGACGCCCCGAGCCATTACGCCGGCAACGGCCAGTCGGTTGATCAACGTGCGCTCGATTACTACATCGGACGATGTCAGGTCCTGACGGTCGAGGCGAAGCGCGGCGAGCGGATCACGTGGGATCACATCAAGGTCCCGATTGGCGCTGAGCGCGTTCTCATCCACACGGGCACGTTTCCCGATCCGACGAGGTTCCATGAGGATTTCGCCGGTCTGACGCCGGAGCTCATCGGAGCGCTCGGCCGAGAGGGCGTCAAGCTCGTCGGCATCGATACACCCAGCGTGGACCTCTTCGGCGATGAGGACATGCCCTCGCACAAGGCGTTCCTCGAACACGACATGGCCATCCTCGAGCGGATCGACTTGACGAACGTGCCGGACGGGTTCTACGAGTTGATTGCGCTTCCGCTCAGGCTTGTGGGATACGACGCAAGCCCCGTCCGCGCGATCCTCCGGACACTTGAGTAGTGCCGTTTCCAGAAAGGTACCGGTGTTTCCTCCTCCCCTCCTTGACAGGTAGAAGAAAAGTAGAAGAAAAGGGTAGAAGAAAAGTAGATAGAAGAAAGAAGAAAGAAACAAGAAACGAAACAAGAAAAGAAACAACCACAGGGGACATCACTGATTCTTTGAAAGAAGAAAAGGGGAGAAGAAAAGGGGACATCACTGATTCTTTGCGTTTTGCGTGCCTTGACTGTAGGTGTCTTGACTGTAAGCTTTGGAGGCTATGCCGCGAACGGCCAGAGCCATCGAAGCCGGAATGATCTATCACGTCCTCAATCGGGGGAATGGCCGCATGCGCCTTTTCCACAAGGACGACGATTTCCATGCGTTCGAGCGCGTGCTCGCCGAGGGGTTGCAGCGCTACCCGGTTGATCTGCTCACCTACTGTTTGATGGGCAATCACTGGCATTTGGTGACGAGGCCGGGAACCGACGATGCTCTGGGCCGATTCATGGGCTGGCTAGGCGTCACGCACGTGCGTCGCCACCACGAGCACTATCACACGCGCGGCGGTGGCCACCTGTATCAGGGTCGTTTCAAGAGCTTCCCCATTCAGGAGGAGAGCCATTTTCTGAATGTCTGCCGATATGTGGAAGCCAACGCCGTGCGGGCCGGCTTGGTCCTCCGTGCGGAGGATTGGTCATGGGGCGGGCTATATGCCCGGCGTCGGCGCGGCACGCCGTTTACCCTTTGCAAATGGCCCGTGGATCGGCCCCGAAACTGGATGGCTCTTGTCAATGCTCCGCTTGATGAGAAACAACTTCAACAGCTCAGAACGTGCGTCAACCGAGGCCAGCCATGCGGCGACCCCAATTGGGTTCAACGAATCGCCAAGCGGTTGCGTCTGGAGTTCACGCTGAGAAACGCTGGCCGGCCTCGAAAGAGAGGCAATAATCAGTGATGTCCCCTTTTCTTCTCCTTTTCTTCTCCCCTCCAAGACCTGCCGTTCGCCAGTACCACCTGGTGTCACATCCATCCGCGTCGGGACGTTCCGAAGGAACTCGAAATGAGTGTGTAGTTTGAACGCCTTGTGTTTCTCGTGAGGCCACATCGCAGCGACAAGCTTGGGCAACGCCGGCAGCAAGGAGCCATCCACCAGCGTGATGATCCGTTTGATGTCGTCGAACCGCGTATCCTGGCGGATCGGTTTGAGCTTGTCGACCAGGTCTCCGATGACGCCGCGAAGTAAATCGGCATCGAAGACCCGGGAGGCTTCCGAGAGTGATCCGAGTGCCGCCCGCGGGCATTTCAGCATGCGTTGCACCTTGTTGAGTCCACTGGCTTGAACGATGCCGCGCAGACTGGTTACGATTGGGTTGAAGAAATAGGTTCTCCTCCGAATTAGTTACTGGAGAATCGCCCCGGTAATGCCTGTTTG
>CBDUZO010000144.1:0-7417 GCA_965371725.1 uncultured Phycisphaerales bacterium
AACAGGCATTACCGGGGCGATTCTCCAGTAACTAATTCGGAGGAGAACCTACAAAAACAGACTTTGCTCTAGAGCGCAAGACCATAGGGCAACCCGGGCCGCGGGGGATAGTCTGATCAATCCGTCCCCCACCCTTTGTTGCGCAAAGGACGGGGCACCCGTTTTGATTCCGAACCTGTCACATCGCTCGCGCTGACCGGGTTGGCTACGGGCAGTTAAGCGGCCCGAGGCCCGGATACGACTTGGACTGGAAGCCCTGGATGTTCGCCAGGATGTCGTCGATGTCGACCATCTGGTTCGGGACACCGTAATCCAACGCCGGCGCAATGTCGAACCACGTCAGCGGGTTGTTGTTCAGCGATTGGAACGCTGCGATTCCGGCCAGGATATCATCAATGTTGACCTCACCCTGCGGCGGCTGGCAATTGTAATTCATGCACGTCGAGACGACGTCGCCCCAAAGCTCCGGCGTGTGCAGCTCGGTCGCGTCGGAGTAGTTGCCCTCATCGGTGATTTCGGAGCCGACCATGATTGCCTGCACCGTGTATGTCTGTCCGGTTGCAATCTCGCAGCCGGTCACGTGAAGAACATTCGGCCATTCTCCGTTGAAGGGGGCAACCCCGGCGTACACCGGATCCTGGACCACATTCGCGAGGTCCAGCCCTACGTCCTGATAGGGCTGGCCAACCCACCACGGACCTGCGCAGCCACCCTGGAGACTTATTCTCCGCGCCGTGCCCGGTACCTGAAGCGGGTTCCGCGCGATTGAGATATACCGGTGCTTCGGCGCATAGCAGACACCGCGAACGCATCTGGACTCGAAAGGGCACTGAGAGTCAATACCGCAGGCTATCTGTAGGCTGTTCTCCGGTAGCGGCGGGGTCGGCAGGCACTCATCCGGTACGCCGTCTTCGTTCACATCCAGCGACGTGCCGCTGGCAATGTCACAACTGTCCGGAATCCCGTTGCCGTTGCAATCCGAGGCGGCTCCGGATTCGAGTTCGCAGATGTCGCGCACGCCGCTCTCATCGCAGTCGCAATCCGTTGTCTGAATCACCTCGATCAAAGCCGGATGGAAGTCGGTGCACGGGTCACCTTGCAGCCCCACGTCCGGATCGAGGTCAACGACCCACCAGAGCGGTTGCGGTTGATCCAGTTCAATCGGATCGGTTTCCGCCTCGTACGTGTCCAGCACCTTAACCTGATCCGGGTTGCCCACCTTCGTGAACGTGAACCGCGGTTGGACAAACAGCACGGATGTATAGGTGCCTCCGTTGCAGTGCTTTCTCGTGGCTGTCAGTGTGGACTGGGGAACGAGCGGTTGTCCCTCGGGCGAAAGATCAACGAACACATCCCACTGTTCCGGATCCTCCCCGCCCGAGTAGGTAACCGTGATCGGCTCAACGTCTTCCAGGCTAAGCGCGATGACGTCGACATTGACGGTCGAAGGCGTGTCGAAGATGACCTCGCACCGATCGAACGGGTCCTCATCCCGTTCCACCAGTGTGTCGGCGTTGCCGTACTCAGGAATGCCCAGCGGCAGGCTCTTCAAACACACGGCCCCCGTGAACTCCAGTGAGTTTTCGCCAAAGAAGTTGGCAGGGATCGGGTCGGCCAACGACGCACCGAAGTTATAGCACATGACAGGATCGCCCGGGTCCTTTTCCGTGGAAATCCAGACATCTACAAAGGGTCCTCCCGTACAGTCTCTCCTGCCGGGTCGCACGGCTTTCCCCTGGGGTGGACACGCCACAGGCGGACCGACCCAGTGTACGAACACGCTGCCGTCTCCCTCCCGAATCAGCCCGACGTTCTGATCCGGACAGGTAGCGCAAGGACCGCGCCATGTACCTCCCGCCTCCTCGCACAGCGTCTTGGTCGTCATGCTGCAACCCTGTTCCCCACCCTCGCCCTCGAGGCAACAGCCGCCTACTTCGCACTCGTCAGGCTGCAGGTTGCCGTTGCAGTCCTCGCTGAGGCCGCATCCCTCCACGTCGCAGCCGGGCAGGTCACAGCTTACCTCGCAACCGCCCGGGATCCCGTCCATGTCACAATCACAGGGGTCGGGCGAGCAAGACGTCCCATCTCCCTGATAGACGCCTTCGCCCAACGACGTGAGCGCCATCTCGCACATGATCTGGTCGGTCTCGATGCAGGGGCCTTCCTCCGTGCAACATGCGCCGACGGGCTGGTTGCAGCAATCCGGCCTGGACTGGTACGCGCATATGACGGCGCTGGTGTCGTTGAAATCAACAACGCCGTCGCAGTTGACGTCCGGATTGGCGTCGCCGCACAAATGACCCGTCCCAGCGAGGTTGATGCTGACGACGATGTCGTCAAGGTTCACCTCCCCGTCCGGACCGGAATAGCACCTGACACACTCCTGCCCATCAGGGCAGTCCTCGCGACACGTACAGGGCGTGCCCTCCTCGTCGGCGTTGCAGTATTTTGAGGGATTACCGCCAGTCAAATCCGCGTCACACGGGCAGTCTCGCGAACCGCCGGACGACGCCGTAGCGAGGTTCACTTGACCGCCTGCCGCGAACACGAACACAGCAATCAACAACACCGACAGAAACCTGCTTGTTGCACACATAGATTCGACTCCCACTTGGAGATGAAAGCGCGTTCAACCTCTCAGCCGCAACACGTCGTACCATGGTACCGCTTTCGTGTGGTTATTCAAGAATAATGCGACCGCACGGTGTGCTACGAGTGAACAACGCGGCAAGATCGTTCCAAAACCGACACAGCATGACGCCGTGGCGTCCGATGAACCGTGGTTGACGCGGCGGGCGGGCGCCAGAGGACCGGCGGCCGGCCGACCGCCGGGAAGTTGCGACTGCTGCATGGGGCTACGCGGTGCTTTGGCCCGTGAACCTCCGCTGTCGCCGTCGCTGTCTCCACCGGCCTGCTCCTGCTGCTCGAGAACCCGCTCGACGTTCTCCCTGTAATCCTGCAACCGATCGACGTCGCGTCGGAGCTTGTCACGGTCACCACGGCGCTCGAACAGAATTGTGAGAAGCCGATCCGCATCCTGAATCCAGCGAGCCTGAGCGTCGAGAGCAGCCATCCGCGATGCAGGATCATCCAACAGGGTGGCGATCCGGTCCAGGCGGTCGGATAGCTCCATCACACCGGCGCGCTCGAGCACGCGAGCCAGCCGGGCGGCGTTGTCAGGCTCCACTTCGGCCAGTTGTTCACGGAGCCGAAAGATGCGATCCTCGAACCGTGTGAAACGCTCACGGATCATGCGCTCCTTCAGCGCAAGTGGGTCGGACCGATCCTCGATTCCATTACGGCCATCCTGTGCACCGGCGGTCGGTAGCGTCAACCACGGCATCAACAGCAGGCAAAGGAGCAACAACATAGATGTTCGAGCGTGCAAGGCGTTCATTCCCAGTTCCGTTTCAACAAGGTCGTTCTGCTTCCTTCCCCCCTTACCAAGGGGGGATTGAGGGGGGTCCATGCGAACGCAGAAGAACCTCCCCCAACCTAAGGAGGGGAGCAAAACGCTGCCGCGCCCTTGTCAGTCATCGAATACATCGCTCGCCTCATCCAGCATCATCCGCCGGGCCTCTTCGCTGAGATCCTTCTGGAGGCGAATGATATCGCGAAGCATGTTCAACACCTCATGGTAACCCTCCCATTGTATCATATGGGACAGTACAGCCCGCATTCGCACAACCGCCGCCGCTTGTGCCGGATCGACTTGCGAGGCCTGCTCGGGTGAGTTCGCCCGCGCCCACCCCCGGATCGAGTCGGCGGAGGCAACCAGATCGCGCTTTGCGAGGTCGGTCAGCGGCTGAACGATGCCCTCCGAGAGACGACGGACCTCGTCCGCCGTATCAAGCTGATTGATTCGCAGCTCCGAGAGAACCCTCTCGAACTTCCGATGTATCGCGTTGACCGACGCGGCTACGTCCCGCTGCTTCCGCTCCAGCGGCGCAAGTGCGCCGGGAAGCCCTTCATCGGTCGTCGAACGGCCGAATTGCGACAGGGTTGTCAGAAGTTCGCCGCGAAGCTGCTCCTGCCTGTCGATAAGTCGCTCGAAATCAATCCGCGAGCTTTGCTCGCGCCGGGCGAGCTCAGCCAGCAACTCGTCCCGCGTCACGATACGGAGTGTTTTGTCCGGCGTCTGAGCGACGTTCGGCCCCGAGACATCGTCGAAGTCCGTCGCACGCGTGAAGAGTGTCAGGCGATCACCGGGCGTCAATGCCTCGGATGACACCGGCCAGGACACGCTTGCCTCGAACGTCTTGGCGCGAGGGCTGAAACCCGGCAGGGGAATGAGCTGCTCCGGCGCTCGCTCGCGTAGTACCTGAACCACGAGCTCGACCGCGGCCAGACCGTATGCGTCACTGCAGTTCGCCCGGATGGGGAGGGTCGCTTCCGGCGTGATCATATCACCCACACCGGGTAGCCTCATTCGCACTTGCGGCGGCTCATCCCGGACGACACGAACGGAGAACCGCACGGGCTGCCGATTCCGGAAGCCGACCTCGTCCAATAGGGCAAAGTGGTACGTCGCCGTCCGATCGGGAACGAACGTCGCCGCGCGGCGGGTTCCCTCGCCGTCGGTCTCAGCGACCGCATCGTCGCCCGCCATCAGACGCGCGTGGGCGATCGGCTTGTTCGTCTCGACCCTGATTGCAACGCGGCTACCGAGAAGGACCTGCACGGCGCGCTGCCGATTGCCGAGTGTGAACGGATCGAGCTCGGTATAGGTCGGTGGCGTCACCTGAATGTCGCTACGGCTGACGTGCGGTCTGTCCACAAGGCGAGCCTGATAGGATTCGGTCCTGTCGTCGCCACCCTCGAGGTGGAACGTGAAGTCCTCCCGTGCGCTCTTGAACGTGTGACGATACCGGTAGGACCCCGGGCTTCCCACGGTCACCATGCTCTCGCGGCTTCGTTTCCCCGAGGCGGTCTCGAAAGCGATCTGCACCTCGCGCGGCTCCACACCCGTGGCACGGGCTCCGATCAGCACATCATCACCCCGAGCGGCGAGCAGCTCGCGGCCGTCGATAGCAACAACCAGATGCGTCCGCCTCGGCCAGGCAACATCCCTAAGGAGTACGCTGCGTGCAAACCACAAGGCCGTTACATCAGGTGCAACGGTCGTGATACCAACGAAGAAGGTCGTGGCAGCGATGAGAAACACCAGCGACCACCGTGCGCGACGCGAATCGAGAACGACGTTGAAATCGAGTGCTCGAACCTGTTGACTCGCACGGTCAATCACCGATGCCATCATGTCCGACGAGTTCGCCCGGCGCGGTCCCACCTCGCCGGTGGAGAAACGCACCGCGGAGATCAGGATCGAGGAGAGCTCAGGGTAACGCCGCTCAACCAGGCACGCGACCTCGGCGAGTCCGACGCGCCGCCGTAGCGGCCTGATGATGTGCCGCCATACCAGCCACATCAACGCACCAACGATCACGCCACACAGCGCCGCTCGCATGCTCCACCGCAGACCCTTCGCGGCGTAGTCCAGGAGGAACTGCACGAGCGAGGCAGCGACAACAAAAACGACCACCCACGCAAGACCCTCGACAAACACATAGCGCCGCAGACGGATCGCCACGGAGTGAAGACGCCGTGTGACCGACGCGTCAAGCGTTGGCAATGGATGTCGGGCAACTTCTGCGCGATCCACGTTCAATGACACACTCCGTCACACCCCTCCCACGGGACTACCTCTTCGCCGCAGGTTCCGGAACGCCTTCTCACGCCGCACCCATCGACTCACAGCAATCGCCCCCACTTCCGGCCCGCCCATTCGACTGACAACAGGATGACCAGAAACGTCAACAGCATCCAATTGTCCCATAGCGGCGTGGGGCGCGATCGGGTCGAGATTTCCTCGTGGAGGTCAGGGATCAGATCGCCAAGCCCATCGATCTCATCGATTTCAAAGTAGCGCCCACCGTCCGACTGCTCCGCAAGTGTCACAAGGTTGCCGCGATCCATCCGAGGTCGCAGAATCTCGATGTTGGGCCTCGACACGCTGATCTCGCGCGAGACCTCGACAGGCTCGCGGGCCGCGGGATCAGGGACGGTCAGCGAAATGCGACAGGGGCCCACGCGATCGGGCACGAAACTTCCCTCGAACCATCCCGGTTCGCCCGGTCTGGCTTCCAGTTCGAACTCCCCGTGGCGTTCCTCCACGTCAAACGAAGCTGTGATCCTGTCACTCCGTAGCGGCTCGTACCCGGCATCGAACAAACGTGCCGTCACCCTGACAGTCTCACCGGGAGCGAATCGGTCGGCCTGCGTCGTGAGCATGCCTCGCTTCACACCGCCGAGCAGCTTTCCCTCGGCAAGGTAGCGTATCAGTTGAACCCAGAAGCGATCGAACCGTTCCGCACCGTGTCGCCGCCAACGCCACGTCGCGTCAAACCCGAGGAAACCACTTCGCCCACCGCCGACAAACTGCACGGCTGCGAGCACGTGCCCGCCGTATTCGTTCCGCATGCGCGGATCACCGTGACGCATCAAGACGGTCGCAACCGGCTTCTCACGAAGCACCGGACAGTGCCAGTATACCTCTGCAAGGTCCCGCCACACGTTCTTCGTCGACGCAAGGTCATCACCCATTTGGAGAATGGCGTGTCCGCATTGCGCCTCGGGAATCTCCACCGGTGACGGCGACAACTGATAGTGACCGACCCGGTTCAGGACCAGATCGGCCTGGGGATCCGGCGTTACCGGTAGAAGACTGAGAAGTGGTTCAAGTCACTTCTCTCGCCATAGCGCGGGGGTATGCGCCCTGCCGGCTGCAAGCAGAACGCCGCCTCCGTGTTCCACGACAAACGTGTCAATCAGACGGCACCATTCACCATCGAGCTCGGATGCGTTCGGGTCCATCAGGATCACGGCGTCATAGGCGAAGAGTTCTTCCGCGAGGCAAGGTAAATGATCGATCATGGTATTTCCGTCTCGCACGGCGCCTGCGTCGGCCGATTGCAGCCAGTTGCTCACGTCGAAGGTCTCGTCGCGCTCGAGCAGCCGCGTGAGCAGACGGTAATCCCAACTCGGCGTACCCGAGATGACCAGAACACGCACGCGCGAGTCGATTACGGTTACGGTTGTCTGTCGGCTGTTGTCTTCCGTGACCGATTCCGACTCAATGGCCGGGATCTCAACGGTATAGACAAAACGCCCCGTCCGATCCTGCCGATGTTGAAACGCGATCACGCCGTCCGCCCCATCCGGTGACGAAACCGCGTCCCCCGGCCCGACTGTCAGTTTCCTGGTGTCAACAACGCGCCCCCTGTCATTCCCGGATGCATCGCGCTCGCGCAACCGAACCGGAACGCTGCGCCCGTCCATCCCCTCCGCTGTGACCGTGGCTGTTATAACAGGTTCTCCTCCCAAAAAGTTACTGACGTAACCCCTTGAAAGACAAGGACAT
>CBDUZO010000145.1:0-7256 GCA_965371725.1 uncultured Phycisphaerales bacterium
ATGGCCCACCATCGGCGGCGATGTTCTTGGTGGGCGGTGCCCACCCTACTCGCTCGATCTGTCCCCCACCCTTTTCTAACGAAAAGAATGGGGCACCCGGCTAATACTGTGTTTCACAAGTCCTGCGACTATGATGTCGCACAGGATTGCAGGCACAACCGCTACTTGAATGTCCGCGCGGACGCGGCAAAGCCGCCCTGCGGCAGTCCGCGGCTCGCTACCGGCGCCGGATCGCGCATGGTCATTGGGATCAGTCGCAGCTCGGTGCCCAGCCCCAGTGAAGCTTGGTGACCAGGTTTCGCCATTTTGCGAACCCCGGGTTGTGGACCAGGAGATAGTCGGAAGCGAACCGTTTGATGGTGAGGCGGTCGCCCGGCTCGATCGGGTGGGAGACTTGCCCGTCGATGATGGCCGTCGTACCCTCATTCACCACGGTTGCGACGATATTGATCACGGCGTCGCGCTCGATGACCAGGGGCATGTGCGTGAGAGAGTGCGGGTTAAGTGGTGTCAGTACCATGGCATCGACGCACGGCTGCACGATCGGTCCGCCGGCCGAAAGGTTATGCGCCGTCGACCCGCTCGGCGTGCAGACGATCAAACCGTCCCCACGAACCTCGGTAAGATGGTCGTTGTTAATCGAAATACCGAGCGTGACCATTCTAAACGGCGGGCCGGCCTGGATGACACAATCGTTGACGGCCGGGCTCGTCACGCGCGGTCGGCCATCGTGGTGAATGGTCACATCGAGCATCGTACGCCGCGTGATCAGAGCATCATCAGAAACAGCTTCGTCAAAACTATCCTTCAGCTCGCCGACGGAGAACTCCGCCAGAAACCCGAGTTTGCCGACGTTGACGCCGATCAGCGGAATCTGATCAATCCCGAGCGACCGTGCGACGCCGATCAACGTACCGTCACCGCCGATGGTGATAATGCGCTCGGCCTTTGCCTCGACCGCCGCCCGCCCGTCAAGCCCGAGTTGGGAGCCGACGACGGTGCAGCGCGATGGGGCAAAGGACGCGAGATTCTCAAGGACCGGTTCGGCCTCCGCCTTGTCCGGGTTGCCCAGTAAGTAGACCCGCTTTGCCTTTGCCTTCGAGGCCATCAGGCTGTCCTCGCGTAGACGCGACACACGCCCCAATCAAGCACGCTTGATGCTACCGGCGTAAAGCGGTGATGTCACGGTCTTTCCGCTCTAGCGTGAGACGGCGGGTTTGCGTCCGACCTCAGGCACCGCCGGCTCCTCACCCACTTCTACGCCAACGAGCTTCTGGGCGGCCGCCGCGATTCCCGTGGCGTCGATACCGCACTCAGCCAGTTGCTCCCTGCGGGAACCGTGAGCGATGAACCGGTCCGCCGGCATGCCCAATCGTGCAAAGGCGGGACAGGTGAGCCCCATATCCTGGGCGGTCTCCAACACAGCCGACCCGAACCCGCCGGCCACCGAATGGTCCTCCACGGTCACTATCGGAGCACCCGACGCAAACGCCTGCTCGACCATATCCCGGTCGATCGGCCTGGCAAACCGTGCGTTCACCACGGCGACCTCGATCCCATTCTCAGCCAGCATCTCGGCGGCTGTCACGCCGTACAGCGATGTGGCGCCGTAACAGAGGACCGTGGCCGCACCGCCATCACGGAGCCTGCGCGATCGACCGATCACAAACGGCGGGCAGCCCGGAGTGGCGTCGGGCACGTTGTCACGCGGGTAACGAATGGCACACGGTTGGTCGAGGCTCAACCCGAGCTTCATCGCCTCGAACAGCTCGGGCTCATCCATCGGGGCCATCAGGACCATGCCGGGCAGGCCCCGAAGATAGGCGACGTCGAGGAACCCATGGTGCACCGCCCCGTCGCCACCAACCAGACCGGCCCGGTCAATGCAGAACATCACCGGAAGGCCCTGCAACGCCACCTCCTGAAACACCTGGTCAAACGCGCGCTGCAGGAACGTGGAATAGACCGCGGCCACAGGTCGCAGACCCGCCTTGCACATGCCCGCAGCCATATCGACGGTGCAGCTTTCCGCGATGCCGATGTCACGACCGCGGTCCGGAAAACGCTCGGCGAATTTGCTCAACCCGGTCCCGTCAGGCATGCCGGCCGTGAGGGCGTAGACTCTCTCGTTTCCCTCCGCCAGCTTGATCAGGCTGTCTACAAAGGCAGTGGTCCAACTCTTGCCCTTGCCGCTCTTGAGAATGACCTTGCCTCCTTCGACAACGAAGGGGGCCGGACTGTGATACTTGCCCGGTTCGGCGCTGGCCCATTTGCACCCTTTCCCCTTGACCGTGTGGACGTGGAGAATGATGGGGTGACGGGCTCGCTTCAGCATTTCCAGAATATCGATCAGGTGGTTGATATCGTGCCCGTCGACGGGACCGACGTATTGAAGTCCGAGAGGCTCGAAGACCTGCCCCGGCGAGACGGTGGCTTTGATGCCCTCCTTGAGGTGGGCGATCACGTCGAAGACGGGTTTGCCCAGCAGCGGGAGCTTGGGCAACCGGGCCTTGGTCCGTTCCTTCACCTCGTCGTAGAAGTCGCTCGCGCGGAACCGGTCGAGGAACTGAGCAATCGCGCCTTTGGTGGGAGAAATCCCCCACTCATTGTCGTTCAGAATGACAAGGAACTGACGCTTGAGCGTACCGGCCTGATTGAGACCCTCAAAGGCCACGCCGTTCACGATGCTCGCATCACCGACAAGGGCGATGATCCGCCGATCCCTCCCAAGGGCCTGGTCGGCCCGGGCGATCCCGACACCGGTTGCGATCGCCGTACCGGCATGTCCGACGTTGAAAAGATCGTAATCACTTTCCGTGGTTTCCGGGAACCCGCTGATCCCGCCCGATTGGCGAAGCGAATCGAACCGCTCATTCCGCCCCGTCAGCAGCTTGTGCGGGTAACACTGGTGGCCGACGTCGAACAGCAGACGGTCCGTCGACAGGTCGAACACGCGATGGAGGGCTATGGTCAGTTCGGCGACCCCGAGGTTGCTCGTGAGGTGGCCGCCACGTCGGCCCACGACCTCCAGGATTCGCGCGCGGATAGCCTCAGCCAGCGCGGGAAGCTGCTCCACCGGCAGCGCTCGAACGTCTGCTGGAGAGCGGATGTTGTCGAGCAGGCTCATGGCTGCACTCGCTCACCGCCTCATCGGAAACGGCGAGGCTGTAGAGCCTTCGGAACCAATCGGCGGCATCGCTACAACGGACGCAAACCGCCGGAAACTCACGGAATGGATTCTACCGGAAGGCGCGGCACGGTGAGTGTCAGAACTTTCAATAATTTCGATCAACAACATAATAGGCCAGGTCGCGCAGATCATCCGCTGCAGGCCCCAAGGCATCCAACTCCGCAATCGCGGACGCCACGGCCGCGTCAGCCCCTCGGCGGCTCTCATCGATCCCTACGCACCGCGGATAGGTTTGTTTGCAGGCGACCACGTCCTTGCCGACACCCTTGCCCAGAACCTCGGCGGTCGCCGTAACGTCCAATAAGTCATCGGCTATCTGGAAGGCTTGCCCGAGCATCCGCCCAAACGTGCCGAGTGACGCCACCAAGTCCGGCTCCGCGCGACCCACCATCGCACCGAACCTGCACGCCGTCTCGAACAGCCGCGCGGTCTTCCGCTGGTGGATGTAATCCGCAAGTGGCAGCGTGGGCGGTTTTGACTCTCCGGCGACGTCGGCTGTCTGTCCTCCGATCATGCCGGACCAACCGGCCCCGTCCGCCAGCTCGAGCGTCAACTCGCCCGCCAGGCGTTTGTCGGAAACGTGCCGAGCAAGAATCTCGAACGCCAGCACGACCAGCGCATCGCCGGCCAGTATCGCAGTGGCTTCGCCGAACTGTTTGTGGCAAGTGGGACGGCCTCGACGCAGGTCATCGTCATCCATGGCCGGGAGGTCGTCGTGGATCAGGCTGAACGTGTGAACGCACTCGATCGCGGCTGCCGCGGGCCAGGCATCAGACGGATCACCGCCCACCAACTCGCAGCAGCGCTTCAGGAGATAGGGACGAATCCGCTTCCCCGGTGCCAAGGCGGAGTAACGCATCGCTTCCAGAAGCTCAGGCGGAACGTCGCCGCGCGGCACCAGGTATTCCCCAAACCGCCGATCGAATCCGGATGCGAAGGCTTTGAGCCGTTCGGGCACCGCTTCGACGTTACGCTTGTGATCCTCGTCCGACGTGTTCGCGGTTGATGGGTCGTTGGTCACGGCTCTGCTCGGCGACGTGCGAATCCCCGCACGTCCGCGTGGACTACTGCTCCGTCAACGTTGGATTGACGCGTCTGGGGCCATTCGCAATCCGTCAGACGTTCCGGCTCAGATCTTCGGGGAGATCACCCCGGTCAGGCAGTCGGCCACATCGCGCAGCACGGAAAGCGGCGGTTGGTCGGCATTGACACGCGCGATCAGCCGCTTCGCATACGCATCGAGCACGGGCGCCGTCTCACGCTCGTAGACGTCGATCCGGTTCTCGATGACGGATCGATCGGCATCGTCGGGTCGGTTCTGCTTGGTGGCCCGGCCCGCCAACCGCGCTATCAGCGTGTCACGATCCTCCATCATAAGATGAATAACCTTCTTGACGTCGATGACATCCTTCAACAGTTCAACCTGCGCGGTCGTGCGCGGGATGCCGTCAAGAATCAGCGCGTGGTATTCGGGGTCGATTTCGCCCACCTTGATCTTCTCATCCACGTGATGGCGAAAGACACGGATCGTAAGCTCGTCGGGCACGAGCTTGCCCTGCGTCGAATAGGAAAGGAACTCCTTGCCGATGTCCGACCCCTTATCCAGGCCCCGAAAGATATCGCCCATCGCAAGGTGCACCAGGTTTGGCATCTGCCCGAGCACAACACCCTGGGTTCCCTTGCCCGAACCGGGACCGCCAAACATCAGGACGGAGGGGTAACGTTTCACAACAGCCACATCGTTCTCCTCGCGGTGCCCCTCTCAAGGAGCTTCGGACCGGTCCGCGGTCCAGACACCGATTTCGCTTCACTCGATCACCTGACGCACCCGGCGGCACGAGGCCGCCATGAGGAGCCATATCCTAACATCACGCTACGCGCGACGCCAGCATTCCGGTCTGCACCCGGCGGCGCACACCGCGAGTCGATCTGTGCCGATCCGCGGCGCCGTCAACGATCCGGATGGACCTTCTCAAACACCTCCCTCAGCAGCGGATCATGGATGTCGATCTTGGCCTGCCGGAAAAGGTGCTCGTGTAGCTCCTGCATGGCCGGTTCAACCAGACGTTCGCGCAGGCTGATCTCCAGATCACCGCGCACGCGATCGAAGTCCGTCGGATCAGCCGGAATCTCCTCCTCGAGATTGAGGAAGTGATACCACTCACCAACACGGACCGCATCGGAAACATCTCCGGGCTCGATCGCAAACGCAGCCCGGCGAAAGGCTTCGGGTACGTCTTCGTCCGCGATCGAAAACGGGTCGAGAAGACCGCCGCGTGGCGCACTGGCGGAATTGACGCTGTAGCGACGGGCGATCTCGGCGAAGTCGTCACCGGCGTCGAGCCGCTCGCGCACCTCGGCGGCCTGTCGCAGGGTGGCCACCTGGATGTGGCGCAGTCGAACCCGCCGGCCGAACCGACGCTCGAACTCCTCGCGAAACTGCTCGTCCGTCGGAACCAGTTCAGCGTTGGCAATCCGTCGAAGATAAGCGCGGCGCCGCATCCCCGCGAGAAACTCCTCGCGCGAGATGTTGCGATTTGATAAAACCGAATCCAACGCTCGCACGGCCGCTTGACGGTCGTACGAACCGGAGTTGACCGAGGAGAGCGGGTCGATCAGCCGACGCAAGGCACGCTCATATTCACGCTCGATGTCGGCATCGGTCACGGTCAGCCCCCTCTTGCCCGCGAGCCGTTCAGCCGCCTCCAGCACGATGATCTGCTCAAGCACACCAACACCGTGTGATCGCAGCAGAAGACCAACCACACGATGGCGAGCGATCGGCCTATCATCGAGTGTCGCAATCGGATCGCAAACCGGACGGTCCGCCCGCTCATCCCCTGATGATCGTGCATCCGGTGGTCGGTTGGAGGAATGGGGCTGCTGGAGTAAGCCCTGTCGCCGCTGCCACGCCTTGCCGACCGACGGTTCGGCCGCCGGCCGCGGCGCGCAACCCATTCCAACAAGAAGCGCAATCGCAAGTGTCAAGCCGATGCAACCTCGGCGGTCCATGTTGTTTGACGTCCTTCCCGTAACGGCGCGTTCCATTCGCGTGACCGCGCTGCAAACACCACCGCACAAACCGTAACACCCGCGAAATGAAGGGTCAACCAAGCCCCGAACACGGGTGGCGGGAACCGGAAGCTGCGCGTATGATGCCCGCACGCCGCATGGAAGTCTGCGCGGTGGCAGAGTGGCTCATGAACGGTGACAAGGGTCTGGTCGAGGTTGTTGTTCTGGGAAGCGGTACGTCGCACGGTGTGCCGATGATTGGCTGCCATTGCGCGGTTTGCAGCTCCGACGACCCGCGTGACAAACGGACACGCCCGAGCGTTTTCGTCCGCATCGGCGATCAGCGCATTCTTATTGACACGACCCCCGAGCTTCGCATTCAGTGCATCGTCAACGGGATCGATGTGATTGATGCGGTCCTGTTCACGCACCACCATGCCGATCATGTCGGCGGATTGGATGATCTGCGACGGTTCAACTGGATCACAGGGCAGGCGGTGCCATGTTATGGCACGGAAAGGACGCTGGACCGCATCAGGCGGATGTTCGCCTACGTGTTCCAGCCCGCGCCGGATTCACCACATAGCCGGCCGAGCCTGGATCTGCATACGGTCGATTCCAAACCGTTCACTGTCGGCGATCAGGCGATCATCCCCATCCCGATCATGCACGGCTCGCTGCCCGTGCTCGGATATCGCTTCGGCAACTTCGCTTACTGCACCGACTGCAGCCACATTCCGGATGAATCGATTGCGAAGCTGCATGGGTTGGACGTTTTCATGGTTGACGCCACCCGCCGCAAAGCGCACCCCGCGCATTTCAACCTCGAACAAGCCGTCGAGGTGGCTGGGCGGATCGGCGCGCGGCAGACCTATTTCACCCACATCGCGCACGCGTTCCTGCACAAGGAAACAAACCGCGAACTGCCTGACAACATGGCCCTCGCCCACGACGGCCAGCGAATCACGACCAGCTAGCCACAGAGGGGCCTTGCTAGTCCCGCTTCCAGAAAGGTAATGGCGTTTCTTCCTCCCCTCCTTGACAAGGAGGGGCT
>CBDUZO010000146.1:0-7200 GCA_965371725.1 uncultured Phycisphaerales bacterium
CCACCCTACAATCCTCGAACAACCGTCCGTCCCCCACCCTTCGCTCCGCGAAGGAATGGGGCACCCCCTTTCTTCCCCCCTTGCCAAGGGGGGATTGAGGGGGGTTCATGCAAACGGAGAAGAACCTCCCCCAACCCTTCCTTATTAAGGAGAGGAGGAAGAAACACCATGGCCTTTCCGGAAACGGGAGTCGTAGCGCCGTTCGTGAAAGGCGTTGCTACTCATCCTCCTCCTCGAAGTCCTCCGGTTCCGCGACGATCACGGCCGGACCGAACGCGATCAGATAACCCTCGAGCATCCGAAGGACTTTGTTACGGACTTGCTCGCCGTCGAAGTCCAACGCATCCTCGAGCTCGAGCGGCGTGTTGAAACAGGAGCACGCACCGATCTCGCACGCGCCCTCGACCGGCGGATCAGTCCAATCCAGACCGGCCTCCGCAAAACTCGCTGCCAGAACGGCTTCCACCGGTTCATCCATCTCGTCAAGCCATTGCCGAATCTCATCGTACACGGCTGGATCGTCGATCAGGAACCCGACCCTCACCTTTGGGACCGAGGGGTTGATGGCCATGATGAACCAACAGCCCGGCCCCGCCTCGAACCGCGTGATGAGCATCGACTCATTCTCGGTATCGTGTCGCACGGCGGGCCCGTACCGCTCATCGGTCGCCACGGCGTCCTCGATGTACTCGCGGAAAAGATCCACGGATTCCTGATCTCGCTCGGTCAACACCATTGTCACCTCATTCCGGCCATATCTTGTTCGGACACGCGTCCGCGCTCCCCCTCGCGACGCGGGTCCACCCGGTTCAGAATTGCTCGTCGAACACATGTGAAGGGCCATGTAACCATCCGGTGCACACGAACATACCACGGCTTGCGATACGACGCCGCCAGTGCCTCCGGTGATAGCTGATCAGGCCGCGTCCGGCGCTGGAGCTTGAGCAGATGATAGAGATCGCCGCGCTGGAACCATCCGCGCAACACACGCATCGGCCACAGCTTACCGCCCCACCGATCCGGCAAATACCACGAAATCTGGAAGTCGAACAGATACGGTCGCCCGTCATCACCCACAAGAACATTCTCACACTTCTCGAGGTCGACATAGGCCATCCCTTGCCGGTGGATGACCTCGATCAGCGAGCGCAGTCGAGGATGGAAATCATCCGCCACGTGCTCCGACTTGGCCAGGGGGTGCCCTTCGACGTACTCGCGGATGATTCCCGTTGGGCCCCATCGGGCCATGAACTTCGGAATCCCGTTAACGTCGTCGAGATGCGTCAACGCCGCTTGCTCTCGAGCGGCCAGCCATCTTCCAACCCACGCCATCGGCAACAGCAGGAAGCTCGCCTGCCGTCCCACCTTCAGCAAGACTCTCCCGACTTCGCCCTCGTACATCGCGGTGATGGCGAAGAAGTCGTTCTTGAAGACACGCCGCAGCGCGTAGCGCCCGCCGCTCACCTCAATCTCGGGAGGAAGCGAGCCTCGCCCCAGCGCCGTCAAACTGGGTGGGATCTTCTTGCCCAACAGTCGTGTCGTCCCATATAAGTACCGATTCCGATAGGGCCCGGCCGCCACCGGACACCGTGGCGATTGTAGTCTGTGTTCGGGTCCTTTCCAACAGCGTGGAGGAAGTCGTTTTCGGCTGTGCGGGCGGATCAACGCCCCGGCTGACAAACCGGGAAGCGTCCGGCGGCGTAAGGATGGTTGTGTCACGCATCATCGAGACCATCTCGTTGTTCCTGCTGATCCTGGTCACTGCGCTGAGACCGCTTGTAACCGAGACCTACGACTCGGGCGGCGTCGGCCTGACGACCGCCCTCGACGCCATCAGCGATCCCGAGCCCCTGCACACGCTCGTGTTCGACCTGCTGATTCTCGTGGCGGCGTGCGGGTGGCTGCTCGCCCGGGCGATCGGACCGGCCCGCCGCTATCGCCGGACCGGGCTCGAGTGGGGCGCGCTGATCGTGCTCGTCGCCGCTGTCGTCTCCTGCATCGCAGCCGGGAACAAGCGGCTTGCCATCAATGCCTCGATCGACTGGCTCTGCTATCCCCTGCTCGCGATCGCGCTCGTTCAATTGATGCCTCGACCTTGGCACCGCGGAATCCTGCTGACGGCCGTTCTCGCCTCCGCCGTGGTGCAATCGGCAAAGTGCCTGGATGACTACTACGTCGGCTTTGACGACACGTTGGAGCACTACGAGCAGATCAAGGAGGACCTATGGACCTCTCAGGGCATCGAACTCGATTCGCCCAAGGTCGAGCTGTTCGAACGGCGTTTGAAGGCGAGCGAGGCATCGGGGTTCATGCCTCACGGCAACATCACCGGCTCCTATCTGGTGTTGTGCGGAATCGCGGCCATCGGAGTCGCCCTTGCGGGCGGGAGACGCCCCACCGATGCAACCGGACCGTTTCTGAAGGTAATCCCGTTCGTCGGTGCGGCGTTCATCCTGATCGGTGTGTTCCTCACACACAGTCTCGGCGCGATACTGTCCGGTGTGGCCGGCCTGTTCCTTTGGCCGGCTGTTACCATCCTTCGCCCGTGGATGGATGCCCATCGCGGCAAGGCCGTCGCCGCCGGATGGGGCGCGGCCCTGCTCGGTGTGATCGCAGTGGCCGGGCACGGTACGTACCACGGATCCTTGCCCGGTTCCTCGCTCGGCTTCCGGTGGCAGTACTGGACAGCTTCCTCCAACATGATCCGTGACCACGCACTGACGGGCGTGGGCCGGGAGAACTTCGGCAGACACTACCTGCAATACAAACCGATCGAGGCCGCGGAGGAGATCGCCAACCCGCACAACCTGTTCGTCCAGACGGCAGCCGAGTGGGGTGTCATCGGTCTTGTCGGGATGTCGGTCCTACTGATCGGAGCGTCACTTGCCGCCACGCGAGCGACGCCCGTCGCGCCGCCGGATTCCGAGGAGGGACTGTCACCGCCGTCCGGTCCTGTGCTGATGGCGTGGGCTGTTGCGCTCGCTGTCGCCCTGGTGCTCGCCCGGATACCGCTGCTCGGATCGGACGATCCGAACTACCTGTACTTCATGTCCGTCGCGGTCGGATTGATCTGGCTTGCCGGGTTCGCATGTTTTTCGCCCGCCATCCTATCCGGACGCCGTCACGTCATCGCCACGGCGACCGCGATCGGCCTGTTCACCTTCCTGCTGCACGACATGATCAGCTTCGCAGTCTTCGTGCCCGGTGCAGCCACAGCGCTTTGCGCCGCATTGGCCTTCTGCATCGCCGAGAGGTCCCCGGTCGAGCCGGTTCCGGCTGTCCTCACGAGAGCGAAGCGGTGGTTGCCGCTCACAGCCACCGGAATCGCCATCGTCTGTATCCTGGTGGTGGCGGTCATCCCCGTCGCACGGGCGGCGCGATACACGCAGCGCGCCATTGCCCTCGCGCGAGGCTCGCACAAGATGGAATCGAGCGTTCAGCAGGTGGACGAGATGTTCCTCAAGGCTATGGACGCGGATCGACTCGACGTCACGCCCTGCATCGAGCGGGCTCGGTGGTGGCTTGCCCGATCGCTCAACCGGTCCCATCGCGCAGAGGCGCTGCAAAGGGCTGTGGACTCGCTCCGTGAAGCCGTCAGACGGGATCCGTATCAGGTTGCTCACCAGCGCCGCCTGCTACAGCTTCATCTCGCACGCGCCCGCCACACGGGAGAGCCCGACGATTATCACGCCGCGATCGCTTCGGCCAAGCGTGCCTGTGCGCTTTACCCGGCCGATCCCGGCGGATATGTGTCACTCGCCGACTGCCAACTCGAGGCCGGCGAGGCCCTGCCGTCCGACGACCTGCTCCGTGACGCCGTTCATAGCTATGATCGCGCCGTCGAACTGGACGATGCCCGCCCCGAATGGGAGATCATCCGCGGTTTCAAGGAGCGCGAGCGACAGGAGATTGACACGAAGACGCATCGCGCGAACCGGTTGCTGGCAGGAGAATCGTGACTCGCCGTGATCGTTCAGCGAGTGGGGTGGGCACCGCCCACCAAAAACATTGCCGCCGATGGTGGGCCATGCCCACCCTACAATCCTACGGCTCGACCACGACCCACTCGCCGTGGTCGTTCCGAGCGAAGTGCAAGACTGCGTAGTCCCTGCGGCGAAGCTCGCTGTTGCGGCCATCGATTCCGATGATCACGAGCGTATCCCATCGGATGGGTATGCGACTTACATCCACCGCGAACGCGCGTGCATTGTATGTTTCGAGCTCGAGCTTGTTGCGATCCGGGTCGAAGGAGCCCGTTGCCCATCCGCCCCTCGCATCCGTATCGATGGCCTCGACCCATAGCCACCGGTCCGCGTCGGCGGCCTCGGGCCCAATGGCCAACCGCCTCGGCGGCGGGCGAGGCGCCGGTTGTACCGGCTTTTCGGAAGTGCTTGACCCCATGTTGGGGGTCGGGCCGTCCGACTCTCCGTTGCCGCTTGACCCGTGACACCCCGCGATCCCAAGCAGAACCACGGCGCACAGTAAACCGACGGCACGCGTAGCGGGAGTTCCCAACCCAACCGCCGGTTTTCCGCGCGCTGCTCTCCGCATCCCGTCCATTCCGGTATCCGGTTCTCGATACGTCAGGTTCGCACTTCGCCCCGATCGAGGCGATCCGCCCGACAACACACGCGTCACAACCTACCCGACGCCATGCCGGTTGCAAAGGCGATCGACATCTTGTACCGTCCTCCCACTCGGCGGGTGCTCTTTTTGCGGTCGCCGGGCCGGCAAGGATAAGCAACACATGGCTCACTCGGACACAAACCCGGTCCTTCGATCGACGACGATCCTCTCCGTTCGCCGTGGGGGCAGCGTGGCCATCGGCGGGGACGGCCAGGTCACACTCGGCGACGCAGCCGTCAAGCAGGACGCCCGGAAGATCCGCTCGCTGGCGAACGGGGACGTTCTGTGCGGTTTCGCCGGCTCGGCGGCGGACGCCTTCGCCCTGCTCGACCGATTCGACGCACAGCTCCAGCAGCACAAGGGCAACATCCGACGTGCGGCCATTGAGCTTGCCAAGGAGTGGCGGACGGATCGGGTGCTCCGGCGGCTCGAATCGCTGCTGATCGCCGTGTCGAAAGATGCCACGCTCATGATTGGCGGTTCCGGAGATGTGATCGAGCCTTCGGACGGGGTGATCGGTATTGGATCGGGCGGGATGTACGCGACGGCCGCCGCCCGCGCACTTGTCGCACACACGGACCTCGCTTCCAAGGACATCGTCGAGCAATCGCTCAAGATCACGGCTGACATCTGTGTCTATACCAATGACAAAATCTTCGTCGAGACCATCCCATGATGCCGCTTGGCCGACGACGTCGAGGGCTCGAAGGAGTCAGTGTCCGGATCGAGATATTGTGTCGACTGACCTGAAATGAAGGCCTCATGCTCGAGCTGACGCCCAAACAGATTGTCAAAGCGCTTGACAAGTACATCGTCGGGCAGGATGCCGCCAAACGTGCGGCCGCCGTCGCGATCCGCAATCGCTGGCGCAGACGGCAGTTGCCCGAGGACCTTCGTGACGAGGTCGGACCGAGCAACCTCATCCTCATCGGCCCGACCGGCGTCGGCAAAACGGAGATCGCCCGCCGGCTCGCCAATCTGGTCGACGCTCCGTTCATCAAAGTCGAGGCGACGAAGTATACCGAGGTCGGTTACCACGGACGGGACGTCGAAAGCATGGTCCGCGACCTGGTCGAGCTGGCCATCATCATGGTCCGAAACGAACAGGCCGAAGTCGTCCGCTCCGAGGCTGAACGGCGCAGCGAGGAACGCCTGATCGACATTCTCATACCGCCGACCACGTTCGACCGGACGGATACGGACGCCGCCAGCGAGACAGCCGAGCGAAGGCATCGAAGCCGCGAGAAGCTTCGGGCTCAGTTGCGGGCCTCCGAGCTGGAGGATCGCATCGTTGAGCTCACGATCGAGGCGAAGCAGGGCCCGGCCGGGTTCATGACCGCCTTCGGTGTGGATCAGATCGACCCCGAAATGCAGAACCTCCTCGAACGTCTCATGCCATCCCAACCTAAGGCGCGGTCCGTACCGATCGTAGAGGCGCGGAAGATCGTCCTCGAACAGGAGTCGGACAAGCTGATCGACCCTGAGAAGGTCAAGGAGGCTGCGCTACGCCGCACCGAGAATAGCGGGATCATCTTCCTGGATGAACTGGACAAGCTGGCTGCCCCAACCCACACGCACGGTCCGGACATATCGAGGCAGGGTGTGCAGCGCGATCTGCTGCCGATCATCGAGGGCTGCACCGTCACCACGCGGCACGGGTCCGTCAAAACGGATCACATCCTCTTCATCGCAGCCGGCGCGTTTCACCAGAGCAAACCGAGCGACCTGATGCCCGAGCTTCAGGGACGATTGCCCATTCGCGTCGAGCTCGAGGATCTGACACGGGACGATTTCGTCCGCATCCTCACCGAACCGCAAAACGCTCTGGTCAAGCAGCAGACAGCCCTTCTGGCAACCGAGGGTGTCATGGTCGCGTTCACCGACGATGCGATCGCCGCCCTGGCGGACACCGCGTATCGCGTCAATCAGTCCACCGAGAACATCGGCGCCCGACGGCTCATGACCGTCGTCGAGAAGCTGATGGAACAGATCAGCTTTGAGGCTCCCGACCGCTGTGGCGAATCCATCCGCATCGACGAGGCCTACGTCAACGAACGCCTCGCCGATATCAGCCAGGACAGCGACCTGAGCCGGTTCATCTTATAACGCCGTCTTGCACACCACGGTTGTAGCGCCACTCCTTGTGCGTGTGTCTCTCAGCCATCGATCTTGCGCGACGCGGCGTCCGAACGTCTCGCCCCTGCCCGTGATATGGGCCGGATGTGCAACGGTCACGAAAAACCGCCCCACCACCACGTGAGCCACAATCATATCGGACGATGGACCTTCGCGGCGCGAGGTCCGTGCAGCCTCAGAATCGATGCGGAAATGACGATGTATTCAGTGGTAGATGTGTCACGACCTCAGCGTCAAGGAAACGCGACGCGTTAGTGTGACCGTGTCAATCACACGTCCGGAATCCCTGCGCCCATGCCACTTGCTCGGTGCGGGGAAATAGGAAAGCGGGCACCGATCTGTTTTCGCGGCGGGTTGTTCCCATCGCACAATGGCCCGTGAAATATGGTTCTCCTCCGAATTAGTTACTGGAGAATCGCCCCGGTAATGCCTGTTTGA
>CBDUZO010000147.1:0-7067 GCA_965371725.1 uncultured Phycisphaerales bacterium
GTCCTTGTCTTTCAAGGGGTTACGTCAGTAACTTTTTGGGAGGAGAACCATCTTTTTTGACGAAAAGGATGGGGACCCGCGCTACTCACCGAATCGCGTTTCCCAGTCCACTTTGCATTTCGTACATTTGTACGCATGTGGCTCTGAGTCTGGAACGATCTCGAGCGCCCCTCCGCATTGCGGACAACGGTACGCCACACGACGCATCTTTATCCACATGATGAGGAGAAGACCCGCAACACCAACACCATTCAGAATCTTCCACGAATACGACGTGGTAATCCCGAGCACAAGACACAAGACTGGAATCGCGCACGCAATATAGAACAGTACTGTTCTTCTGCGATCCGTTAGCTGCCGGGAATCCTTGCGAGATTCGTCCTTCTCATGTGCTCCCTCATGTCGATTTGATTCGGTAGTCATGGCCCAAGATCTCCGGGTAGTCATCGCAAGAGAGCGCCTCGCCTCACAGGGAAGGAGACACGCGTCAATGGTGATCACTCTTCCTATGCCTCTCCCATCCCCGATTCAGGATAAACGCGCCAGAAAAGAGAATCCCCAGCGAGGTAGCTATCACCACCTGCGTCACATTGAGTCCCGTGAACCCCGAGGATAGCCCCTTGTACCAGTGTTCTCCTGCAATCCATATCCACGCAACCACACCCAGAACCCACGCCACTCTCGAGCACATGAACTGTTTCACGAATCTGATCATCTGAGTTCTCTTCATCAGGTCGGACACAATCAACCCAGTGCGCTGGGTTCCTTCTTGACTCGACTCCGTTGCGGGCGACCGCCCGCGCAAGGCCGCTTATCACATAGAGTGTGTGAAACACGCTGGGGCTTCGACTGTCCTGGCACCACATGCGCCTGCCGCGCGTGGGCGAGCCCAGCTGGTTCCCCCAGCCCAACCCCACGGATTGGATGGATTGAACGGGTCACCGAACTTCTTCATTCCGTGCTTCTCCAGGAAGTCAAACATGGGCCTAATGGCCCTTGGATACAACCACTTTCCGAAATTCCAACCCATGATTGCTCCAGCCTCAACGGCCATGAACCGATTGGCCACCTTGGCAAAGGGGAGCTTCCGCCATTTGTACTTAGCGGACTGGTAAGCCCCAGTGCCCCCTGCTCCCCATCCGAAAAGTTCTCCATTGATGAACCCATCGATCGCGTCGAATATATCCGTGAAGACGTCGAGCCCGCTCGGATCGACCAGAGAAGTGGGCGAATTACCCACATAAGCATACACATTCAGCCCGCCATCGATCCCAATCGGATCCCGCTGGAGGAAGCGGCCGATGGCGGGGTCGTAGTAGCGGTGGCCGACGTGCAGGAAGGGGACGGGATCGCTGCCGGGGTCCTCGGCTGTATCCTGCGCGCGGTAACCGTGCGCGCCGGCGTAGCCGTAGCGCGGGTTCGGATCAGTCGGGCCACATGAGTCATCCAACGTGCAGATGCGCTCGCCGAATGCCGTGTACGTGGCACCCTCCGTCGCAAGTCCGCCACCAGTGGCACCGCCACGTTCCTTTTGGCCGTCGTCGGGCGTGGTCATGTAACGCGTCGTCCCGAGCATGTCCGTACTATAGTAGCTCGTGCTCGCTGCGCCCATCGACGTCCACGGCTCAACCTTCCCCATCCCCGGCTCGTAGGAGCGGACGTTCGTCGGAACGGTGAAGCTGACCGTGTAATCCCCATAAACCACATCCCCGTCGTAGTCGGACCACACCTTCGACACCGTGGTAAGGTTCCCGTCCTCGAGGTCATCCGGATCGAGCACGCGCGTCAGGTACCGTGCCCTCGCCTGATCGTACCGGAACTCCCGGCCGTAAGTGATGTCGTAGCTCTGCGGATCGGGAGGGTCGACGCCGTTCCAGTTCCACGTCTCGCCGATGATCATCGTCGCTGTCTGATCGTTCACGGCATAGCGGAACCAGGTCGACTCGTAGAACTCCGAATCTTTGGCACTGGTCACGACGCGCTCAACGTTGCCCATGAACGTGTAGTAATACCAGGTCGTCGAAACCAGCACGGGATCGCCCGGCCCGCTCGTATCGAACTCCTGATAGTACATGAGCTGATTGTTCTTGCTGTCATATTCGCTGGGATCCTCGAGGTCGTAGTGGTATTCGACGCGCGTGTTGCTGACCGCGTCCTCCTTGAGGGTCCGGTTCCCACCGTTGTCATACTCGTAGGTGATGTCGTAGACGTCGGTGGGGAGCACCTCGTCACTCGCCGGGAAGCTCTTCCGACTGCATCCGCATCGTCTTGGCCTCAAGAGCATCAGTCTCATCACTTCGTCCCAGGCCACGCAGAACCTCAATGCATCCAAGAGCGGCCCGTTCTTTCAAGCGAATTGCCCACGGGGTGTCCTGCGTTTCAAGGAGATTGAGTGATTGTCGATACACCGGCTCAGCGAGAGCATACTCGCCTTGAATGCGCAGAATCTCAGCTTGCTGGTATAACGCTCTGGCGAACTCAAAACTCCTGTTGTGGTAGCGTTCGCCTTCCAGTACAACGATTCGCTCGCGAAACGGAAGCGCTGCTGCGTGCTTCCCTTGTCGCTCCAGCGCGGCTGCCACGTTCTTTAAGCTGCCGGACAGTCGCGGATCACCAATCCCGAATTCACGTTCCTGGATGTCGAGATCACGCTCAGCATGCGCAAGCGAGGCATCAATGTCGCCCAACTCCAGGCAGAGCGCGGAGAGATGCCCCAGCGCCGCGGTGAGATGTAGTGATTCCGGTCCATCCAATCGCTCATGAATACTCAAACAGCGCTCAAACAGAGGCCTCGCCTGCTCGCGCTTGCCTTGTCTTCTATACAAGCACGCGAGCGAATGCGCGGTGCTAGCCACATACGAATTGTCCTCTCCGTAAGCGCTCTCTGCAAACTCCAAGGCCCCCTGTAAGCAACGCTCTGCCGCATCGTAGCGACCACTCTCTATCGCCCCTGCGCCGGCATCGCGCTGCCGTTCCAACTCGGTAGCCATCTTCATGTCTCGTTCCCCCTGGCGCGAGAAGAACCCGATGACTAGGGTCGTAGCGGCACACCAGAACACAGTGAAGACCGCTGCCGTAATCAGAACTGCGTGCCTTGTCCTCAAGGGCTTCATCCCGGTCCTCCTCCCATGGTTTGGCCTCAGATGGCACACACTATCAACGCAGGCTCGCCCGATACAATGGCACGGGACAGCTATTATCAGTTCCCTTGATACTGGGGTCTGGCAGCGCATTCTGTGGCAATCCACAACGCGGCACCGCCTGCGTCAGTCGGCGGATGCACCTCTCCTGTTATCGTCGTACCGGGAACTGTTTCGATGATTCCTTGGATACCTTCCAGACCATTCTGGAAGTCCGAGGCGCGCCGGGGCCCAATTGCGTCAGAGTAGTCGTCAAGGCTCATCTCGCTTTGCGCGTCCCTGTTCGGTCCTAGCGTACTGAGGCCCTTGGCGTGATATGCAGCCTGCGCCATATCAATGATTTTCTTCGCAATAGCGACAACGATGATTATGACCACGATCGCAGTGAACCACCCCTGTCCGTCCGCATCCACGCGATTCGTTGGCGCGTTTTGCGCATAGGTGTAAACATTCAACCCGCCCCAGATACCAATCGGATCGCGTTGGAGGAACCTGCCGGTGGCGGGGTCGTAGTAGCGGTGGCCCACGTGGAGGAAGGGGACCGGATCGCTGCCGGGGTCTTCGGCGGTATCCTGCGCGCGGTAGCCGTGCGCACCGGCGTAGCCGTAGCGGTGGTTCGTCCCGCCGATGCGCTCACCGAATGCCGTGAACGTGGCACCTTCCGTCGCAAGTCCGCCACCAGTGGCACCGCCACGTTCCTTTTGGCCGTCGTCGGGCGTGGTCATGTAGCGAGTCGTCCCGAGCATGTCCGTACTATAGTAGCTCGTACTCGCCGCGCCCATCGACGCCCACGGCTCGACCTTCCCCATCCCCGGCTCATAGGAGCGGATGTCCGTCGGAACGGTGAAGCTGACCGTGTAATCCCCATAAACCACATCGCCGTCGTAATCCGACCAGACCTTCGACACCGTGGTGAGGTTCCCGGCCTCCAGCGCAGCCGGATCAAGCACGCGCGTCAGGTACCTCGCCCTCGCCTGATCGTACCGGAACTCCCGGCCGTAAGTGATGTCGTAGCTCTGCGGATCGGGAGGGTCGACGCCGTTCCAGTTCCACGTCTCGCCGATGATCATCGTCGCTGTTTGATCGTCCACGGCATAGCGGAACCATGTTGACTCGCAAACGTCCGAGTCCTTGGCACTGGTCACCACGCGCTCGACGTTGCCCATGAACGTGTAGTAATACCAGGTCGTCGAAACCAGCACGGGATCGCCCGGCCCGCTCGTATCGAACTCCTGATAGTACATGAGCTGGTTGTTCTTGCTGTCATATTCGCTGGGATCCTCGAGGTCGTAGTGGTATTCGACGCGCGTGTTGCTGACCGCGTCCTCCTTGAGGGTCCGGTTCCCACCGTTGTCGTACTCGTAGGTGATGTCGTAAACGTCGGTGACGAGCACCTCGTCCTCCCGCCATTCCCGAGTCAGACGCCCACGATTGTCATAGGTGAACGTAACGACGAAGTTGGGGTCCAAGCTGCCGTGATACTCGCTGATTCGGGCGACCTCGTCGCGGTCGGTGTACTCATATTCGAGGATGAGAAACTCCGTGGGCGCGGGGGTCTGACCATCCCGGTGGATGATCTTCTCAAGGCGGCGCGCGTCGTCATACTCATACCAGACGGACGCGTTGTTCCCGTAGGTGATGTGATCGACAAGCCCGTCGTCATTATCGCCGTAATCGTACAAAGCCGTCATGATCTCATTGCCGTCCGGCCCCCGGCGAACATAGGTCACCCGCCCGGCGACGTCCGTCTGGACAAACGTCTCCACACCGTCCGGCCCGGTCCGCGTGAACGTTCCGTGTTTGAGGTCGTGCTCGTACGTGAACCCGCAGAGAACTTGACTCTTCAAGGTCCACGTATGACCTTCGGGGGCCCGATACGCACGATGCGCCATCGCTCAATAGTCGCGTCCCAGGTGATCTCGGTGCCGTCGGTGAGAAGCGCCTTGAGGATGTCGGTACGCCTGTAATTGGCTCTTGGGGACTTTCCGTCCTCAGTAAGTGATTCCCCAGGAAGAAGCACAAGGCTACCCAATAGCGATCTACTGGTCACGCGCTTCCATTTCGGAGTGTCCTCCCAATCATCCGCCCATTTTACCAGTTGCCGGAGACGTTCCTCATTCCCCGAAGCAGCCTTGCGCTGTTCGTTCGCCCAAGCCCTACCGATACTCCGTTGCCTGAAGTACCACCATCTCTGCACCGAATCAGCCGCGAGCGCCAAGGCAACGACAACCAACAGCACAGCGGGAAGTAGGAGGTATCGGTTTTGTCCCATCACACACTCCCAACCTACCGACCCCCCGCGCCGCAGCCCACGCTTGCGGCCCCGACCTCCAACGTCGCGCATGTGCCCCCATCCTTCGCCAACAGCGAAGGGTGGGAGACGCAACCTCTCGTCTCAGTGGTCCATCCCCCAACCCTTGCTTCCGCAAGGACGGGGTGCCCGGGCGTCACTTGCGTATCGGAGTCGCCCCCCAGACGAGCTTTACCTGAACCGTTCCCGGACTCGCACAGCTGGCGCGAATTCCCAGCATGTACGTACCGGGGCGTGATGGAATGAGCGTCTCATCTGGGAAATCCTCTGCCTCCCAGGCGATCTCACGGGAGTATGTATTGCCTGTGAACTCGGGAGTCTGACCGGCCATTCCGGGTTTCGCCAACCCCAGCGTGAAGGTTACTAACTCACTTGTCGAGTCGAGACACTTCCCGGTGAACCATAGCCCTTCGTTCGCCCCTACGGACAACCGCCCCACCCATGTCCATCTTCCCACGTCGAGAACCACACTTGCCTTTTGGCGTGGCCCACGGACAAATGCTCCCCCAGTTCTCACGGCAATGAACATGTCCCTTGCGGCGAGCGCAGTGACGACAAGTCCGATTGCATAGAAGATGAAGATGGTTACCGGAGTCGCGGGTCTCGCTGAGAACAACATGGGGTCGCCGACCCATGGACGGACGACTCCCATGATGACTAGAAACACCAGAAGCCCCCAGAGGTCTATCAGGAAGCGCTTAGTTGGACGCAGCAAAGCCCTATCTCCCTTCTCGATCCGATACACAGGTCATTGTGTCCGACGGCGCGCCGTTATAGGCCAAACGTGAACCCCCCATGGAATATGCCCGCGTTAATACCGATGTTGACGGTACAAGCCGTAGTCATACCGAAGTGACCACCGTGGCTCTTCTGATTCTGACCGAAGCCTCCCCAGAACCCATGGCCGAACCCGTCCTCTCCATACGTGAAGCCCCACCCGGCGCCACGCGTACGGGATGAGAATCTGCCCGTGCTGGGGTCGCGCGACCGCCCACTCCCCGACCACCCAAACGCGCCATACGCCGACCATCCACCATCGATGCTCCAAGTCGCCCCGGCAGCGGCCGTCGGTCCACGGTTATTCCGTGTCCCAACGCCAATATACCCACCCTTAAAACCAGACCTGCGAACCCGGCGCGCGGCCGCGTCTACAGCAGCCCCATAGACTTCATCCGATGCATTCCCATCTCCCGTGTAGATCCACCTGAAGAATGACCAGAGTCCAGTTGGGTCCACGCCGTTCATGGGGCTATTGAACACGTACGCGTAGACATTCAACCCGCCGGCGATCCCAATCGGATCGCGTTGGAGGAATCTGCCGATGGCGGGGTCGTAGTAACGGGCTCCGACGTGGAGGAAGGGGACCGGATCGCTGCCGGGGTCTTCGGCGGTATCCTGCGCGCGGTAGCCGTGCGCACCGGCGTAGCCGTAACGGTGGTTCGTCCCGCCGATGCGCTCGCCGAATGCCGTGAACGTGGCACCTTCCGTCGCAAGTCCGCCACCAGTGGCACCGCCACGTTCCTTTTGGCCGTCGTCGGGCGTGGTCATGTAACGCGTCGTCCCGAGCATGTCCGTACTATAGTAGCTCGTACTCGTCGCGCCCATCGACGTCCACG
>CBDUZO010000148.1:0-6827 GCA_965371725.1 uncultured Phycisphaerales bacterium
TCCTTGTCAAGGAGGGGAGGAAGAAACGCCATTACCTTTCTGGAAGCGGCACTAGTTTCATGAGTATGACGAGTTGAACGCAACAGGCCATTGGGTGCCGGCGTTTCATTCACCGGATGCACTTCGGCGCACGTGAATCCGCGCGGACTCCCGACAAAGTCGGGACAGGTTCCGTCCGCGGCTCGCGCCGGATCGCGCACGGTCATATCAGAACGTGTGTGCCGCATCGGGGATGCTGTCGTCGACGTGTTGCTGGGTTGATTTCTCTCCGTCGAAGGAGAACAGGATCGCCTTGTCGTCGACCAGGCCGTGCACGTGGACGGGGCGCTTCCAGACCTTGTGGATGGCTTTGAGCGTCTCGACGGCGAACTTGATATCGAGGTCCGCGCCGGTGTGGCGGTGGGCCAGATAGAGTTCGCCCCGGTTGCGGTAGTTGCCGTCCATGACATGGATGTAGGGTTGGGCCTGGTTGGTCAGCATGAACAGCAACTGCTTCTTGGTTTTGTCGAAGTCCCGGCTGACCACAACCATCCTGCCGGTGCTGGGGTCGTAGCGGTAGTGGTAGAGTTTCTGATCGTCGACGAACTCCGGCGTGAGAAACTCATCAAGGAAGGTCACATCGTTGTAGAGTGAGCGAACCTCGAAGATTTTTTCCCGGCCGGGCGAGTCTCGACCCACGACGCGACCTTTGGGGACCTTGTCCTTCCCCCACTCGCGTCGGACGGTCATGTCCTCGCAGGCGTCGTACTGTGGGCCGTAACGTCCCATGTTCCAGCGCCGCTCGATGTCGCGCAGCAGCTCGATTCCGAGCTTGTAAGGGTTCAGCCGGCCGGGCGAGGTCGCCAGCGTCCCGGCGTGATGTTCGCAATAGTCAATGAGCTCGTCGGCGCGCAGAACGTAGCTGGTCATGATGGTCGAGTGCCAGTAGCTGGCCCAGCCCTCGTTCATGATCTTGGTTTGGGCCTGCGGCGCGAAGTAGTAAGCCTCCTCCCGAATCATGGCCAGGATGTCCGCTTCCCAGTCCTCGAGCGGCGCGTGCTGAAGCAGAAAGAGCATCACATCGCGCACGGGGCTCTCGGGAAAGCGGCCCTTCTTACGCTCCTTCTCTTCCTTGCGGGCTTCCCGATCCTGTCGGAGCTTTTCGGGCGGATTGATGTAGCGGTCCATGTAGCTCTTGGCGGGAAACTTGGCGGCGTCTGTCGTCGGCTCATCGCCTGCCTTCCCTTGGTCGTTGCGCTGCCGCCTCTTCTCCCGCCGCATGAAGACCGAATGCGGATCGATCAGGTTGTCGAGGCAGAGGATCGTGTCGATCAGTGTCTCGACGCGTTCGAGGCCATGCCGCTCGATGTAGCGGTGCACACGCGTCGCGTGGTTGGCCATCTCATCCATCATCCGCCGGTTCGTCTTGCTGAACCAGTGGTTATTCTTGAAGAAATCGCAGTGGGCGTAAACGTGCGTAATGACCGTCTTGTGGTCCACGTCCATGTTGTCGTTGAGCAGATAGGCGTAGCACGGGTCGTTGTTGATGACCATCTCATAGATGCGGCCGAGCCCGTACCGGTGCTGCTTGCAGAGCCTCTCGTACTCCATACCGAACCGCCAGTGCGGATAGCGCTTGGGGAACCCGCCGTAGGCGGCCACCTGGGACATCTGCCCCGACTTGAGCATCTCGAAGATCACCGGGTAGAAATCAAGCCCCTCCTGCCGCGCGAACTCGGCGATCCGTTCCGCCTGCTCTGCCATCTCCTTTGGAAGCGATGTATTCATGGTGGTTCAAGGTTGCCGGACGTCGGTCTTGTCGTCTCCGCTCGGTCCGCGTCTACCTGCCGGGCGAGAAGAACGTTTTGATACTGTCGTAGATGTCGTCCTTGGTATTCACCCGGCTGGTGATGACAGCCTCTTCATTGCTCAACTGTTCATGCACGACATTGATGAAATTACCGCTGCCATAGGCACTGGCCACCTGGCAGTATCCGAACATGTTCAAACCGGGCAGCAAGTGCTCGCGCAGGGTCGCGCAACATTCCCGGCTGTCCGATTCGCTGCTGTTGTCCCCGTCGGAGAAATGGAACAGGTAGATGTTCCACTCGTACGGCGCGTAATGACTCTCGATCAACTCGCGGGCGAGTCGGAAGGCGCTGCTGATCCGGGTCCCGCCGTCCTCGCGGATGCGGAAGAAGGTCTCCCGGTCAACCTCACCCGCGCGGACATCGTGCACGATGTATCGGCTTTCGATGCCCTGGTAATTCCTGCGCAGCCACGCGTCGATCCAGAAGGCCTCGAGCCGCACGAGCTCCTTCTGCTCGTCCCCCATCGAGCCCGACACGTCCATCATATAGATAATGACGGCATTGGACTGCGGGTTGAGCACCGTCTTCCAACTGCGATAAACTTTGTCGCGCCGCTCGAAGACGATTCTCGGCGCGTCGGGGTTGTACAGACCGGACATGATCTGGCGGCGCAGCGCCCGACGGAAGGTACGCTTGAAGTGCCGCAAGGACTCCGGGCCGGACTGCCGGACGCCGCTGTAGCGATCCTTCTCAGCCGTGATCCTGTGCTTGCCCTTCGGCTTGATGCGTGGGAGTTGAAGCTCCTCGCCCAGAATCTCCGCCAGCTCGTCGAGGCTGACCTCGACCTCCATGATGTGGTGGCCCTCCTCGGTGCCGCCCGGGCCAATACCGTCACCCTGACCGACCGAGTCGCCGGGCTTGCCCTCGCCCGAACCCACACCCGCATCGCTGTTGTCGCCGTAGCGGAAGTGCGGCGTCTCAATACCGTGGACGGGAATGCTGATGTATTTCTTCCCTTCCCGCCCAAGGAGCTCGCCGCGCGTGAGGAACTTGCGAAGGTCCTTGCGGATTCGTCCCTTGACGATCTTGCGGAAGCGCTGATGGTCGTTGTTGATCTGAAGGATCATGGCTCCGCCGATACATCAGAACATCAAAACATCAAAACGTCGTACGCCGGGTGGTCCGTGTCGACTTTTTGACCTCTCGACGTTTCGACTCTTACTCTTCCGTCTGCTTCACGTCACCCCTGGCGAAGATGCTGGCGACGTAGTTCAACACGTCGGTGGCACTTGTTTCGTTATACCCGAAGTACTTGATGAGTCGCTGCTTGACGACGTCGATCTTCGCCTGCGTCTCATCATCCACGACACCGGAGACAACGTTCTTCAGCTTGATCGTATCTCGTTGATCCTCGAAGAGCTTGAGTTCGAGGGCCTTGTGCAGACGGGCGTTCGTATGGTATTCGAACTTCTTCCCATCGAGCGACAGGGCGCCGATATAGTTCATGATCTCCTGGCGGAAGTCATCCTTGCGGCTCTCGGGAATGTCGATTTTCTCCTCGATTGATCGCATCAATCGCTCGTCCGGTTCCTCATCCCGACCGGTATATTTGTTGCGTACCTTCTCATGCTGTGTATAGGCCCGAACGTTTTCGATGTAGTTCGAGCAAAGCCGCGCGATGGCGTCCTCGTCGGCGCTGATGGCTCGCTGCACCTCCGATTTGAGGATGTCCTCGTATTCCTCTCGAACGATTCCGAGAAGCTCGCGATACCGGTTCTTCAACTCCTCGTCGGTGATCAGGCTGTGGTGGGCCATTCCGCCCTCCAGCTCGTTCATCACCATGAAGGGGTTGATGCACTTCTCCTGGATCGCCTGATCGCTGACCAGTGAGTTTGACAGCTTGTCCTGAATGTATCGCGGGCTGATGCCCTGCATTCCTTCGCGCGGCGCTTCCTCGCGCAGCTCGCGGACCGAGTCCTCCGTGAAGTTGGGGATGCTCTTGCCGCTGTAGAGCTTGAGCTTCTGCATGAGCGTCAGGCCGGGCTTTTTCGGCTCCTCCAACCGAGTGAGTACAGCCCACATGGCTGCCATCTCGATCGTGTGCGGTGCGATGTGGATCCCGCGGATGCGCTCCTTGTTGAAGTCCTTCTCGTAGATGGCGATCTCGTCCGCAAGCTTGATGTTGTAGGGGACGTCGATCTTGATCGTACGATCCCGGAAGGCCTCCATCAGCTCGTTTGACTGGAGCTTCTTGTACTCGGGCTCATTCGTGTGCCCGATAATCACCTCGTCAATGTGCGTCTGGGCGAACTTCTTGGGCTTGATTACGTGCTCTTGCGATGCACCGAGCAGGTCATACAGGAATGCTACGTCGAGCTTGAGCACCTCGATGAACTCGATCATTCCGCGGTTGGCGATGTTCAGCTCGCCGTCAAAGTTGAATGCCCGCGGATCGCTGTCGGATCCGAATTCGGCGATCTTGCGGTAGTTGATATCGCCGGTCAGTTCCGTCGAGTCCTGGTTCTTCTCGTCCTTCGGCTGGAACGTGCCGATCCCGATCCGGTCCTTTTCACTGAGGATCAGACGTCGCACACGGATGTGCTCGATGACCTTGCTCCAGTCACCGCCGTATTTGACCAGCAGATCATCGAACATTCGTCGGCAGAATGGGTCGAGCGCGCCGTCGATCCTGAGCAGCTCACCTTCATGGAGATCCTCGTTGATCTTGGCGAGCACCGCCTTGCGGGCATCAACCGGAATGAGCTTGAGCGGGTCCTCGTGCATGGGGCACGCGTGTACCGCAACTTTTCCGTCCTCGCCGGGGATGTGCCATGAGAACGTGTACAGCGCGCCTTCATCGAGTTGGGAGTAGTATTCCAGTCCCTTCTTGAGCAGTCGGGCAATCGTGCTTTTCGACGATCCGACCGGGCCGTGCAACAGCAGAATGCGGCGCTCGGTGCCGTACTGGTGCGAGGCGGACTTGAAGAAGTCGACGAGGTTCATCAGAGACTTGTCGAGCCCGAAGATCGCATCCGTCCCCTCATCGACGGGGTCGGAAAAGAAGTTGTAGCGGATCATCTCCTCGCGCATCTGCGTATACCGCTCGCACCCGAAGTGCATGATCATGTCATACACGCGCTGGAATGCGTCCCGCGCGATGCGCGGGTTGGCTGCCACAAGCTCGAGATACTCTTGGAACGAACCGTCCCAATGCTGCTCCCGGAACTTGTCCGCGTTCAGGTTCTCACTGACCAGCGACAGAATCTCATTTGAGCTCGCCATGGCCCTAATCCTCCAAGCGGATGGTCCGACCGGATAACGGACGAGCCGCCCGCCGGTCTTGGGCTCCGCTACTGACCCGCAAGCCGTGCGACAAGACGCCCGTGCCTTGTCGCGGCTGCGTGCTTCGCCTGTCGGGCTGAAACCACTTCGCCGACCGGGCTTCCGATAGCCCCCGTAAGATGCTAGGGACCGTCCGAGGTCGGAGTCAATGACAATCAGACGTAAGTCTCTGTCCGCACGGGATTAACGTGCGTTGACGAGACACCTGGGGCGTCGTACCGCAAACCCCGCTGTCTGAGATATCGGTCACGGGCCGCGGTGCTTCCCCCAAAAAATGACCGGCGGACCGGGGTGGACGATTGACGTGTTATAGCACTTTCCGAATTCGTGTAGCAGGCGTCAGGCGAAAAACACCGGACAAAAGGAGCCGTTGGACCGCCACACGAAAAAAGAGCTTGCTCTTGGGCCGGTAATCTGCCGTCGCATCCGCGCTTGGCTCCGGTTTTGAAACCCGTCCCGCACCGGCCGATGTTCGCACAAGCGCATGGTGAAGCAAGGTCTGCTAAGACAAGACAATGGGATGCATTCTACGCCCGGTCGATCAGGTTGCGCAACCGGGCTGTTGCGTCTTCCACGTCCGCCCGCCCGATCACAGCCGAGCAGATGCACAGGCAGCAGCAGGTGGCTGACAGAACGTTGTTAGCGTTTTGCTCGTCGATCCCGCCGATGGCCACGAGGGGCAGCGCGGTGAGCGTGCGGGCCGCCGCCAGCGTCTCCGGGCCGGCAACGGTATCCTGAGGCTTGGTCGGAGAGTCGAACATCGGTCCGACGGCGATGTAGTCGGGCGACGCGGTGACGGCGGCGCCGACCTGCTCGATCGTGTGCGTACTGACACCCACGATGCTCGTCGAGGGCAGCACCCGTCTGGCCGATGCGACCTCCATGTCATCCCGGCCCAGGTGAACGCCGTCAGCACCGGACAGCGCCGCGATGTCGGGGCGGTCGTTAACGATGCAGAGTGCGTCATGCTCATGGCACAACCGTGTCAGCCTCTTCGCGCGGGCGAGCAGCGCACCGTCGGGTAGGTCCTTCTCACGCAGTTGCAGACAGTCCGCCCCGCCTCGCAGGGCAGCCTTGGCCGTGGCGAACCAGTCAGCCTTGCACAGCGATTCCGTGATTAGCACATAGAGTCGAACACGTCCGAACCGCTCACGTGCCCGTGCGCACAGCAACAGTCGTTGCTCGAGCTCGTAGGCGCGGTAGCGAATGCGTTCGACACCCGCGGCGAACCCGGCGTCCATCGTCTTACCGTACTCCTCGATGGCCCGCAGGGCTTCGGTGAGCCGCTTGGCCGCTGCCCGGACGACGTCAACCGCGTCCGACCTGGCGTACTCCGAGTCCGTTCGCACATCCCGGCCGACGTCGGACGTAATCTCACGGTGCACGATCAACCCCGGTGCAATGGACTCCGGGATGCACGCAGCCAGGTCATGACGGGCCTGTTTCATCGCGGCTGAGAGACTCGCGTCATCAAGCCCGAATCGCGCGTACTCCTCCATCACGCGCAACGCCTCCCGTGCCCGGTTCAGGTTGGCATCGATGATCCGCAAAGCCGTGTGCTGGGGCGTCGACATTGTGGGACGCCATGCTACACGAAGGACGGGATGGAACGCCAGCGTGGGCCGCGGTGAAGTGGAGAGCGGGTGCATGACAGTTTAGGCGGCCTTTGAGTAGGGGGCGCGGGTGCTCCAGTAG
>CBDUZO010000149.1:0-6784 GCA_965371725.1 uncultured Phycisphaerales bacterium
GATGTCCTTGTCTTTCAAGGGGTTACGTCAGTAACTTTTTGGGAGGAGAACCTAATAAGGAGGGGTTGGGGGAGGTTCTTCTCCGTCTGCACGAACCCCCCTCGATCCCCCCTTGGTAAGGGGGGAAGAAAGTAGACCCCCCTCTATCCCCCGTTGATAAAGGGGGAAGAAAGCGAAACAACCTTTGTTGAAACGGTACCAGGCGCCTCAAAACACCCGCAAGGAGTCCATGCAGATGAACATTCTGAAAGGCAGCAAGACGGAGAAGAACCTGCTTACCGCGTTCGCCGGTGAGTCTCAGGCAAGGAACCGCTACACCTACTTTGCCAGCAAGGCGAAGAAGGATGGGTTCGTTCAAATCGCGGACATCTTCGAAGAGACCGCCAATCAGGAGAAGGAGCACGCCAAGCGGCTGTTCAAGTTCCTCGAAGGTGGAGACGTGGAAGTTACGGCGGCGTTCCCGGCCGGTGTGATCGGCAGTACGGCGGAAAACCTCAAGGCCGCAGCCGGCGGCGAGCATGATGAATGGGAGAGCATGTATCCGGAGTTCGCCGCGACCGCCCACAAGGAAGGCTTTGGAGAGATTGCCAAGGTCTTCGAAGCTATCGCCGTCGCGGAGAAGCAACACGAGAATCGCTACCTCGAGCTGCTTGCGAACGTGGAAGCTGGTACGGTTTTCAAGAAGAAGGAGAAGGTCGTCTGGCGGTGCCGGAACTGTGGTTATCTCCACGAAGGCGTCGAGGCACCGGACTCGTGTCCGGCGTGCGCGCACCCGCAGGCGCACTTCGAGCTGCTGGCGGAGAACTGGTAACGATCGTTGCGTTGAATACGTTCACCAACTACATGAATGCCCTCGTGCGGACGAAGGTGGGTTTTCCGGCGACACCGTCGATCAACTAGCTGACGGGCACAATGCTGACGTATGTATATATCAAGACGAACCTCACGCAGGTGTGTTGTAAGACTGCTTTCAGCCGTGGCAGTTCTGGGCACGGCAGTGCCTGGCAGTGGCCAGCAACCCGAGAGTGGTTGGAGCATGCGTGAATCAACAGACACCTCTGGCAGCGCTGCCACGGAGCAGGCACCGCCGGCTCACACGAATTATCTCGCGGGGGAAACCAGTCCGTATCTACTGCAACACGCCCACAATCCCGTTGACTGGTATCCGTGGGGCGAGGAAGCACTAAGCCGGGCGCGGCAGGAAAACAAACCTATTCTCCTGTCGATCGGGTACTCCGCCTGTCACTGGTGCCATGTCATGGAGCGGGAGTCGTTCGAGGATCCCGAGGTCGCGGAGGCCCTAAACGCGAACTTCATATCCATCAAGGTCGATCGCGAGGAGCGGCCTGATCTGGATGAGATCTACATGACGGCCGTGCAGCTGATGACGGGCAGCGGAGGGTGGCCGCTCAACGTGTTCCTCACCCCTGACCTGAAGCCGTTTTATGGCGGAACCTACTTCCCACCTGATGACCGTTACGGCCGGCCTGGATTCAGGAAGCTTTTGAGGCACATCGCTGGGAGCTGGCGCGAAAACTCTGAGGGTGTTCTGCGCAGCGCCGAGGAACTGACCCGCGCGATCAGGGATACTGTCGGACGCGACACCGTATCGCCAGGGACCGTCGACGCGGCCATTCTGTCGCGGGCGGCGCAAGAACTCGAGCGGGCCTTCGACTCGCAGTGGGGTGGGTTTGGCCGGGCTCCGAAGTTTCCGCCCAGCGGGGCCATCGGTGTCTTGCTGCGGCAACACGCGCACACGGGCGACGAGAAGTTGTTGCAGATCGCCACGACGACGCTCGATCGGATGGCGCAGGGCGGCATGTACGACCAGGTCGGCGGCGGATTCCATCGCTATTCAACCGATCGTCGCTGGCTGGTACCGCACTTCGAGAAAATGCTCTACGACAATGCCCTTCTCGCTCGGGTTTACCTGGAAGCCTGGCAGGTGACTGGCAAGGACCTCTATCGTCGAGTCGCCACCGATATCCTCGACTACGTGTTTCGAGATATGACCGACCGGCGCGGCGGTTTTCATTCCTCCGAGGATGCCGACAGTGAAGGCGAAGAAGGCAAGTTCTACGTCTGGACGCCAGACGAGATCAAGACCGTTCTCGGCGATGGAGCGGGGGCATTCTTCTGCGAATACTACGGGGTCACCGAGGCGGGCAACTTTGAGGGCCACAGCATTCTCCACGTTCCGCGGGAGCCTTCCGAGTTCGCTCGGGAGAAGGGACTCTCGTCGAACGAGCTGGAGGATCGCATGACGCAACTGCGTCACAAGCTGCGCGAAGCACGTGAGGCGCGCGTCCGTCCGGGCAAGGACGACAAAGTTATTGCAGCGTGGAACGGCATGATGATATCCGCTTTGGCACGCGGCTATCAGATCCTGGGCGAAGAACGATTCCTGAAAACGGCGGAGAGGGCAGCGAAGTTTGTGTTGACTGAGATGGTGCGTGACGGCGCTTTGCTGCGCACGTACCGTGGCAAAGGCGGCGCGGGAGACGAGGGTGTTAGCAAGCTGCCCGCCTACCTCGACGACTATGCCGAAGTGGCGGGTGCCCTGACCGACCTGTACGAGGCGACATTCGATCTGCAATGGCTTGAGGCCGCGGACGTACTTGCCGGCAGGATGGTGACAGATTTCTGGGACAAAGAGAACGGCGGCTTCTTCTATACATCCGCATCCCACAAGAACCTGCTGGCGCGGACGAAGCCGCTGTATGACGGCGCCGTGCCTTCGGGCAACTCCACGGCAACATTGGTGCTTCTGAGACTGTCGGAGCTTCTTGGCGACACCGGGTACGGTCAGAAGGCGGAGGAGGTCCTCGCGTCTGCGAGAGATCTGATGCTTGCCCAACCCAGGGGGTACGTGAACCTGTTGTGTGCGGTTGACTTCTTCCTCTATCCAACCCGAGAGATTGCCATCGCCGGCAAACGACATGGCGGTGATACGCAACGTCTCCTTGAAATCATTCACAGCCGATTCATCCCGAACAAGGTCCTGGCCCTGGTGGAGCCGGGCGCAACTGAATCGGCAGCGGTCGAGGACCGCATTCCGCTGCTTCGCCACAAAGGGATGATCTCTGGAAAAGCAACGATCTACGTGTGCCGGAATCACAACTGCAAGCTGCCTGTGACCGAGGAGGCGGCACTCGTAAAGATCCTGGACACCCCGGACGCCGCACCGAAGACAACGGACGAGCCGATTTCAGGTAGGGAACCCAAACGGCGTCAAGGCGATCATTGAGTCTGAAGGACGATGGACGAAATCGTTGTCAAGATCATTACCGAAGGTTGGCAGGTTCTCGGGCAGATGGCCCCGTATCTGCTGCTGGGTTTTCTGGTGGCCGGGGTGCTTTCGGTTTACGTCTCTCCTGCCTGGGTGGAACGTCACCTTGGTGGGCGTGGGTTGGGGCCTGTGTTGAAGGCGTCGCTGTTTGGCGTCCCCCTACCCCTGTGCTCGTGCGGGGTGATCCCCGTGTCCGCCTCGATTCACCGGCACGGTGCGAGCCGCGCGGCCACGACTTCGTTTTTACTCTCCACACCGCAGACCGGGGTGGACAGCATTGCGGTAACCTACGCGCTGCTCGGGCCCGTGTTTGCGGTATTCCGTCCGGTGGCGGCCCTGCTCACGGGGTTTCTGGGCGGTTGGCTGGTGCAGCTTCTCGACGATTCGGGCAGGACGAACGAGACGGTTGGATCCGAGCCTCCGATCTGCACGGATGCCTGCTGCACGGGAGACCGTGACGAAAGCACGTTCCTGCGCATAGTGCGCTACGGGTTTGTGACTCTGCCGAGAGACATCGGTCTGGCACTCGTGTTGGGGATTGTCATCGCCGGGGCAATCGCAGCGCTGGTCCCACAGGATTCTCTGAGCACGTACATCGGCGGCGGACTGCTGTCGATTCTCCTGATGATGGCGGCTGGAGTACCGGTCTACGTGTGCGCGACCGCGTCGGTGCCGATTGCGGCCGGCTTCATGCACATGGGTGCATCACCCGGCGCGGCGTTGGCCTTCCTGATTGCGGGGCCGGCGACCAACGCCGCTACGTTTACCACAATATGGAAGGTGCTCGGGCAGCGAACGGCGATGATCTATCTGATTACCGTGGCCGTAAGTGCAGTCGCGTGCGGACTGCTGCTCGATTGGCTGGTGCCGACAGTGCAGGCGATGTTGCCGACGCTCGACAGTCACACTCACGCGACTACGGAGGGCGGCTGGTTCTATCATACCAGCGCGGTCGCGCTCCTGGCCGTGCTGGCTTTGTCTTACTGGAAAACCGGTAAGCATGGGAACGCCGTGAAGGAAGCTGACAAGGGGCACAGTGACGCCGGCGTTCCTTCTCCCGATCAGCGTGTGGAACTTCTGGTTTCGGGTATGACATGCAGCCACTGCGCCGAGAGTGTCAGGCGCGCTCTCTCCGAGTGCATCGGTGTAGAATCAGCACACGTGAATCTGCAAGATGGCCGTGCCGTGGTGACGGGCGGTGATCTCGACCGCGAGCGGCTTGTGGCGGTGGTGACGGAACTTGGATATACGGTGAACCCTCCAAGTGGTATGGGGACGTGCGCCGCCCCTTGAACGAATGAAGCGGGCTCGTGGAGACGAAAGCGATTGGCTGCGTCGACCGAGAGGCAAGATCCATGGCACACGACATGACGCGGTACGCCTGCACAGTTTGCTCCTACGGCTATCATCCGATGAAGGGTGATCCGGAAAGCGGTATTCCGCCGGGCACGCCTTTCGAGGGTTTGCCGGATGATTTGCGCTAGCCGGTTCGGCTGCCAGCACGCCGCGGATGGCCAGGTTGATGCTCTCGGTGCCGCCACTCGTAAAGACGATCTCTCTCGGTTCGGCGTTCATGAGTCCGGCAACCTGCTCCCGGGCGCACTCTAGCCCGTGTCGCACACGCTGGCCGAAGCGGTGCACACTCGACGGGTTGGCATATTCGGGCCCAAGAAACGGGAGCATCGCCTCGACAACGCCGTCGAGCGGCTTGGTCGTCGCGTTGTTGTCAAGATAAATGTGCACGTGGAAAAACTCCGAAAGCCGGTTGACGCAACGGCAACCAGTCAATAGTCTATTATTATACTAGACAATTGCGGGGGAGGCCATGAGGATCTCAACGAAGGGACGATACGGTTTGCGGGCCATGTTTGAACTGGCCCGGGGCTTCGGCGAAGGGCCGCTTCTGATGGGCGACATCGCCGAACGGCAGCGCATGTCTCGCAAGCACCTCCACACGCTGCTGACTTCCCTGAAGTCGGCCGGATTGGTCAGGAGCATCCGGGGCCCCGGCGGCGGGTTCATCCTGACCGGGGTCCCCAGCGAGATCAGGCTTAGCGAGGTGCTACGAGCGTTGGAGGGCCCGCTTACGCTCGTACATTGCGTGCCGGATAGGCGGGCATGCGACCGAGCGAGCCGATGCGCCGCCCGCAAGGTGTGGCAGAAGCTCACCGGCGCGATCGAGGAGGTCCTCGACGGCGTCACCCTCGAGGATCTTGTGGGCCGGGACACAAAGGCCCGCTCAAAACTGGGAGGCAAGAAGAAGGTACACGGGAGTTCGAGACGCACTACCTCGGCTGGCAGACGGTCAGGCGCTGCGTCCCGCAGACGTGGAACAAAGGCAGGTAAGAAATGACCAAGATCGCTGAGGATATCACGAAGCTCGTGGGGAGAACGCCACTGGTTCGGCTCAGCAGGATCGGCGCGGGGCTTGAAGGCCAGATCGTCGCCAAGCTCGAATCCTTCAACCCTTGTGCAAGCGTGAAGGACCGTATCGGCCTGAGCATGATCGAGGCCGCGGAGCGCGCCGGGCAGATCAAGGAAGACACGATCATCGTTGAGCCGACGAGCGGCAACACGGGTATCTCCCTGGCCTTTGTCTGTGCGGCTCGGGGATACAAGTTGGTCCTCACCATGCCGGAGACAATGAGCATCGAGCGGCGAAAGCTGCTCAGGATTCTCGGGGCTGAACGGGTCCTGACGCCCGGACCGGAGGGGATGCCAGGAGCGATACGCAAGGCCGAGGAGCTGGCTGCGTCCGATTCTCGCTACCTGCTCCTCCAACAGTTCGTCAACCCGGCCAACCCGGAGATTCACCGAAAAACCACGGCGGAGGAAATCTGGGAGGACACGGGCGGCGCCGTCGACATCCTCGTTGCCGGCGTCGGAACCGGCGGTACAATCACCGGCGTTGCGGAGATTCTAAAGGAACGCAAGCCATCATTTAAGGCGATCGCCGTGGAGCCGACCGACTCGCCGGTTTTGTCCGGCGGTGAGCCCGGTCCGCACAAGATCCAGGGTATCGGCGCCGGCTTTGTTCCCGATGTGCTTCGACCGGAACTCGTGGATGAGATCATTCAGGTGGGGAACGAAGACGCCGGGACCATGACCCGGCGCCTCGCCCGGGAGGAAGGGATCCTGGTCGGCATCTCATCCGGTGCCGCACTTTGGGCCGCTCTGCAGGTCGCGGCGAGACCGGAAAGCGCGGGAAAAATGATCGTCGTGGTGCTCCCTGATACCGGAGAACGTTACCTCAGCACCTGGTTGTTTGAGGAAAACGGGAATTGACAATGCGTGGGGCCGAGCCTGAACCTGCGCTCGTGTGAGAAGTGTCCTGCGGCTTCCTGCGCCGCAGGTGGATAGAGGATGGTCCATTTGCACTGGCTGTGCTTGCGACCGCAAGGAGTTGGTCCGCACGCACCGTGCTATTCGACCGATTCTATCTTAGTCGTCCCTGAAAAAGCGGTTTTGTGGCGTTGGAATGATTACGTCGGCTGG
>CBDUZO010000150.1:0-6698 GCA_965371725.1 uncultured Phycisphaerales bacterium
ACTTCCGTGTCCCGACAGGCGAGTACCTCGACCTCGGCTTTCGTGTCGCCGAAGTCTCTGGACGAGTTCCCATCCCCACGATGTCCGAGTGGGGTCTCGTCACGATGACGCTGCTCGTGCTCACGGCGGGGACGGTGCTGTTCATGCGGAAGCGACAGGCGGCGTAGAGCCCAAACGCATCATTGGATGGACTATGTGGGCTCTTTATCATGATCATCGCAACCGACCTGTCCGGGCGCCGCGAGCCCGGGCGAATCTGGCAGAACACACTGGACGACTATCGAGGTCACTTCTCCTCGTTCTCGAGGCCCTGGTCCGTCGACTGGGCTGAAGGGACGGCCATCTGTGCCCTGCACAACGCGCCTGCCAAGAGCGCCATCAACATGGCACTCGCGGAATCGGAAGCAACGGCGACGGCCGTCTGATGTGATCCGGTGTGTTGCATGGCGCACGCATCACTCGGCATGAAGCGGGCGCGTCATCAGCGCCCTGATGGCATCTGTGGGGCACGCGCCGTCGAAGAGCACGGACGCCACGGCTGCGATGATCGGCATCTCGACCTGATACCGATTGGCCAGATCCAGTACGCTTCGGGTCGTGGGGATGCCCTCGATGACTGAGTCGGTGGAGGCGATCGCCTCATCGGCCGTCATGCCCCGGCCGATCTTCTCCCCTGCCGTGCGGTTGCGGCTGACGCTCGACACGAAGGTCGTGACAAGATCACCGACGCCCGCCAGACCGCGAAACGTGTCGGCGCAAGCCCCCATCGCCACGCCGAGTCGTGTAAGTTCAACGACGCCCCGTGTGAGCAGCGCCGCCTTGGCGTTGTCACCCGCTTGAATCCCATCGCCAATACCCGCGGCCAGCGCCATGACATTCTTCACCGCGCCGGCCAACTCCACACCGAGCAGGTCGCGGCTTGTATAAACCCGGAAGTATTCCGTGCTGAACCCCTTTTGAACCAGCCTCGCCAACTCCTCATCTTCGGAAGCGGAGACGACGCTGGCAGGCTTCTTCGCGGCGACTTCCGGCGCGATCGACGGACCGGACAGGCATACCGACGGGACGTCACCCAGGCACTTCTTGACGATATCGGTCGGGCACAGCAGCGTCCCGACCTCGATCCCCTTGGCCACGTTGACGATGGGAACGTCCCGCGGCGCAATCTCGGCGAACCGCTTCCAGACACCGCGAATGAACTGGCAGGGGACGGCTGAGACAATGATCGTGGGATCGTCGAAGGCAGCGGACGGCTGATCGACCGGGCGAATGGCATCGGGCAACGGATGACCGGGGAGGAACCGCTTGTTCTCCCGATCGCGTTGCAGGGTCGCGATGTGGTCGGGGAACGCGCCCCACAAGATGACCTCCGTACCGCGCTGTGCCAGGAGCAAAGCGCAGAGCGTGCCCATGGCTCCGTCACCGATCACGGTTGCACGAGGAATTGGCGAGTACATGGTGCGGCTCGAAGTCCGCGGCGTTGAGCGGTCCGGTCTTTGGCTGCGCCGTCCGGTCGCGTGGCCGCGACGAGATCAACTGGTGAGGTTGAAGTTGCGGTAGACGAACCCCGTGATGAGCTCGTTCGCGATGGCTGTGGCCCACCCGGCGAACAGACCGCCCGTATCAACACCACACCCGCCCGCCTGGAGCAGCATGGCACCGGCCAGAAGTGGTGAGGCCTTCCGAACAAACGAGTTCCAATGCTTCATCATTCTAGGTTCCCTGGTAAGTGCACTGTGAAAAAGTCACGCTACGTGGTTGACGCGTTGTCAGTTGCCCACGGGGGCGTCCGGCCCGGCTGTCGGTCGCTCCAGTTGTACGAACTCACTGGCCACGAGCACCGGTACCGGATCGGCGGTGCCCTGGAGCAGGCGCTTCTTCGAGGCGCGAACACCCACATACCGGCCGAGGTAATCCTCCACGTTGATTGATGATCTCGAGGGAACCTCGATGTACGCGACGGTCCGACCGCCCGGGACGGATGGATCGACAAGGCGGTACCGCTTCGGTGTCATGCCACCCGCATACGTGGCGCTGAGTCGAAGCTCGCCCTTCGCATCCAGCCCGATGGGAGTTTCCTCCATTCCCTCGTACATGTTGGCCCGGGCGCAACGGTACTCGCGGCGCACGTGCTCGGCCCGTGCATCGAGCTTGTCCATCCGCAGGATCGTGTTCGTCAGAGCGATGATGTCCTTGATCTGATCCAGCCGCATGGTTGCGTATTGACGGGCTACATCGTCGGAGTCGTTCTCAGCGATGGCCTTGTACCTGTCGGCAAGCGGTTTCAGGTTCCGTTCGATGGCGGGCTTGGCGATCTCCGCTCGAGTGGCTTCATCAAGCTTCTCGAGCTCTTTGCGCTGCGTCGTGGAAGGGATCGCAGCCAGTGAAGACGACGGCGTTCGCTCAGCTTGCGTGGGTTCGGATACGGTTGACGCCTCAACGGGTTCGGGTGACTCACCCGTGGCCTCGGTTTCCGTAGCCCCGACGGATGGTTCTGCCTCGTGTTCCGGTGTGGCCGGCCTGTCACGTAGGAGTTCGACATAATCACGGCTGACCCAGAGCGTGGCGTTCTTGGGCGGTTTGATCTTGAGGAATCCGTCCGGGTTCTCGCCGAGAATCTCGACCTCAGCCCCCTTCGACAGCTTGGTCTGCACGGTGTATTTGCTTTTGTCGAGCTGCGAGCCGGCGCGGACGCGCACATTGTTGCCGTTCACGACGCCGACCCTGTTGTCCACCGTGTCGACGTATTGCCCGGCGATCAGGCTGAACGTGCCGTCCGGCGGTAGAATTTCATACCAGTTTCCGCGCTCCGAGAGAACAGTCACCTGATGGCCCGCGTTGAGCTTACAAATGGGGTAGTGGTTCAGGCTTGGACCGCTTCGGACGTACACGTCGTTTCCGGCAACCTCTCCGGGACCGATCACAGGTCTGTCGACCGGCTGCCCACAGGCACAGGCAACGAAGAGCAACGTGGCGACGGTCGCAAACACGCGCGGTTCAGTGGGGCGGATTCGATACATTCGAGACATGGCATGCCGTCCTTTGGCTGGGAGCTTCCGAATCATTCCTCCGGGTAAATCACCGGAGGGAGGCTATCGCGTCGGGGCCTTGCTGTCAACGTGCCCAGCCGCGTGCTAACACCGGTGAGACGGCTGTGCTATACTCCTCGGCCCGATGAACGAATGCGCTGCGTCATCCGCCACTGCCGTTGTCGAGCCCGTGGATGTTCGGTTCCCGGTCGAGAGCGCGGTTGTGAGTTTTGCTCGCGCAACATACCCGGCCATTCTCGAAAGTTCTCTTGGGACATCCGGTTACGGTCGATTCTCGATTTTCGCGTGCGATCCGGTTGACGAGTTTGTACATAATTTCCGAGGCGGCGGGTGTGCGTTTCGCGGTCTGGCGGAGCGGATGGCCGCGTTTCCGGCGATAGGTGCCGCGTCGCCCGAGCTGCCGTTTGTCGGTGGGTGGATCGGGTTTTTTTCCTACGAAGCGGGGCTGGGAATCGAGGGGATCGGCGGAGCGTCGCGGCGGGAGCAGGTGCTACCGGCGGTGGGGTTTCGCCTGTACGACGCCGCGGCGGTCTTCGATCATGCGCATGACCAATGGTATGTGACCGCCGTGGATTGGCCGAAAGCGACGGTGCCCGGTCGCCCGTCGGTGCACAGTCGATTGGCGGCGATGCGCGATCGTCTGATCGAGGCGGCTGCGCATCCCCGCCCCGATCCTCCACCAGGGTTGGAGACCTCGACGGTCCAATCGAACATGACGCCCGAGGCCTACTTCAGCAAGGTCGGGCGCGCCAAGCGATACATCGAAGCCGGTGACATCTACCAGGTCAATCTCACGCAGCGTTTCACGGCGCGGACTGACATGACGCCGCTGACGGTCTATCGCCGTCTGCGTCAATCGAGCCCATCGTCGCATGCCGCGTACCTTCCGTGGTATGGTGCCACCATCATGTCATCGTCTCCGGAACTCTTCCTCGATCTGCGCGGCGGGCACGTCATCACCCGACCGATCAAGGGCACGCGGCCCCGCACCGGTGATCCGCTCGTGGACGGTGAGCATCGGCGACAACTTGTCACCAGCGAGAAGGAGCGGGCCGAGCTGAACATGATCGTCGACCTGCTGCGCAACGATCTGGGGCGGGTGTGCCGGTACGGCTCGGTCCGCGTCATTAGCGACGGCGATATCGAGGAGCACCCGACCGTTTTTCATCGCGTGGCGACGATCGAGGGCGATCTTGCGAATGGGAAGAACTGGCTTGATCTTCTTCTTGCATCGTTTCCCGGAGGTTCCATCACGGGGGCGCCGAAGATCCGAGCCATGCAGATCATCGACGAGCTCGAACCAACGCCTCGCGGCGTCTACTGCGGGTCGATCGGCTGGATCGGGCTTGACGGGGCCATGTCACTCAACATCGCAATCCGGACGATGGTGCAGGCGGGCGAGACGGTTCATCTTTACGCCGGCGGCGCGATCGTCGCCGACAGCACACCCGAGCAGGAATACGACGAAACGCTTGCCAAGGCGGCCGGCATGCTTCGCGCCGTCGGAGGCGCGCTTGCCGACCTGCGCGAACACGCTCCCGGTCAGAAGGTGACGGTAGCGTGACAGTCAATGAGCAAATACAGCCGATCGTCTATCTCAACGGTGCGTTTCTACCGGTGGCGGACGCCGGCGTCGGTCTGAACGACGGTGGCTGGCTCCATGGCGCGGGTTTGTTTGAGACCATGCGGGCGGAGAACGGGCGGATCTTCCGACTCGAGTCGCACATGGAGCGGTTGCTGCATTCAACGGGCAAACTTCTACGTCCCGTCGGCCGCCATCAGCTTCCGTCTGAAGAGGACTTCCGTACGCTCCTGGAGCGGAATGGGCTCAAGGCCGCTCGCGTTCGGATGACCGTCTCAGCCGGGCCGATGCAAATGACTCCTACGGATGACGAAGGCGGGCTCACCGTGGGCGTGACGGCGATGAAGCTCGCGTCGTACCCGGCAAGTCTTTACGACACCGGCATTAACGTGATCGTCTGCCGGTTCAGGCAGTCATCCTCGGACCCGCTCGCCGGACACAAGACGACCTGCTATCTCCCACGATTGCTTGCCCTCCGAGCGGCCCAGCAGGCCCGGTGTACGGAGGCGATCTGGTTCACGACGGACAATCAGCTCGCGGAAGGCTCGATCAGCAACGTCTTTTTGGTCGGCAAGGGTGTGCTGAAAACGCCGCCGCTCGATACACCAGTCCTCCCCGGAGTCACGCGCGGTCTGGTGCTCGATATTGCCGGGCGAGAGGGGATCAAGACGGAGGAAACGGCGTTGACGATCGATGATCTGCTCGATGCCGATGAGGCTTTCCTCACAAACACGATGATGCAGATCATGCCGGTTATCCGCGTGGAGAGGCATACGATCGGCGCCGGTCGTGCCGGTCCGGTGGCCAGACGGCTGCGCGAGGAATATCGAAAGCTCGTCAAGCAGGAGTGCGCTGACGAATGAGCAAGCGACCGCAAGCAAAACGCCACCCTACCGTGTCCGATTTTCGCGATGCGATGGAGTCGATCGCGCCGCCCGGGCTCGCGCAAGACTGGGACAATGTCGGCCTGATCGCCGGGGACCTGTCCGCCGCCGTACGGCGCGTTCTTCTCTGCATTGATCTGACGCCGCGGGTGGTCCACGAAGCCGCCCGCAGGAAAGCCGATGTCGTGTTTGCATACCATCCTCCGATTCTCAAACCAGTCAAATGCCTTCTCTCACCGAGCACCGGTACGGACGCGGTCGTGTTTGAGTGCATTCGCCGCGGGATGGCCGTCTACTCCTCACACACGGCGCTCGATGCGGCCGAGGATGGAACGTGTGACGTAATGGCGTCACTTTGCGGCATCAAGCAGACCACGCCCATCGAGTATGTCGACAAGCCGTCGGCCGACGAGTGCAAGGTGGTGGTGTTCGTGCCGGCAGGTGATCTAGACAGGGTGGCGAATGCCATGTTTACCGCCGGCGCGGGACGTATAGGTGATTATGGTTGTTGCAGCTATCGCTCGACGGGGCAAGGGACCTTCCTGGGCGGCGAAAGTACGAACCCGACGATCGGACGGCGCGGACAGTTGGAGCATATCGACGAAGTGCGGCTCGAGACCGTCGTGCCGACCGGGGACTTGCCGGCTGTCGTCCAAGCGATGCGTAAGGCACACTCTTATGAGGAGCCCGCCTTTGACATCTATCCGCTCAAGCCCGAGCCGGTGCGCGGGGCCGGCCGGGTAGGCGCGCTGCCGCGTCCTGTGATGTTGGGTGGTCTCGCACGGAAACTGAAGCGAGCAACTCGTGCGAAGTGTGTTCAAATCGTCGGTGAGCAGGATCGCACAGTCGATCGGGCGATCATCCTCGTCGGGGCCGCCGGCAGCATGCCGTTTCGCGTCCCGCCGTCGAACCGCGACGTGATCATCACCGGCGAGATTCGCCATCACGACGCACTAACGATGAAACGGTACGACTGCTGCGCCGTCGCCCTTGGCCACTGGGCCAGCGAACGACCCGTGCTGCCGCGCCTGGCGGAGCGATTGCAATCATCGCTTGCCGGTGTCACTTTCCACGTCAGTGAGGCCGATTGCGATCCGTTTGCTCCCGTGTGACATGGCCATTACACTGCTAGTGCTTTGTCACAGCTTAATGTTCGGGTACACGGACTTCAGTTTGCACCTC
>CBDUZO010000151.1:0-6652 GCA_965371725.1 uncultured Phycisphaerales bacterium
AACAGGCATTACCGGGGCGATTCTCCAGTAACTAATTCGGAGGAGAACCACATTATTCAACAGGCTGCTAACCGCCAACTACCGCTCACGCGCTTCGTACGTGGGAGGCCCGTCCGGTTCCCACAAGCCGTCGCACTGCGTCGCACGTCCTGTGTATCTCGCCGGCGATCAACCGATAGCACGACGCGCCGCGAACCATGGCCGCCAGGACGTCGAGCCCGATCGCCTCGCAGGCCAGCAGGTTGAAGCAAACGCGGTGCAGGGCGAAGGCGGCCTCGGCCCGGCTGATCGGGACCAAGGCCGGCTCCGCTCCCGGCGTGTATTTCGGAAAGATCACGTATCGGATCGGACACGCCTCGCCAACGGCATCACCCCTGACCTCGCGCGGCTTGATGAAACCGACATACCCCTTCGAGCCCTTCAGGTAATACTGACTCCCGTAGAGTCTCAGACCGATCGATTCGATGACGGGATAGCTCGGCTTCTTGATGCAAATCGCGCGAGGATACGGGTCAAGCCTGAGGCTTTCCGCGTGGATCAGGGCAAACTCGTCACACAGGTATCGCCAACCGGCGGCAAGTAAGCCCGCCGTCAGGGTCGATTTCCCGCTGCCCGACTCACCGGGGAAGATGACGCCGGCCCCGTCGACCTCCATTGAGGAAGCGTGAAGCTGTAGGTACTCGGGCATGACCCGAGGCACTTCCCAGTTAACGGCCCAGTCCACGTAGGGCAGAACTTCCTCCGGCCGCGCGGGCTCGTACTGAACACGGTCGTTCACGCTGACGACGTACCGCCTGCGATGCCAGGGCGACAGTGGGGTCGGCTCGACGTTGACACGGATCGACCGATCCGTGGGTTCATCCACCTGAGAATCACGGTAGAGCTCCGTGTACTGATCGAGCACACTTCCCACCGACGTCGTGAGCGAGGCGCCCACCACACCGATGCGAAAGTGCTTCGTCTGTTGCTTCCGAGCCCCTGTCATGCCTCAACCGTTCCCTCCTGCGTGTCGGTTACCGTGTCCATGAGCAACCGCTTCTGCTCAAACTCGTTGAGCATGCGTTTGACGTGCCCGACAGCCTCATCGAGCGAAACGTCATAGACTTCGGCAAGTCGCTCCGCGATCCGCCGCAGGTCGTGCTCGCCGTTGCACTCGTTCCAGATGAAAAAAGCCGTATCGTTCAGTCGATGCGTGTCGCCTGATGCGGCATCGAAGATGAGACCTTCACCGTCCAGCTCGTGGACTGTCAGATCGCCGCGTCGCAACGGCGGACGTGTTGTGCGAGCCATTGGCTCCGCATCGCTCATGTTCACGAGTGTTTCAGGGGCCATAACAGGTTCGCGGAACTCGCGTTCCAAACGGTCACCAGACAGGCTGGAACGTCTCTCCCACAGGGTCCTCTCGCACGGTCCCAGACTACCTGCGACCGTCCGCCGAGCTGACCTGTACGGGGCCAACAACGGCATCGCGCTGTCCGGCTGCTCCCGCAGCCACCTCCGTCCAAAACACGGGGCTCTTGAGGCAGAGGTCCGGCACCTTCCGCCCGTTCAGAAATACCGCCGGCGCCGTGATTACTTCGAGCCGGTCCGCCAACGCCTGATCGGCAAGGACCGCGTCGCGGACGGCTTCGCTCTGCATGGCATCGAGGAACCGCTCGACGTCCAGGCCCGCGCGGTGGGCAAGGTCAGCGTAGTTGCGGCCGGGCTGATCCTTCCGATGCTCAAAGAGCAGGCGGTGCATGCCCAGGTACGCAGTGTCATCACCTTGGAGCCTGGCGGCTTGAGCCGCTCGCGCGGCCCGACCGGGCTCACCCATCGTGCCGGTCCGCACTCCTGTACCATCGCCCAATGTCGCCGACATATACCGGTACTCGACGCGCAAGCCCTCGCCGAACAAGTCCCGGAGTTCAAAGTCCCACTGCCCGTCGAAACAGGCACAGGCCGAACTGTCAAGGTCGGTGAAGATGACCAGCGTCGGCCCTGTCTGCGTTGTGGGGTCGGGCGGCTCTTCGCCTCGCATGGGAACGTGCACAACCGGACCGGCGAAGTGCTCACGCAGCACGAAGCTCGGATCGTTTTGCATCACGGCGATGGCGTCGGCATAGCCTCGGGCCTTTCGCCATTGCCGCCGCGCTTCGGTCCTTCCGTCGTAATAGAACCACAACCCGCCCACCGCGACGCTGCAGGCAAGCCCTCCGGTCAGAACGATGCGCCGCCGCAGAATCACCAGGTCCGGACGATCCGCGGTGCTCGCTTCGCGCGTCTCGCGTTTGGTGCCCAGGCCCAGGAACAACACCGTCGCAACGAAGATCCCCGCATTGCAGAGATGGGCCACCACGCATAGCGGGCACCACTCGCTGAGGGTCAGCGCCATCAGTGCCGTGAGCAGAACGGATGCGAACAGGCCGCAGGCAACCACCAGAACTGTGCAGCGGCGTAGCCAGCGGCCCGGCTCGACCACGCGAATCACAACGGCGAACCAGATCGCCAGCACGGTGAAGTACGCAAGCCCGAGGAATGAGGTCGGTATGGCATAGCTGTGTCCGAAGGCGAAGAAGTCAAACGAACCCCACCGGCTGTTGACTACGCCCGAGCAACTCACGCTCGGCATCGACTCCGGCTCGCAAAGCCGCAAGAGAAATGCCGTCCCCGCCGACTCGGCGTGCCACCCGCCGTCATGGTCAAGAAGTAGCGCGCCCGATGCCCACGCACCCGCCAGCGCAAGCACGATAGCAACGAGCGAGAGGAGTTGTCTGAATCCTGCGTGTCGCATCCGTGCGCCGTCCGAAACCCATTTCTCGCATCCACGCCGCTTAGGTCCCGGTGTCCAAGACACGCGAGCGCCGTGAGACTCGGCGCGGATGGACCCTGCGCAACGCCTAACCGCAAATGCCCGGGTTGCCCGAGCAGGTCAACGTGGGGCAGCAGTTCTCCGGGTCGGACCCATCATCATGGCACACGTGCCCCGCCGGATAACAGCTATGGTTGCTTCCTGCGGCCTGTGCGTCGCGCGCGAAGAACGTCGTCAGCACCGGCACGATGAACGCGAGCTTGACGCCCTGTCGGACTACGTCACGACGCGTATGTCCGATCTCACGGGGCGTCGTACGAGTTACCTCGTTCTTGTCCCGCTCGGCTGGCATCGCCGTACCCCTAAAAAACGAGTTGCACCCGGGCAGCATCCCTGCACCCCTAGAACAAGTTCTATTTTGATGTAGCGTCCGAATCCCGAAGTTTCCCGAAGGTTCTTGGCCGGCGAACGCTACGAGACCACTGAAGGCGCTATCGTTCTATCGGACGATGAGAGTTGATGGTCAAATTGTATGCCGCCCCCGGACCCGATCCGAACAGGCGTTGTATCACCCCACCCGTGGCAGCCTCTTATCGGCTCAAAGGCCGCGTGAATTGAAAAACCCACCTGCGGCGCTCTTCCACCCGTAGACAATGCCCCGAATTCGGACGGATCAGACAGACGCCGGCTCGGTTCGCTTTTCCACCGGGTCCGCTTCCACCGCCGCGGCCGTACGCTCCGGCGCACGGTGACAGAGATACCGTCCGAGCGCCGCCACGGCCCGGTCCGCCGTCCGGAATACCGGGACCCCGGTAGAACGAATGGCACGTGCGAACGTGTCATACGCCGGTCCGGAATCGACCACGCAGACGAGCGGTTTGGACGAAGCCTTGAACAGGGCGGGCAACCGGTTGGCAAGCGATCCCGCTGCCACATTCCCATGCTCGTCGACGATCTCGTCGCCGGTGGTCAGAAGCTGAGGTGTCAGCGGCACGACACCGGCAATGACGGCATCGATCCCGTCGTCCTCGAGCATCGCCCGAATGCACTCCTCATACGCCTTCTCACCGGCCATCGGCGTCAGATCCAGCGGGTTCCGCACGTTGACGAGCGAGCCGAGCTTGTTCTCGGCCAGGATCTTTGCAATCCGTTTGGCCCCCGGTTTGGAGAGTGGCGGGATATCGACCTGATAACGCGTCCCGAGAATCGCGTCGGCCATCCCGACCGTCTCGAACCCTGCGTTGCTCATGGCGCCGATCCGGCGACCTTGGACCACTTTACCGTGCAGCGCGGTGGCGAGCTCCAGGAGCTGCTCGAACTCCTTGAACGTGTCCGTGACAATCGCCCCGGCGTTGGCGACAGCCGTTTGGCATACGTCATAATCACCGGCCACCGACGCGGTGTGTCCAGCCGTCGCCGCGCGGCCCGGCGCGGTGCGTCCGGCCTTGTAGAAAATAACGATCTTGCCCGCCGCGGTGACTTCCTCGACCGCCCGGACAAACGACAACCCATCCAGATCGTTGAATCCCTCGACGTAGACGCCGATGCAATCCAGATCCTCCCGTGCGCCGATCGTCCGTAAGAGGTCGGAGACGGTCACATCGATCTGATTACCGAGCGAGACGGCAAGTGTCGGGTCGAGGAACTCGAGATTGCTCATCCGGGAGATAATGAACGCTCCGCTCTGCGAGATCAGCGCCACGCGCCTCGGCGGTGCATCGCGCCGAGCGTCGAGCTTCTTCTGCGGAATGAAGAACGTATCGTAGTTTCCGGGCCGAGAGCGGATGCCCAGGCTGTTACCGCCGACAACGATAGGCCCACCATCAGGCCGGCTTCGCGATGCCATGATCTTATCGCGGATCGAGGATTGGATATCCTCGGTCCCCTCCGTTTCACCCATACCGCCGGGGATGAGAATCACCGAGACGACCTTTCTGCTGGCGATCACCTGATCCATGAGGTCCGGGACGCTCTCCGATGCAGCCGCCAGCACCAGCAGATCGACCACCCTCGGGAGGGCATCGATACTCGGCACGCACTGGATCCCGGCCACCTCGTCGACTCCCTCCCTGATCACGTACAGGTGATCCGTGGGGAACCCGCAGTCCTTCACGTTATCCAGGATGATACGGCCGAAGTTGGCCCGTTTGGTCGACACACCGAGCACCGCAATCGAGCCGGGCTCCAGAAGTAACTGCACTTTCGGAAGCGGGCGAGCCGCCGGCATCCTGGTGGTCGGTCCCAACTGCCCGCGGCCGTCCAAAGGCACCATTCGCTGTCGCACAAAGGCGAAGGGGTTTACCTCCATCTCGCCCAGATCAGGCCCTTCCTCACCACGGTCCACGCAGAACCGGCGGGCGACGGCGATGAACGCCCCGAAGCAGCGGAGGAGCTCGCCGTCGGAGACAACGCGCTCACGACCTCTCGCCTGGCCCGCGATAATCTCATAAGCGGCGGTCTTCTTGAACAGTTCGAAGAACTCCTCGGCCGTCGTGTCGACCGCCAGCGCCTTGGCCACCGCCAGGCCCGGTTTCATCTTGCTGGCCAGATACTCAGTATCAACCCCGCCAAGACCGGCTGCCACGATGGGACCGAACTCGCGCGTCGACCGCAGACCGACGAACAACTCCTGGCCAAATCCCGCTCCGGCACGCTCGACGAACTCAACCACGAGCACACCGTCGATATGTACGCCCTGATCGCGCTGGCGAGCCATAAGCTGGGCGATCTCGCGGTTGACCGTGCCGACGTCCTTCGGAACAAAAACCACACCACCCGCTTCGGTCTTGTGCACGACGTCACGGGAGACGAGCTTGATCACAACCTTGTTACCGGGAAAAGTATCGAGTGTGTCGGCACGGATCTCATCACCGGGCTCCAGGAACTCGTGGCGCGGAGGCGAGATGGCACCGACCAGCTCCACCAGACGATAGACCTCGTGCTCAAAGAGCTGCCTGCGGTCGTCGTGGTACACCCGATCGAGCATCTGTGCGACAGCGTAGGCTTCCGGCCGGGAGAGCTGGCAATCCTCGGTGACCGCTGCCACCGTAGCCGGCTCGGGCGCTCCCGCGTCCGCAAGTTGCTCCGGGGGAAGCGTCTCGATCCAGTGCCGCACCTCCTGAGCGGTCGCGCCGCGCCGCATTCCGTCGAGATAAGCCGTGGCTGCGTTGCGTCCGAACCGGCAGGCACGTTGGTTGATGTCGACCAGCTTCTGTCCCTTCCGCTCGAAGAGTTCGCCGACAGCCGCCTCGATCTCACCGGCACCGAGCCCAAGCATTCCCGATGCCGCCCCGAACATGACCGTGTTGACGGCGCGAACCGAACCGGCGGCCTTCGCAAGATGGTCCGCGTCGATCAGAACGTGCTGCGGAAGCTGGGCGATGCTGTTCAGAATTTCCTCGATGGGCGGGTAATCCGTGATGTTGACGTACGGCACCGTGCTGGCCACGACCATCCCGCGGTCACCGAGATACTGAAGATAGCGCAAGGCCTCCAACGGCTCGGTTGCCAGGACGAGGTCAGCCCGCCCGAGCGGGATCAGGTCACTGTAGAGATCATGGTCGGCGATGCGGAGATGGGACTGCACGGCACCGCCGCGCTGCGACATCCCGTGAACCTCCGCCTGTTTGATGTGCCAGCCCCGCCGCAACGCTGCGATGGAGATTGCCTGCGCGATCGTCAAGATGCCCTGCCCGCCGACGCCCGCAAGAATCAGGTTGTATTCCATTCAATCGCCCTCTATTCGCCACCTCGCACAAACCCGCCCACGACTGAGCCTCAAACATGACTACGTCGGCGTCGCACTAGTTTCAACAAAGGTTGTTCCGCTTTCTTCCCCCCTTACCAAGGGGGGATTGAGGG
>CBDUZO010000152.1:0-6292 GCA_965371725.1 uncultured Phycisphaerales bacterium
CAACGACCGTAACGAGGTCCCGGCGGCCCCTGACGTTGATTTGGAGGACGGCGAACCCGTTGTCGGCGTTGTGGTAGGTCACTCGTTCGATGGTGCCCTCCACGGCTCCGGTTGTCGTGGCTGCGGTGCTCATGGCGGCATCATACACGGTCTGGCGGCCGACTCCGTCGCGGACGCGCGGTTCCCGGCCCGCTTCCCGCGCGGCCCTCCGAGCGACGGCGTCACGGCTTCCCCAGCCCCGGCGGGCGCGGATCGGCAGGCTAGACCCCAGCAAGCGGCCCGGAAGCGAATGGAACGGGGTCTGGAATCTGGAACGCCCGTGAGGCACCTGAGATCGGAGGTTCTTGCTGCGGGAGCCTCGCCCCGGAGGGCGGGCCGATATCGGACTTTCCACGCCCCGTTCTGTCCTGCATAATGCTGCCCAAAGCGCCCTCTCTGAAGTGAATGACAGTGGCGAAGCTGAACGAGTACTTAACGGTCGCGGAAGCCGCCGCCTATCTCGGATGTTCAGCCGACACTCTAAGGCGTTGGGACAGGGCGAAGAAGCTGCTCGCAAGAAGACACCCGGTGACCGGCTACAGACTGTACCTGCCCCACGAACTCGACGAGTTCCTGCGCGAGGTCGGCGACGCGGACAAGAAGGCGGGAACCGGGGCGAAACGGGGCGGGAAGCCGTCGAAGGCGCGCTCCCGGAAACGCGAGGGCTGAGGTCGGCGCGACCTTGGCCGGGTGCGGCAGGAATCGCGTCATGCCCGTAGCGGTCTACGGGAAACATGTATGTGACACCCAAGACCGGGCGACGAGATGATCGAGTCTCCCCCGACAACCTTGCCAGCGGAACTCGGATTCCGCAGCGGTGCGCGCGGAACCCACACGAGCCGCACGATGATGCTGTCGGAACTGGCCAGCGTTCTGGAGGCGACGCCGAAACGCGCATCGCTGGCGGACTACCGCGCGGCGATCACCGAGGAGAATGTGCTGGCCAAGAAGACGGCATCGAACCGTCGCCTGACGGCGCAGCGCCTGAGCGAGGTGTACGGGCTGGACGCCGCTGTCCATCTGTTCCGACATCTACGCTTCTTCTGGGAACTCGATGACGACGGACGGCCATTGCTGGCGTGCCTGTGCGCGAACGCCCGCGACCCTCTCCTGCGCATGACGGCCTCGCGCGTCCTGTCGGCTCGCGTCGGCGAGACCGTGACAAGTGCTGAACTGGAAGAGGCCGTGGAGGCATCTGATTCGAGCCGCTTCAACCCGCCGACGCGAAACAAGATCGCCCGCAACGCACTGTCATCATGGACGCAATCCGGCCATCTTGAAGGCCGTCGGCCAAAGGTGAGACGCCATCCCGTCGTGACCCCCGCGAACACTGCATACGCGCTGTTGCTCGGATACCTTTCCGGCGCTCGCGGCCCCATGATGTTCAGCACCTTCTGGACGGGGCTGCTCGACGCACCAACCGAGGAACTACACGCCATGACCGCCGAGGCTTCGAGACGGGAATGGTTGGACTACCGACGACTTGGAACTGTCGTGGAAGTGAGCTTCAACGGCATGCTGACCCAGCGTGAGAAGGAAGCGATGCATGGGTAGGATCGAACAACTCGTCGAGAACTACGGACGCTTCGCTGCCTTGCCTTGGGAGCAGAACCTAGCCGGCGCGCAGCGGGTCTGGTTCGCCGTCTACGACAAGAGCGACGAGCGCCGCCTGCGCATCCGCCTTGGCGAGTTCGAGCTTGCGACCAAGATTGCCAAACACGGCTGGAAGCTCGTCGATGTCGCGGACGCATTCGCGGAGTGGATGGCTGCGGAGGATTACCGCGAGAGCTACTTCCAAGCGCCGGACGACCTTGAGATGGCGATGTCCGGCTTCCTCGATTTCGTGTCGGCGCGGGTCAAGTCGGCGCTTGATGACGAGGCAGCAGACGCCAACACTATCGTGGCTGTCCACGGAATCGCGTGCCTGTTCGGACTGATAAAGGTCTCCGATCTGATCGGCGCGGTGGAGTCCTCGATTCGAGGTCGGCTGCTCGCGTTCTTCCCCGGCGAATACGAGAACAACAACTATCGGCTGCTCGACGCCCGCGACGGTTGGAATTACCTGGCGGTGCCGATCACCGCGCGCGAAGGAGTGCAAGGCTAATGAAGAACCGCGAACTGTTCCTCAAAGATCCCCAAGACGTCCAACTCCTCAACAATGGTGTGGCCAAGGTCATGGACACGCGGACGGATGAGGAGTTGCGCACGCTGCGGTTTGAGCTTGAGAACTTCGTCTGCGAAGGCCAGTACGCCAAGGGCATGGAGCGCATCCTCAGCACTTATCTAACGAACCTCGACCGCCCGGAACAGCCCGCCGTCTGGGTGAGCGGTTTCTTCGGAAGTGGAAAGTCGCACCTCGTCAAGATGCTCCAGTATCTCTGGCTGGATTTCCACTTTCCCGACGACGACGCAGCCGCACGCGGACTGCCGACGCTTCCATCGGGCATCACCGACCTGCTCAAGGAACTCTCCACCGAGGGCAAGAGAAAGGGCGGTTTGCACGCCGCAGCCGGGACACTCGGCGCGGGCGCGAGTGAGAGCGTCCGCCTCGCGCTGCTGTCGATCATCTTTCGGTCGGCAAACCTGCCGGAGGAGTACCCTGCCGCCCGCTTCGTGATTTGGCTCAAGAGCTACGGCCACTGCGAGAAGGTGCGGAGTGCGGTCAAGAACGCGGGGCGTGACTGGCATAGGGAACTCCGCGCGATGTATGTGTCGCCCATCATCGCTGACGCGCTTCTCAAAGCCGACCCGTCCTTCGCATCCAGCCCGGCGGAGGCGAAGTCACTCCTCAAAGCCCAGTTTCCCGTCTGCAAGGATGTCAGCAACACCGAGATGACCACCGCCATGCAGGACGCGCTGACCGTTGACGGAGAGTTTCCCTGCACGCTCATCGTGCTGGACGAGGTGCAGCAATACATCGGCGAGAACGCGGATCGCACCTACGCGGTGCAGGAACTGACCGAGGAGTGCTGCAAGAAGCTGGGCGGTCGGGTGCTGTTCGTCGGGACGGGGCAGACCGCCCTGACGGGAACACCGCAACTCCAGAAGCTGATGGGCCGCTTCAAGGTTCCAATCGAGCTTTCGGACACCGATGTCGAGACAGTTACCCGCAAGATGGTGCTGGCCAAAAAGCCGGACAAGGAACAGGCCATCCGCGACATGCTCTCAACCCACAGCGGGGAGATTTCGCGTCACCTGTCAGGCACCAGAATCGAACAACGCACGGAAGACCAAGACACCATTGTTGACGACTACCCACTACTGCCTGTGCGCCGCCGCTTTTGGGAGAAGGTGCTTCGTGCGGTGGACGAGGCAGGCACCACCGCGCAGCTTCGCACCCAACTCAAAATCGTCTACGAGGCCGTCCGCGACAGCGCCGCCGACCCGCTGGGAACGGTGATCCCCGGCGACTATATCTACGACCAAGTATCCAACGACATGATGCGATCCGGCGTCCTGCTGCGCGAGATCGACGAAATAATCCGCAAACAACGCGACGACCCCAAAGGCGGCATACTCCGCTCTCGCCTCTGCGCCTTGATCTTCCTCATCAGCAAGCTCTCGCGCGAAGTCGGCTCCGATGTCGGCATCCGCGCGACGCCCGACATGCTGGCTGACTTGCTCGTCGAAGACCTCACGGCGGGCAGCACGGAATTGCGAAAGCGAATCCCCGAATTGCTCGGCGGACTCGTGCAGGGTGGCGAGTTGATGCAGGTCGAGAGCGAATACCGCCTGCAAACCCGCGAGAGCAGTGCGTGGGACGCTGCGTACCGGGAGAAACAGTCTCGCATCTTCAACGACCCGCAGCGCATGGCCGACCTGCGAAGCGACATGCTCCGTGAGGAATGCGGCAAGCAACTCAAGGGCGTGAAGCTCCTTCACGGAAAGTGCAGGGAAGCTCGCAAAATCGAACTCCACTTCACCGAGGACGCCCCCAAGCCGTCCGGCCAGACCATCCCGGTCTGGATTCGTGACGGATGGAGCGTAAATGAGAAGACCGTCCTCTCCGAGGCGCGTGCCGCCGGAACAGACTCGCCACTGATCTCCGTCTACATCCAGCGCCGCGCGGCCGAGGATTTCAAGAAGACACTCGCGGATCACAAGGCGGCGGAGGAGACCTTGCAGACCAAGGGCAATCCCACATCGGGTCCGGGCAAAGAAGCCCAGCAGTCGATGCAGACGCGGCTCGAAACCGCCCAGACGGCATTGGAGACGATTCTCGCTGACATCTTCGGCGGCGCGCGCGTCATTCAGGGCGGCGGCAACGAGGTCGCGGGGATGCTGCTGGCCGAGAAGGTCAAGGACGCGGCGGACGATTCGCTCGTCCGCATGTATCCGCAGTTCGACATGGCCGACGACGCGCGGTGGGGACGGGTTGTCGAGCGAGCCAAGAAAGGTGACGGCAACGCGCTCGAAGCCATCGACTACACGGGCGACATCGACAAGAACCCCGTTTGCAGTGAAGTCTTGAACTACATCACTGCCGGGAAGAAAGGCAGCGACATCCGTAAGCACTTCGAGGATGAGCGATACGGCTGGCCGCAGGACGCCATCGACGGTGCGCTACTCGCCCTGCTGGCGACGGGACACATTCGCGCGGCACTGAATGGCAAGTCGCTGGAGGTCACGGAGCTTGAGCGGACGAAGATTCGCGCAGCCGACTTCCGCGTGGAGATCGCCACGGTCAGCGCCAAGCAGCGTATCGTCGTTCGCAAGTTGTTCCAAACAGCGGACATCACATGCAAGTCCAACGATGAATCCAACAAGGCCACGGTTTTCGTGAAGGAAATGCTCAGCCGGGCAGACGCCGCAGGTGGTGAACCTCCGCTGCCCGCCAAGCCAGCCACGACGGAGTTGGAAGACATCGGCAACCTTGGTGGCAACGAGCAGATCATCGCCCTGTACGACAAGCAGGCTGAACTGGCGAAGCAGGCCAACGAGTGGACGAAGACCGCCGAGCTTGGCAAGAAGCGTCTGCCCAGGTGGCAATCGCTGCAAGAACTCATCAAGCACGCCGACGGGATGCAGGTCGTCGAAGAGGTTGCGCCGCAGGTCGAAGCCATCGTCGATCAGCGATCCCTGCTGAACAGCACCGACCCGGTGCCGCCGCTGTGCAAGAGCGTCACCGATGCACTACGCGGGGAACTGACCAAGGCGAGCCAAACCTGCACGGACATCTTCGAGGCGGAGAAGAAGAGGCTGACCGGATCGGATATCTGGAAGAAACTCGACAAGGACAAGCGGGCGTCGATCCTCGGCCAGTACGGCCTCACATCCTTGCCGAAGGTTAAGGTCGGCACCGAGGACGAACTACTGGTGTCGCTCGGGCGCAAGAGCATCGCCGACTGGACGACATTGGCTGACGCGCTGCCGCAGCGGTTCAACAACGCCATGCTCGCCGCCGCCAAGGAACTCGAACCCAAGTCCGTGAAGGTCACGCTGCCGTCGGCCACCATCAAGGACACCAAAGAGATGGAGGCGTGGCTCGGCAAAGCGCGCGACGAAATCAGCAGCAAGCTAAAGCAAGGCCCCGTGGTCATCTAACGGCAGGCAGGAAATGGTAGGTAGTCGTCATGCTGAGCGCAGCGAAGCATCTCGGATGTTGGGACAGACAATGAAGCGTGGGTATGTTTACATCATGACGAACCGATCACGCACGCTCTACACCGGGGTAACCAGCAACCTAGAGCAGCGCGTGTATCAGCACAAACAGAAGGAAGGGCCGGGCTTCACCGCGCGGTACAACATGACCCGGCTGGCGTACTACGAGGAGATTCCCTCAATCGGCGACGCGATTGCGCGCGAGAAGCAGCTCAAGGGCTGGCGGCGGTCCCGGAAGATCGAGCTGATCGAATCGGTCAATCCACAGTGGCGCGATCTGAGTGAGGATTGGCACAACTGCGCATCGTCCGCAGACGCGCGAGAAGGAGAGGCGTCATGCTGAGTAACAGTGCCATGCTGAACTCTATCGTCATGCTGAGCGCAGCGAAGCATCTCGGCAGGCCCACGAACGCCGCAGCGGGGAGATTCTTCGCTGCGCTCAGAATGACGGAGGAGAGGTAAGGCGAATGCCCGCACTGCACGAGAAACTTCGCAAGCAACTCGAAAAGACCGTCATCGCGGCGCGGGACATCGCCGAGGATGCGGCGCGGGAGGCGCTGAAGAGGCTGGCCGTCGATCAGCGCGACTTCTTCAAACATGGTTCTCCTCCCAAAAAGTTACTGACGTAACCCCTTGAAAGACAAGGACATCG
>CBDUZO010000153.1:0-6212 GCA_965371725.1 uncultured Phycisphaerales bacterium
TCGACCAAGACGGAAGAGATGACTTGATACAGTTATTTCATTGCGGGTCCTAAGCACCAGCGGCGTCTCACCGAACTTCTGGCGATAGCGCTCCACGAGCAGCTTGCCTTCCTCGCTTCGCGGCGCCCGCGTACTGAAGGCGAAGTTCATTAACGTAATCCCCTCGGCCGCCTCTCCGGCAATCTGGATGTACGCCGGCGTGGCGGCGGACGCGTTGGCGAGGATCTGCTGCCCGATACCCATCTCGCGGATTTGCTTGGGGATCAGACCCATGGCCTTGTCGTAGCCAATCACATAGATGCCATCGATGTTCATGGACTTGAGCTTCACGATCGTGTTTTGGAAGTCAGATCCACCACGCGGGTAGGGGACCTGGTCCACAACCGTGCCTCCCGCACCTTCGAAAGCGGTCTTGAACGCATCGGAGTACCCCTGGCCGAAGTCGTCGTCCACGAACAGCGTGACCACGTTCCGCAGACCCATCTGCTCGTGGGCGAGCCGTGCCAAGGGGGGGACTTCCGTGGCAGCTCGCGTGAAGCATCGGAACAGGTATGTGCTCTTATCCGCAAACGTGGGCGATGATACCATCGTTGCGAACAACACGGTCTTGTGTCGCTCCGCCAACGGGATGAGCGGCGCCGTGATTGGCGTCATCGCGGTGACGACGGCCGGGAGACGATCGACCGAGGTAAACCGGTTCATCAGCGAGACGCCCTCCTTGGGGTCGTTCTTGCTGTCACCGAACACGATATCGAGCCGCTTGCCGTTAATCCCACCTCGCGCGTTGATGTCCTCCGCGGCCATCTCCATGCCGTTCCGGACATTCTCGCCCAGCATGGCTGCCCGTCCGGTAAGCGGAAGAATCGCACCAATCTGGTAGGATTCAGGCTCTCCTGTGGTCGAGCGCATGGAGAGCCCAACCACGATCGCCACGACGACCACCACCACGATACCGACGATCCAACCCTTGTCCTTCACGATAAGTCCTCCATTGACGAGAATGCTAGGTGCGACCCCAAGAGCAAACTTGTCGCACCAACTCCTTAGCTGCGCTCCACGGGCCGCACGCATCCGGGCTCAGCGAAGCGATAAAACCGACCACACACCTTCTTCGCAAAGACCGCGTTCTCCTCTGCGAGCAGAACACCCTTCCCGCGCTCACTGCACGCCTGTTGCAGGATCCCACCCAACCGCTCACGATGGGAGGGATCGAGACTCCCAGATGGCTCGTCCAGCAGGAACACAACCGCGTCACGGGCGAACATGTAGACAAGCACCATGCTAAGCGACAACATCTGTCGCTGCCCGCCACTCAACAGGCCGGCTCGCGTGCCCGTGCGAAGCTTCAAATCCGGGAACCACGCATACGCAAAACCGCTTGGGATCCTATCTACCTCGGGGACACGGGAAGCTGCGACGCGGAGATTCTCCTCCACCGTCATGTCCGCAAAGACACGCCCCCCCTGCGGAAACCAACGGACTCCCATGCCGGCGATTCTCTCCGGGCTCAGTCCGTCAATCTCCTGTCCGTCAAAACGGACGCTGCCCCGGACCAGGGAAAGCGAACCCTGGATGACCTTCAACGTGCTCGACTTCCCAAACCCATTCGGACCAAGCAATCCCACGATTTCACCCGCTTCCACGTCGAGCGTCACGCCCTCGAGAACCGGATGTGTCGACGAACGACCGTACCGAGCGGTCAAGTCGTGGCAGCGCAGGATGGCCCCGTTCGCCTCAGGCACCGACGGCCTCCTCAATCCGGAGCGAGCTGTAGAACTCGGTGAACGCGTCATCCTTTTGCACGTCGCTCGGAGGGCCCTTGCACGCAATACCGCCGTTCTGAAGCAGCATAACCTTGTCGCAGGTCTCGAGCACGAAATCAATGTCGTGCTCGACGATCAGAACCGACTGCCCGCGCGAGACCATTGCGCGGATCAGACGCTGAAGCAGCGCGCGAGTCTCCGAGCCGACGCCCGAGACCGGTTCGTCCAGGAGAAGGTCGCGAGCGGCGTAAAGCGCCCGAGCGACCGCCACCCGTTTCTGAGTACCCGGTACCAGCGAGCCGGCCATGCGGTGCTCATCGCCAATCAGCTTCACCTGCTCCAGCGCCCATTGGGCACGTTCGACGCCGCCGACCGGCACGCCGTCAGCAGAGGGTCCCGGCGCCGCGTGCGACCATCGGCGCAACGCCTCGCCCGCCGTCAGCACATTCTCGAGAACGCTGATCCGGTGAAAGATGCCCACGTTCTGCAGTACGATACCCAACCCCAACCGTGCAATTGAATGCGGTTTGAGACGCGTGACATCGGTCCCCCGGTACCGCACCGCGCCGCGGTCCAGACGTGTCAGTCCCATCGCCGAGTGAAGCAGTGTTGTCTTGCCGCACGCGTTGGGACCCACCAGACCGTAGGCAACGCCGCGCTCCAAGCGAATCGACAATCCGTCAAAGACGGTCAGACCGTCGAAGCCTTTCGACGCCAGGTCGAACTCCAGGAACACGTCATTCGCGGTGGCCCGCTCCCCGCTCGCCGCGGCAGGTTGTGTCGGCGTTCGCTCCACCATGCCCTCAATCCAGTCGATAGCGCCCGGCCAAACCCTGCGGCCGCCAGAACATCAAGCCGATCAGGATCGCCCCGTAGATCATCTGGTTAATGGTCGGCGCCACGGTTCCCGGGATTCGTAGCAAACCCAGTGCCTCGGGCAACAGAATCATCACCAGCACACCCACAAACGGCCCTTGCAGCGTCCCTAGCCCGCCGATCACGACCACGGTAAGCAGGAAGATCGACTGCTCGACCGTGAAACTCGACGGATCGATGAAGGTCATGTACGGAGCAAAGATGGCTCCGGCGGCCCCGGCCAAGGCGGCTGCGAGGGCGAACGCCGCGATGCGGGTGAATACCACGTCAACGCCGACCGTCTCTGCCGCCACCTCGTCGTCGCGGATGGCCCGAAACGCCCGGCCAAGGCTCGACCGCTCGGTAACCAACCACATGACCGTCAGGCAGACAGCAGCCGCCACGGTGCTGAGGATCGCAAATGACCACAGAGACGTGATCTCCAACCCGAACACACTGGCTGGCGGGATGTTCGCCAGGCCGGAAGGACCGCCGGTAATTTTCACCAGGTTATACATCAAGAAGAAGATGATGATCTGGAAACCGAACGAGGCCAAGATGAAATAGTCTCCGCGAAGGCGAACCGAAGGCCACGAGATAAACACGCTGATAACGGCGCTGACAACGGCCGCGAACGGCACGGCCACAAGGAAGGGGAGACCCAGGCTGATCATGCCGATCGCGCCGGCGTAGGCCCCGATGCCGAAGAACGCCGCGTGCCCTAGCGACACCAAACCCGCGTACCCGATCAGCAGGTTAAGCGACAGGCACACGATCGAGTAAATCGTGATCAGGATCCAGAGGTGTAGGACGTAATTCACTTCGCCGGTCTTCCTCCGCCGGGAGTCTGAGTCCGATTCTCGTAGTAACCTGAGCCGCGGGCTTCAGCCCGCGCGGATTCGCCCGCATGGTAGCCTGATTCACGTTTCCAGTGCCACCACGCGTAGACGAAGGATGCCCTAGTGAACCACTCTCTCTTCTACCCGCCGCGTGCGGCCCAGGATGCCTTCCGGCTTGATGGCCATGAACGCCAGCAGCACCACGAACGCCACCGTGCTCTCCCACCGCGACGACAGGAAGTACGTTGCCCCGACCTGGAGAATGGCGAAGAACAGCCCGCCGACGATCGGGGCCAGGAATATCTCCGGCCCACCGACGAAGACGGCCACGATCGCAACGAACAGGGCTTTCATCCCCATGTGCGGGTCAGCCCCGGAATCCAGGGCTGCCATGCACCCGGCCAATCCCGCCAGCGCCGAGCCCACGAGAAACGCGATCGCGCGGATCTTGGTGACCGATAGTCCCAGGGCCGATGCCATCGTTCCGTCATCAGCCGTAGCGCGTAGCCATAGCCCAACGGGCTTACGCCGCAGCCAGAACGCCGCGATCACCACCGCGACGAGTAGCCCAATCTTGACGATCTGCGTCCACGTCACCGTCGCCCCGGCTATTGAAAGAGTCTTCTGCACACCCGACAAGAGGATTTGCGTATCACTTCCGTAAAACAGTGCAATAACGTTTTCGATCAGGATGTAGACCCCCAGCGAGGCAATGAGCAGCGCCGCCCCACTCGCTCGACGGTTGCCCAACGGCTGATAGATCGCCCGATCGATCCCGTATCCCACCCCCGCAGCCACCCCCACAGCCAACACAAGCGCGACAATCAGCGGCATCCCAACCTGCACCATCAGCGCAAAGAAAAGATACGCCCCCAGCGTGTAGATCACCCCGTGCGCAAAATGAAACACCCCCGACACACGATAGATCAAACTCAACCCCACACCCATGAGGACGTAGATGCCGGAAGCCGTGGCGATGTTGATACATAACTGAAAGGTCATCCTGTATTGTTGCTCCGCCAATGCCTCCGTCGTCTCAGAGGGCCTTCGCCATAACGACGCGCTTCAACCCTCCGGCAGTGTCGTAGCGTCAGGCGCTGCGGGCCTGACTGGACAGCCCTTCCAGGCGCATGGGATCCTGGCATTGCAATACTGGACCGGCTCCGCACGCGTTCCCCAAACCCATTCGCAACCCTCGCTAAGATCCTGCTGAATCGTCCCATAGTTGTTCTTCAACATGCCCTGGTCCAACTCAAGGCGAATCAGCGCGAAGTGAATCTTCTTTCTACCTATTAGGAGTGGAAACGTCGGTCCTTCCTTGATAATCGCCCAATAGTATCCACACGCACCAAAAAGAGAGAACGTTTCGCAGGCTTCTGCGTTATCTCGGATTAGAGCTTCCCGATCTCGCAGTATGAGCTTCACATCACGTCCGTGGGCGGCTACCAAGTTAGACCACGCCTGAGACTCCTTGGAATCATTGAGGCAATCAGTATCGGCAACAAACACACGTGTTGCCTTAAGAGTCTCGCTACACGCTTTCAGTTCCGTCGCCCTCTTCTTCAGGCAGTCAATAATCCTATAGAAGCGCGCGCACGCAAAACTCTTCTCTCCGACCCAGGCTGCGGGCGTTTCGAGTGATGTCGCAAAATACTCATCGCATGCGCTGATTGACTCGCACAACAGCCTATGCCATTCTGGGAAGGAAATGAGGTATCCATTCTGATGGGTCAGGTGTGACACCATGCGTTTGACCAGTGTAATCGAGACGTCCGCTACCACTGCAGCCTCGGAAGGGAGGGCTCGTACACCTAGAACGTCGAGACAATGGCGTTCGACAGCGGTGGCGAACTCCTCCTTCGTCCCCGGAATCTCGCCGCAATTCCACTTCTTCAACCCCTCAAGGTGTCCTTGCCCATGCTCGACCAGGGAATCGATCCCAGTTTGCGAGCCTTGGGCCCAGTCCCTGGCGCCGAACAGACCGGCCAAGAGAAAACGCACCAGAGCCCCTTCGATGTCTTCGGAGGAAGCAGCCCCAGTGGATTGTGCGGCCTTGCCCATCGACTTGAGGAACGCTCCCGCAGTAGAGCACAGCGCTTCAGCCTCGGCATCGGAAAGTGCGGGCGCCTCCGACAGACCGAGGGATTCGAGCGCGGCGCGTTTTGACCGGGTTCCGTATCCCCTCCGCGCCCTTGCGTATCCCCTCCGCACCCTGCGGTAGATTCCCACCGCGCTTGTCCCTAGGACCAGCGACAGAATCCCTAGGGCAGTGAGTAGGACAACGATGTCCGAAGGGCCTAAATCGAGACCAAGGCCTGGAGCACAGATGTAGACGGCAACGCCGAGCACGGAGGCGACTAGGCCGATCAGCCGCATAACGTGGGCGTGTTCGGTGAACCAAACGCCCCAGTTGTGCGGTGCTTTGCCCATCACGCTTCCCAATCCACATTGTCATACCGCACATTCAGACGTGCTGATGTACCAGTATCCACATCAAACCTGCTATAGATCGGGTGCAGCCGCTTCGGGTGCAGAACATGGAGCTCACCGTCGCTCGCCTGTGTCGCCTGCTCGCCCACCGAATCAGGTTTTTTGCATCGTTGCTCTGTCACAGTCACGGCTCCGCACCGACTGACTGTCGGGTGTCCGAGGCTCTGCATCCGTGCTGAGACAACAGCGGACTAAAATGTCCCGAACGGTCTTATTGACCTTTGATTAGATAACTAAAGTCGCTACAGTTTGAGTTCTGCATGGT
>CBDUZO010000154.1:0-6126 GCA_965371725.1 uncultured Phycisphaerales bacterium
CAAACAGGCATTACCGGGGCGATTCTCCAGTAACTAATTCGGAGGAGAACCTCCATTATGGGGATGCGAGGCACACGCTCCGGAAAGGTGACCCCATACAGCAACGCCGCTTCGGTCTCGTGCATAATGCGCCTGCGCATACGCGCGAAGGCGTCTTGCAGATTGGGCACGCGACGCTTCACCGTCCACCTCTGCGAGAAGGCCTATGGGGCGACGCCCGTCGGCGCGATTTCGGCTCGGGTTCCGGCGTAAACATGCACCAGAACATGGCAACCGCAGCCGCCGTGCCCACGGTGATGTACTGAACCGGCAGTATGCGCAAAAAGTGGCAGGGCGGCACGACAGCCGGTAGTGATGACTTCGCCGGCTGCACACTTGCCCAGAGATAGGCCAGAACAGCGATCAGACCCACCGCCAGGATCGACCAAAGTGCCGAGCGGACTGGGACGATCCGGTGGCCGAAATAGCACGCGACGCCGACGCCGGCCGCCACGACGAAACAGCCCTGGCCATGTTGAATCGAGCGAGACCACCATCCCGCCGATAAGATGCTGACGGCCACGAGGCCAAGCACCGTCACAAGTGCAAGATGTTTGATGCCATCGAGTGGCACTGTCTTCTGTTCCGGCATGCTGCGGTGCAGACCGCCGCCCAGTTTTGGAAGATCATACCCGGCCAGGGCCCGGACCGAGATTGCACGCAGGTCCGTCCGTTTGTCATCCGATGTGTCCGCGGAGGTCTGGAACCAGCGGGCCACGAGCGCGGATGCGAAAACGGCGGTCAGCATCGCGATCATCCAACCAACAGATTCCCCCGCAAGCCGCAGTGAAAGCGCGTGATGGTAGCCCGGCGATGCGTCGGCGAAACGCACGAGCAGTGCCTGGGCCGTCTCGCCTCGAAGTGAGACGGCTGCCAGCCCGGCGGCCGTGGCGAACGTGCCCACGTCGGCCAGGAGGCGGCCCGCCACGACGGTTACGACGGCCGCGGTTATCCCTGCAAGCGCTATGACCTGGACGAGCACGCCAAGGGCACCCTCTCGTGTCAGGAGGGTGACCGCGCCGAGCGGATCGTCCGGCTCGAGCGCGAACCAGCCGACGGTCAGGAAGATGACGCCCGCCAGCGCCCAAGAGATGAACGTCACGGTTTTCTCGAGCAGGCTGAGCTGCGGTGCGTGAACCATGGTTGAACTCGACGGAACGTTCATGGGGCAACGGCTTCCAGCACCTCGTGTTGACGCAATATGGCTTCGATCCCCGACCTTGCCTCGGTGTCCAACGGGCAGAGCGGTAGTCGGAACTCCTCCTGAATCCACCCGGCGACGGCCAGGGCGGTCTTGATGGGCAGGGGGTTCGGGCCGAACCGGCCAAGCCGATCCGCGAGATCGTAGACCTTTCGATGATATTGCGAGGCGGTTTTGTGATCTCCCTCCAGCGCGGCTGTAACCAAGTCCTTCATCAGCGACGGGCACAGGTTCGCCACGACACTAATCACGCCGACGGCGCCCAAGCACATCAAGGGCCATGTTATGGCGTCGTCGCCGCTTAGCACGCGGATATTGCATCGCGCGAGCAGGTCCGTCACGCCGTCGACGCTTCCGGTGGCATGTTTGATCGCCGCCACGTTGGGAAACGAATCGCGCAGCCGGACGACCACATCATTCGGGATGTTCACACCCGTCCGAACAGGAACGTTGTACAGCACGATCGGAAGCTCGACCGACCCGGCCACCGCGGCGAAATGGCGGTAGAGGCCCTCCGGCGTCGGACGGTTGTAGTAGGGGGCCACTACCAAGGCCGCATCCGCTCCCAGGGCGGCCGCTTCCTTCGTCCGTTGGACGGTTGCGGCGGTCGCGTTCGTTCCCGTACCGGCCATCACCGGGCACCGACCGGCCGACCTGGCGATGACGGATTCCACCACGCGCCGCCGTTCATCCTGCGAGAGGGTTGGCGATTCCCCGGTCGTGCCGCAGGGCACCAACCAGTCCGTGCCCCCTTCAATCTGACGATCAACAAGCCGATCCAGCCCGGCCCAGTCAACCTCACCGTCCGTGAACGGTGTCACCAAAGCCGTCATGGCCCCGCGCATGTCGACTAGGGAATCGGATGGGTTCATCTCGCGCAATAATCCCTTGCCCACGTCGGCTTTACCCCATGCTGTGCCATGCGGTCGTCACGACTGATCCTTTGGCGCGTGCAGCACGAGCAACCGCTTCATTTCCCGAACCGCCTCGCGCACCCCGACAAAGATTGCGCGCGAGATAATGGAATGCCCGATGTTGAACTCGCTGAAACCGGGCATGCTTGCGACCGGTGCGATGTTTCGATAGGTCAGACCGTGCCCGCCGTGCACGTCCAGACCGAGCTCGTGCCCCACGTCGATCGCGCGACGAAGCCCATCGAGCGCCGCGGTCACCTCACCCGACGACTCCGCATGAGCGTAACCGCCCGTCCACAACTCGACGGCGTGAAAACCGACGTCGGCCGATGCCTTGAGCTGTTCGGCCGCCGGCTCGATGAACGCGCTGCAGATGATGCCCGCGTCGCGCAACCGGGCAACCGCCTTGCCCACGCGATCCCGATGGCGAACCACGTCCAGACCACCTTCCGTGGTCAGTTCCTCACGCTTCTCGGGCACCAGCGAGCACTGATCAGGTTCGAGCTCGACCGCGATGTCGACGACCTCGTCGGCGATGGCCATCTCCATGTTCAACTTGACAGCCACCGTCTGCCGCAGAAGGAAGGCGTCGCGATCCACAATGTGCCGCCGGTCTTCGCGCAGATGAAACGTGATGCCGTCCGCCCCGCCAAGCTCCGCCTCGACAGCCGCCCAGATCGGGTCGGGCTCATCCGTCAATCTGGCCTGCCGCACCGTCGCAACGTGATCGATATTCACTCCGAGTTCAGCCATGACCGCATTGTAAGCGGTTGACGGCGGATTGTCGATCGCGGCGTGCGAATATCGCGCTTTGCGTGGCTGCGGACGGAGATTCGCGTGGGTCCGCCGCCGACGGATGCACGATTCAATCCGGTCGTGTGGTTGGCGGCGCGGCGGGTGGTGCCGGTGGTGGGCATGCACCGACCGAGGCCGCTTGCGGTGTGCCATCCGGGAAGAAGCGCCATGGCTCGCCGAACTGCTCCAGGAAGCTCAGGGAGTAACACCGGCTGAAGACGTACAACGGCAGCAGGATCACCGTCCCGACGTAGGGTAGGAGGCCGACACAGCAGGTCATGAGAACGACCACCGTTGCGATGATCCCCATCGCCAGGCCAAGCACGGTTTTCATCAGGTAAAAGAGCACAATTGTTCCGGTTCGACCGGTCAGGATGTCCCGGCGGACAATCGACCAGGCAGGCATGACCCGTGCGTTGTTCAGGTACATGGCCGGGGCCACGAAGTCCCTCAGCAGCAGCGCGATGACTGCAAACGTAGCCCAGCTCAGAATCGCCAAGGGAATGACAACGGCGGCGGCACAGACCGCGAACGCCCCGAATTGCCGGTCCTCAATGTCCTGCCACGCGATGGCCAGACCGATCGCGAGGATGACGACTGTGGTGAGTATGGCGAAGAGCGTCATGAGGAACGAGAACCCGAACAGGCTGTGCCCGAGCTTGCGGTAGCGGTGCCAGGGTTCCACGACCGCCGCGCGGTCCCTCACGACACCGTCGATGAAGAGGAAACGCCCTCGGCTTTCGAGCCATGTAACCAGGGCGGATACCGCCACCGCGCTGATGAATACGACGGCGGCGACAGCGAGGATCCATCCGAGGTTGGCGTGGATCCAGCTCATGGCCGACTGGAGGGTGGACTCATCACACAAGGCATTGCCCGGCCCATCGCCGGTGCCCGTAGGAGGTTTGCGATCTGTCCAATCATCATGGAAAGGTCCGGAGAGGCCTCCGAAACCCTCCGTGAGGTGGGCGAGGAATGCGCAGAAACCCAGCGTGAGCCATTTGACCAGGTCAAACGGTCTGAAAAGGATACGCGACGTATGCTCGATCGCCTCACCGATCGGATCGGCAACGGAGATTCTCATCATCGGCTCCGCCTACCAAACTTGACTGCAACAGGTTTCGTTTTCGTGCAGCGAGTTCGCACTTGCGAATCAGGGTTCTTGGGACGAACTCCGCGAGGGCTCAGACCCGCGGGCCGCTACACACAAACAGAGACTGCTCTGCCGGGCCTTGCCCGATGATTGCGGTCCTCCTCCGTTCCTTCGAGAATCCCGGGCAAGTATTCCGGCCGATAATCGTATAGGAGGTTCCAATCTCCCTGGACCACGCGTAGCATACCGGCAATCGAAAAGCCTCAATCCTAACAGCCCGTTGAAAAAGTGTAGCGCCGCCCCTCGTGGGCGGCGAAGCACCGTTCAGGCGTCACCCACGAGGGGTGACGCTACACGATTGTGGCGGAGCCCGCGTTTTTCAGCGGGCTGCTCAATCGGGAACCCGGTTAGATGTTCTCGCCCCGGAAGAAGGCCCCGCCCATCCGGTCTGCCATCGACTGGTTCGAGAAGATGAGCGGGAGGAGGAACTGCATGTCCGTGTTCGGCGACCGGAGGTAGTCGGCCATCTGAATCCGCCACGTCGAGTCGAAGACCATCAGTTCGTCCTGGGAATGTTTGGACTGCAAGGCTGCATCGGCCACGTCGGCGGCAATCTTCGCGGACCACATGGCCGGATAAACTCCTTCGTTGCTCGCCGCCGAGATGAACCCGCCTGCGTCACCGATGAGCAGCGTGTGCTTTCCGACGTGGGAATCTGTGTCGAGCGCCTCGGCGGCTGGACTCCGAATCAACCTGGCGGACACAGCCTCTTTCGAGATGTCAGCGGGGAGGATCTTGTGCTCGAAACCCGTCCTGCAAAGGTTGATGAGTGCGCCGATGGTCTCTTCCCGCTCGCCGGTCCAGTTGATCGCGGCCGACCAGCGGCTCGCGGCGAGGCAGCAGACTCCGAAGCTACTGGCACGGTCCAGCCCGAGTACGATATCGACACGAGGTTCACCCCGGAACCCCTCGGGCAGCGGCCCGTCCACACGGGCCGTCCAGATCGGCGAGCCTATCCTGCTGCGCGCAAGACCGCATTGATCAGGAAGCAGCGAGGCGTGCCCCGCCGCGAGCATTAGAAGCCTGCCCTCCACCTGCGCGGCGCCGACCGGTGTGACGATTGCCGACGTTTCCGGAAGCTTGATGTCCTTGACGGCTGATCCTTGAACAAGTGTGATCTCGGCGGCCAACACCGCATCGACAAGGGCATTGTGAAACGCCGCGCGATCCACCAGATAGCCCGGCGGCCCGGAGAAGGTCGGCGTCGCGGTCTTTGAGAAGTCCGCGCTGTGAAAGGTCACGCGCTGAAACGGCTGGGTCAGCAGTGACTTTGTGTTTACGCACAACTCGTCGAGCAGTGGGACGACCAGGGCGTTCAGCCAGACGGTCGACGTTTCCTTTAGCGGGAAGGTCATGCGATCCACGCAGACCACCCGTCGCCCCTTCTTCGCCAGGAGGATTGCGGCGGTGACCCCCGCCGGCCCCGCTCCGATCACAACGGCGTCGTACAGGTCGCTGCTCATAACCGTGTCCTTGTCTTTGACGGCACGCCGCAACCGGTCGGCCGGGGCGTTCCATTGCACGTACCTTACGCGGTAACCGACACGGTGTGCAAGTGTTCGGGGCAGCGTTGGCATTACACCGTGGAATCACATCGTGCGCATCCAGGGAAAATTGGCGATTCCTGCATGGTAGTATAGATGCTCCATCCTTCGCGGAGCGAAGGGTGGCGGCGGACGGTCGTTCGGGGTGTCTTCGGCTGCTCGATCTGCTCCCCACGCTTCTCTGACGAAAAGGACGGGGCGCCCGCGTCGACTGGGTGGGGGGGGGGGCGCATAGACCCAGAGCCGTAGGTCATCCGGATCGGGTCGGCGTATAGACGGTGGGTGGTTGGGAGGGAACCGTACGTGTGGTGGTGTGGGAGGACGGCGGGGGCAATCCGCGCGTCTTACGCGAGGTCTTGCGGTTGTCTCGGGATTGGCGCGTCACCATGTTCGGTCGCGGGTAACCCGTGGGAGGGCGTTCGTTGAATGAGGTTCTCCTCCGAATTAGTTACTGGAGAATCGCCCCGGTAATGCCTGTTT
>CBDUZO010000155.1:0-6069 GCA_965371725.1 uncultured Phycisphaerales bacterium
AACCTGTGAAACAACGAGCCGCCATCAAACCTCCAACTGGCAATGGGACATGCTCCGAAGGACGGCCCGGTACGCTTCGCTTGAACGAAACACTCGCCGCTACGGGCAATCAAGCGGCCCGAGGCCTGGATACACCTTGGACTGGAAGCCCTGGATGGTCGCCAGAATGTCGTCGATGTCGACCATCTGGTTCGGAATACCATCGCCCAACGCCGGGGCAATGTCGAACCAGGTCAGCGGGTCGTTGTTGCTCGACTGGAACGCCGCGATCGCAGCCAGGATGTCGTCGATGTTGACCTCCCCCTGTGGCGGCTCACAGTTGTGGTACAAGCACGTCGAGACGACGTCGCCCCAAACCTCCGGCGTATGGAGCGCAATCGCGGCTGAGTAATTGGCATCTTCCGTGATCTCCTGCCCCTCGGCGATTGCCTGCACCAGGTATGTCTGGTTCGTCGCGATCTCGCAGCCGGTAACGTTGACAAGCTCCGGCCAATCGCCGGTGAAGTCGGTGTCGGCATAGACGGGTCCATCGACAATGTCCGCGACGGTAAACCCGGCTTCCTCATACGGCGAGCCAACCCACCACGGACCTGCACCGTTGCCGTCGAGGCTTATTCTCCGCGCGGTGTGCTCGGTCTGGTCCGGGTTCCGCGCAATGGAGATGTAGCGGTGTTTCGGCGCGTAGCAGATGCCGTCCACACACTTGGCTGCCTGCGCGCAATCGTCGTCGATCGTGCAGTCCGTGATGCCGAGGCTATCCTCCGGAAGCGGTGCAACTGCCTGCGCTCCCAATTGCACTTCGATGTCCTGGAAGTTCCCCGCGCAGTCGTAAACACGAACCGTGCCCGTCCCGCGCTGTCCGGACGCACCAGCGCGGGTCTGCTCAACGGAGTAACGCACGATCGGAGCCCCCTTGGGGAACGGATCGTACGACAGCGAAAGCCCGGAACCGCCGGGTAGGAGGTCGATCGTACAGATGCCCGTCGCGAGTGGTTCGCTGTCCTCGGCGCGGCCGTCGTAGCGCTCGGGGAACGTTTCCGACTCGATGGTCAAGGACCAACTATCAAACGTGCCGACGTCGTACACGTAGTCGTCGGTGACCTGCATCGTATACGCTCCGTTGGCCGGGTCGCCATCAAGCAAGAACAGCATCGGACCGTTCATCGGCTGATAGGAACCCGTAAAGGGGGCCTCCGTCGCGGAATCGGGGATCGGCGCAGCCGCCTCATCGTCGAGGGTCGTGTCGATGAAATCGTTTCCAGTAAAGCCAATATTCGAAAAGAGGATCAATAGGGTCGAGGCGATGAGCCTCACCTCGATCTCCTCATCAAATGGGTGCGTAATGTTGAAGGTGACGTTGACATCGCCGATGATGTCGGTGTCGGGAACGGTGATGGTCGAGTAGGCGCCGGGGCCCGTCGGATCATCGTCCGGAATGGCCGCCGGTAGCTCGTCGCTGCTGATGTACCGCTTCGTCGTACCGACCGACCCGGTGCAGACCGGCCCCACACTGTCGATCTCCACGAGAATGTGGGATCGCAAACCGCACCCGTCCGTCACCTGGACATAACCCCGACCATTCGACTGCGGGTCAATCAGACCAACGACAAAGTCCACGCTGCCCGCCAGGCTGGGCGGATCGGGCGTGATGGAGACGAACTCGAGGTTCTCGGCGTGCGGCGCGAGCTCGACGGCTGCAATACCACTGTCACCGGCCTGCTCATCCGTGGCAGTACCCTCGAACTCATACGTGCCCAAGTTCAGTTCGCCATCGAGCACGGGCACGTTCTCATCGCCCGTCGCCTCGATGAGGCTGATCGCCACCGGTTCCATGTTGCTCGCGCAGTCGGTGATTTCAAGGGTACCACTGCCGGACAGCATCGGATTGATCAGCACGACATCGTAGTCAACGCCGTGATCGCCGGGCGTGAAGTCGGTGTTGACGGCCAGATTGGTCGCCCCCGCCGCCAGCTCGACCGTGCAGATTCCCATACCCGGCGCGAAGTCGAAGGCCGTTCCGGCGTAGTGCTCCGGACCGCAGAGTGATTTGACCGTCATTCCCCAACGGCGGAACGTGGAATGAGCCGAGCTGGACCCTTGGATCCGGAAGTCCGACACAGCCACCTCCCACGAACCAGCCAACTCGACACCGTCGAACACAAACAGCATGTTGTCGCGGTAGTCGGTGGTAATCCCATCTCCGAAGAACTCGCCACGGCCGTCCGGTTGGTGTATTCCAAGGAATTCAACGGTCCCCGCCGCCGGCTCGTTATGCGCGTCGTCCGCGACCGGGGCATCATCATCGAGCGTGATCTCGATGTTGTTCTTGGTCAGACCGCAACTACCGCGCTCGTCCATTCCGACACGGTTGACCAACGCGGCGAAGCCATCACCATGCCAGATTCCGGAGGCAAGCCGGCCGACGTCCTTCGTGTCAACCGTCAGATCAACCTCGACCTCACCGACCAGGCCGGTCTCCACCACGTCGATGATCGAACTGACCTTCGCTTCCGCGCCGCCACCGCCCGGCACATCGGCCTGCACCTCCTGGGTGTAGGTACGGCTCGTCGAGGTCCCACCCTGGTTCTGGGGTCCCCTCTCATCCGGGAACCCACTGAGGGCGATCATGCTCTGACATGTGTTCTCCGACATGTCCGTCACCGTGATCGTACCCGATCCGTCCGTGTAAGGATCAATCAACGCAAGTGTGTACTCGACCTCAGGATCACCCGGCAGGAAGTCCGGGGACACAGTGAGTTCAACGTTGTCGGCGTCGGTCAGAACGATCGAGAGAATCCCGCTGTCAAACCCCTGCGTATCCGAAATCGTTCCGGCGAATGTCTCCGGACCTGGGAAGGTGGCGTCGATGTCCAGCGTCCACTCGACAAGACGCGAGCCGCCGCCCTCGCCGCCGCTGGAGCTCGAGGCATCGTCGCGCACATTCAGGGTCCAGGTGCCCAGCGCCTCCTCGCCGTTGACCTTGGCCAGCCCTTCCGGGTCCTCCGGAAGCCACGTACCCGTGTAGGGCGCATCCCAACTCCAGAGCGACATGATCTCCTCAGCATCATCATCGAAGGTCGCGTCGGTGATGTCGAAGGCGAGGCTGCTGCCGCGGTCGGTCACAAGCTCTACGATCGTACCCAGTGGGCTGATCAGAAACGCATCAATATCCGGTGGGCGGATGGTCTCGATGGTGATGGTCACGTCAACGTCCAAGACGGTACCGCTGTCTACGATGACGAGTCCGCTATCCTTCCCCGGTCCGTCCGGCTGGTCGTCGGGCAGATGGGCCGGCGCATGTGTGCTCGTTAACGTCCGGGTCGAGAAGTTGTAGCCGTCGCACACCGGCGGGTCCACGTCAATCCGTGCCACTTCGATGGCCGTGTTCAGCGCGCAATCGGTGACAATCAAATCACCCTCGCCACTCTCACTCCCAGTAATCAGAGCGATCGTGAAGTTGACCACCGGATCCCCTTCCTCGAACGTCAGGCCGACAAACTGGAGATTCGTCGAGTTCTGAAGCTCGACGGTGCAGATGCCCGTATCATCGGGGAGGTTGTCAGTGGCCTCGACGTCGATCTCGTTGTTCAGGTAGTCCGGCGTCATCGTGATGACCGGGTCATTGTCCTCCAGTAGCGTAGGCGGTTCACCGTTCAAGAAGATGGCCAGCTCGTAGGTCTCGTTGGGCCCGGTGTCCGTCAAGTAATACTGGGGTCTAACCTCCACATAGTGCGTTCCGGTAGTACGCGCGACAAAGAAGCCGACCTGGGCCGGATAGTCGGGGGTCAAATCCTGGATCGCGTTGCTATCGCTGATATCGGGGAAGAGCTCGTCCTCGTCCGGATCGTAGATGACCAGCTTGGCGCGGAACGCGTACGGGTCCGTGTTCGGGGGGATGGTTCCGTCTCCGTCCCTTTCCGGATCTCCGTCCAGAGCGATGAAGACTCGGTCGCCCACCTCCGCCTCAAACGCGAAGATGTCGACATCGCTCTCTACATCGATAACGCCGGCGTAATAGTGCTTGCCGCTGTAATCGGAATCGACAATCGTATCGTTGGGTTCCGCCTCGGGCATGGGCTCGCGATCACCCGGTTCCACACCGACATGGAAGCGATAACGGTCAACCGTATGTGTGGCGCTTTCAGCTATAACCTTCAGATAGTGTGTACCGGCTGACGTGAGCTGCGCACCCGCGATCGCCCCGGCATAGCTGCTGTAGATGTACCGCAGATCCTCGATGTCCGAGTCCGCCGCATCGCCATCTTCATCGTCGAACTCGATGAGCGTGGTACCGTCGGCAGCGTAAAAGGCAAGATCGGTAAAAATCGTGCTGTTACCGACACCACCGTGGTTGACCCACGCATAGACCCTGTCGCCCACATCGCCCGTGACAGCCCACCAATCCTCATCAGCCGGGCCAACGATTTGACCACCGTTTAGCGGCGCGTCGACCGGCGTCGCCGTCGCATCGGAGTCATTGGGCTCGATCTCGTCGATCTCGTAGCCGAACGCGTTGTCCACGATCAACGCGTACGCTCCAGTGGTTGCGCTGGAGTCGTGCTCATCGACGTAGATGTAGTAATCCGTTCCCGTCTCCAGGGTGACGACGATCAACTCGTGCTTACCTGTCGAGACGTTCGACGCGCCCACGCACCCGCCTGGGTAGACCGGGCCACACGAGTCGTTGACGTAGACCACGCCATTAAAGCCGCTCGAAACGAGTTCGATGGCATAATCGCCGCTGACCGGGGGATTGAACACGAACACGTGATCGATACCCGACGCCGTCGTGCTCCCGGAGACGCCACAACGGCCGAGGCCCTCCACAAACGTGTAATCGGCCGAAGCACCGTCAATGTCATTCAGAACAGCCGTCGGCATCGTCGTATCGAGCGTCTCGGCGTCTGCGCAATCGTCCGGCATCACGGCAGACAGCGTGTCGACAATCAACGTGAACGGGAAGTTGTCGTGCGTGATGTCGTCATGGTCGACACCGATCCTGTAGGTCTCACCACCCGTCAACGATTGGTCGAAGTGGATGGGCTTGAGGTCCGTTGCCCCGGCAGTCGCGCCGTTCATGAACCAGTCCTCGTCGTCCTGGATATAGATCGTGAAGTTCCGATCCGACGAGCGCAGCGGCGAGTGATGCCACGGCACCAAGTGGATGCGATACGTGTCCGTTGTGTTCGGCGTGAAACTGTAGAACACGTCAGGCCCGTCCATGCGGTCATCGATCGCGGCAACCTGGCCGTTCGTCGTGCTTATGCTGTCATTGGCGAGCACGGTGGTGCCCCACAAGACGATGGGGACATCCGGGCCGATCACCTCGGCGTTGCCTGGATCGTCGTTTGGAGGTGCCGGCGGCATCGCCGTAGCCGCCCCCGAGAATACCAACGTGAACACGAGTGCGATTGACAGTAACGACACTTTGAAGATGGTGCTTTGGGGCATGGTTCTATTCCCTTCCTTCACGAAAAGTGACGAATGTCGAGGAGATCGGGTCGGGGGCTAAGAAAGCGCTGAACTGCTCGCAGCCCGCTGATCAACCCGGCGCCTCACCCTTCCTTCCGATGCACTGCCCCTCCGACGGGCGCACACGCCTCAACCGGGGCACACGAGCGCTACGTGCCGTGCCCGTGTCACGCGCCGCGTTCAGATGGGTGAGTCCCAACACAGGTCGACCCGTCGCAACGGACCGGGCGCCTGCTGGGACCTTGCACGCAGTCCTGCCTATTCTATCTGAATCCGCCCGTCGATAAAAGCGCCTCAAGACCAACGCGCCCCCTTACGGGTACAGGCTTTCCGGCCCGTCGCTTAACACTACAGCGCAAAGTGCTGAATCTGCTGGCACGTAACTCTTGCTCTGGTAAGCGGTTGCGCGCATCGACAGCAATTCGTCATCTGCGTCGTTGCCGTTCTGCGTTCGGCGGACCCTGACCCGCATTAAGCGGGCGGGAACGGTGTTTTCGCACGCTCCCGGCGGTACCTGCCGAGACGACCTTGCGCTGTAGTGTTAACACTACAGCGCAAAGTTACTTCCTATACAGGTCCGCATTCGTGCCACATCGA
>CBDUZO010000156.1:0-6038 GCA_965371725.1 uncultured Phycisphaerales bacterium
AAACAGGCATTACCGGGGCGATTCTCCAGTAACTAATTCGGAGGAGAACCACATTTTTCAACGGGCTGCTAACCGCAATCGCGAGCCCACACGGCCCGCAGAGTAGCGGCATGTGAACCCGTCGATGTTGCCGGGGAAGATACGCCACGATCGTAACAACAATGTGTGACCGGAACAAGGCCGCGAAACAGCCCTTCTTTCCGCTCTCGCTGTGACAGGGGCGTTACGGCGGATGGTACAAGCGAATGGCAGCCGGTTCGGAGGGCGTCGAATGCCTATCCGAGTCGGACATGCCCGTATGACGGAGCGATTCGCCGGTGTGATCCATCTCAGGCTCGCGCTGCGGGCAGGCGACGGAACTCCTCGCTGTGCAGTGGCGTGTGGCGCGGCGCTGCTTGCGAAGCGGCGGGCCTGGAAGAGTTCAAGATTGCCGGGCTTGGGCAGCCTATAATGGGGTGGAGGGGAGCACGTGGTGGAGTCATGCTTCCGCAACCGGACCGCGGCAAACCGCGGAGCGCAAAACGCATGGCGACGCCGCTATCGACGGCCCGGCTGAAGACGAACGTTGACGCCAAGATCGGGGGCGAAGCCGAGAGCCGGGCTCAGTCCGAAAGCGGTCTCGGGCAGGCCCGGCCGTATACCCGATGAGCGGATCGCAAAGATCCAGCGCGCCGTTCTCGTTCTCGTCAGCCCACTGGCAGCCGTCGGGGATGTCGTCCTCGTTGCAGTCCTCCTCCATATGCCCCTCCGTTGAGAAGAAGTGGGCAACCAGGTGCACGTAGCGCGACGTGCCCATGTTGATGGTGAGCGGATCGTCGTACTCGTCGCCACCCGGCACATCACCGGACCAGTAGTCGAATTCGCACTCGCCGGTGGGCAGGCCGAACGGATCGTAAGCGTAGCGATCCACGACAGTGCCGGCTGCGTCGGTCAGCGCCACTACGTTCCCGAGGTCGTTGGTGTGGTAGTATCGCGGTGTATTGCTCGCATCGATTCGGGCTACCAGCGTGGGGCCGTGGATGTAGTAGGCAATGACGTTGCCACCGACATCGGTCTCGCACAGCACCTGACTTAAGGCGAGACCACGATCGAGCACGTACCCGGTATACACGCCGTTGTCCACGCGGGCGATTCGATTGCCATCGCCGTCGTAGATGTGTTGCACGAAGTCGATGCCGCCGGTGGTCTGCCAGGTCAGTCGATCCTCGTCGTCGTACTCGAAGTCCGTCGTCACGTAACCGATCGTCCGCGACACGAGGTTGCCATTCTGGTCGTAGGTGTACTCAGCCTCGCTGGAGGCGGTCAGCCGGTTGTCGGTATCGTATTGGTAGGAAACGAAACGCGCGGGGATGGTCGGAGCGAGCGTGTTCGTCTCGGTCGACGTCAGCGGCGCGCCCACACCGTCACGCGTCCAGTTGAAGCCCAGCACCGGAAATCCGACGTGCGTGGTGTTCATGCCCTCCAGTCGTCCAGCGTCGTCGTAGTCCCGAGTCTCCAGCACGGTGTTGGGGAATGCGACGGTCTTGATCCGCAGGCCCTCGTACGTGTAGTTCGTGGCCCGCCCCTCCCAGTCGGTGATGGATGTCAGATGGTTGGCATCGTCGTAACCGTAGGTGACCATTCTGTCGTCGGGATAGGTGTGGTCGGGATAGGTCACATGAACGCGGTTGCCGACGAGGTCGTAATCGTAATCAACACGCATGTTGAAGCTGTCCACGGTGGATACCAGCCGGTTGAGTTCGTCGTACCCGAATAGGCTCGTACCGTTCGGATCGGTCATGCTCGTCCGGTTGCCGTTGTTGTCGTAGACATAGGTCACCGATGAGCCGTCGGGGTAGCTGATGGCTGTGCGGCGGTTCGCAGCGTCGTACGTCAGGGTCGTGGTCGGCCCGTTGGGCTGATCGTTGGCATCGCGGACCTCCGTCTGGTTGCCGACGGCGTCAAAGCCATACGTGTAGTAGTTGCCAATGCCGTCCTCGGCTCGGGTCAGCCGATTGTTGGCGTCGTACTCGCGGATGCTGATGGTGTGGTCATTGGCGTCCAGGATCGTCAGCAGATTGCCGTTGTTGTCGTAGGTATAGGTCGTCGTGCCGCCGGCCGCATCGAGCACCGTGATCAATCGACCAAGCGCGTCGTAGGTGAACTGGGTCGTCTCATTGGTGGCGTCGGTCGTTTCGATCACGCGTCCGAGTTTGTCATACTTGGTCTCCCTGGTGTTTGGGGGAACCAATCCGTCGCGCGCGAACCTGCGCCGGTGCAGCTTGTCGTATTCAAAGGTCATGGTAACGCCGGAGGCATCGGTCATGGTGAGCACGTTGCCGTGCGCGTCGTAGGTCTTAGAGAAAACGTTGTTCTCCGGGTCGCGAACCTCCGTCAGCCGATTGGCGTCGTCATAGGTAAAGAGGGTGTACTGGCTTGTCAGGTTGCCGTTGGCGTCGGCCATCTTCACCCTGCGGCCGAGGTCGTCGTACTCGTAGCGCGTGATGCGTCCCAGCGGCTGGTGCTTCGCGGTGAGCTTGCTGTTCTCGTCGTAGTCGTACGTCGTTTTATGGGCGATGTCCTCGGGTCCGGAGCCATTACCATCGACCACCCACTTCCGATTCCCTATCTCGTCATAGCCGAACCAGCGGGTGATGCCGGACGGTGCATCCGGCAACGGCGGACCTTCGGTGCGAATGAGCCGGTCCGCGGCATCGTAGAAGTAGTCTGTGGTGAAGTTGGAGTCCTGCGCTACGCTGCCACGCCCGTCGGTGACCCAAACACGGCGCCAGAGGTCGTCGTAGCCGTACCAGGTGAAATGCCCTTCGGCATCCTCCACCGACAGGAGCAGGCCTTGTTGCCCGGGGGCCGTCTCCTCGTACTCGTACGTCGTGACGCCGCCTCGTTCGTCGGTCACCGTCTCAACTTGCCCCCAGCCGTTGTACGTCCAGACTTTCTCCACGAACGATCCGCCTGGCGGCACGGTCAGGTACCGTTTCTTGTTCGTCACATTGCCGTGCGCGTCATAGGCCCACTCGGTTACGTGGTCGAGGGCGTCCTCCTTGCGGGTCGGTAGGTACGGGAAGCGAGAGTCGGTGTATTCGAGCTCTGTGATTCCGCCGTCATTCGGATCCGCAGGATCGTTGTGGGCCGTAATCGAGGTCACGTTCCCGTTGTCATCATAGGCGTAATTCGTCGTGTTCCCGTTGCGGTCCGTGACGGATTCTCGGTTGAAGTTCTCATCGTAGGTGTACACCACCTCGTGGCCGAGGGGATCCACTTCTGTCGTCTGGCGCTTGTAGACCATCTCAGACTTGTGCAGCCGCGTGATCTTCTCCTCGCCCAGGTACTGCGTGATCTCGGTCTCTTTCTCGCGATACAGGAGTTCGGTCCGCTTGCCGCGCCCACCGACGTCCACGGCTCGACCTTCCCCATCCCCGGCTCGTAGGAGCGGATGTTCGTCGCCACACTGCCTCAATCAGTGCCCCGCGCGGCCGCATCCGAATCACATTCGCAGCATCAGTAGACCGAGAAGACGAATGTGACATCACGTGCGCTCATCTTCTCCATCACGTCGGATGTGAGAAGAAAGGACGTGACCGGGCTATCCTCGTAATCCTCGTGCTCGATGGCGCTGTCAATCTCAATCGAGAACCCGGCATTACGTGCATCCGAGATTGCACCGGCACATTTGTCAAGAAAGGCTGCAATTGCGTCCAGATGATCCGACCAATCCTCGCCTTCCTCCAGGACCCCGGAGAATCTACCGCCAGCTCGGTCAAACCCTGTGAAGAATCCAGGTATCAACCCGTTCATCTGTCGGCCGAGCTTCTCTAGGACGTTAAGTGCTTTTTCCTCGTCATCGACGAAGCGAGCAACTGTATACAAGAAACACCCTTCCTTAATGGGAGGCGAACCACGTCACCCGCACTGCATTGCGTTCCATTCTTCCCAAGCGTCAAGAAAATCCTCATCGGACAAGTCCGGGTTACGACGTTTGGTCCCTGGTACCTTTGTTTTGGGCTTATACTGCTTGTGAAACCATCGCTTGAAGTTCTTATTTTCCCTGAAGGCCTTTTTGGCCTTGTTGAGTTTTCTCGCGCAATTGGCTGCTTTCGCACCCTTAGCCGCACCCTTAATCGCTCCCTTCGCAAGCTTCTGGGCCCCGGCAGGGACGCCTGGGATGAGCATAGCTCCCACATCAAAGGCGGCGTCAGTCCAATTACCTTTTATAAGATCGTAGACTAGGACCCCGACGTCCCAGATTATGTCCAGGAACAGCCCGCTCGGATCGACCAGAGAAGTGGGCGAATTACCCACATAAGCATACACATTCAGCCCGCCATCGATCCCAATCGGATCCCGCTGGAGGAAGCGGCCGATGGCGGGGTCGTAGTAGCGGTGGCCGACGTGCAGGAAGGGGACGGGATCGCTGCCGGGGTCCTCGGCTGTATCCTGCGCGCGGTAACCGTGCGCGCCGGCGTAGCCGTAGCGCGGGTTCGGATCAGTCGGGCCACATGAGTCATCCAACGTGCAGATGCGCTCGCCGAATGCCGTGAACGTGGCACCCTCCGTCGGTAGTCCGCCACCAGTGGCACCGCCACGTTCCTTTTGGCCGTCGTCGGGCGTGGTCATGTAACGCGTCGTCCCGAGCATGTCCGTATGATAGCAGCTCGTACTCGCCGCGCCCATCGACGCCCACGGCTCAACTTTCCCCATCCCCGGCTCGTAGGAGCGGACGTTCGTAACCGTACTGCCGCAATCACTCCCGCAGGTTCAGCGAATCTGCGCCATCCGGGCTGCAATCGACCCAGTGCTCCGGGAACGGATCTCCGCATTCAGGACATCGCGCCGTAGTAAGCCCGCGAAGCGGGTATCCGCACGTGGTACAATGCGCCGTGTACGCCATGCGTCGCTTCCATGACATCGGGATCCGGCGCGCCAGGCGTAGGGCTTCAATGCGCCGGCATCGCGGGCAGACCAGCGCCCGGACCGGAACCCATAAGAACAGCGCACTGCTTATTCCGAGAGTGCTCCCAATCCCCGCCAATTCCGCCAGCCCCGAGTCCATGCACCCCTCGCAAATCGTCATCACGAGAAGTCCTGACAGGGCACTAACCGCCATAATCCCAAGAACACTGCCCACTGCGAACATGGAATTGCCGCTGAAGGACATGATCGGCCGAAGCCCTACTACGACCTTCTGACCGGGTTCATTGCCTTCACACACAGGGCACGGTCGTGCGTCCTTAACGCGCCCCTGCTGACGACCTGGCACTCGCACCACAACGTCTCCACTCTCACTGCGCACAGCGCACTACGCGGAAGGTGGCGGTGGAGCCCCGCCCGCCCTCATTCAGAATCCGTAATCCCACTAGAGTTCCATATATCGTTGATACATCCTCCCGCCCCACAACAGCCGCCCAATTCCTTTAAGAAACCAACCTGTCGGTGTTCCCCATGTAACGGGAGTGGCGCAGACGTCGATCCAGAAGCGCACTTTCCTTACCGTTCTAGGATTATCCAGCCAACTGTGCCGCCCGCCCATCCCAAACATGTACCCATTAGCTCGCCTTCGTGCGGCGTCGTCTATTTCCTTCTGGCTCTCAAGCTCTAGCTTTCGTTGCGTGTGTCGGTGAGGACACATGCGGTCGGTCCGAAACCCTGGCCCACCAAATGCCCGTGTTTTCCACAGGGGCCACAGACCGTCAGGATCGACAAAGATCAGAGGGTTCGCCCCGACATACACGTATACATTTGTTCCACCTTGGATCCCGATCGGATCACGTTGCAAGAACCTCCCGATGGCGGGGTCATAGTAACGGGCTCCGACGTGGAGAAAGGGGACCGGATCGCTGCCGGGGTCTTCGGCGGTATCCTGCGCGCGGTAGCCGTGCGCACCGGCGTAGCCGTAACGGTGGTTCGTCCCGCCGATGCGCTCGCCGAATGCCGTGAACGTGGCACCCTCCGTCGCAAGTCCGCCACCAGTGGCACCGCCACGTTCCTTTTGGCCGTCGTCGGGCGTGGTCATGTAACGCGTCGTCCCGAGCATGTCCGTA
>CBDUZO010000157.1:0-5972 GCA_965371725.1 uncultured Phycisphaerales bacterium
GGCACAAGCCAGGACGTCAACGCAAGCGGAGTACCCGACGAATGCGAATCGGGCGCGTGCTGCGATACGGACGGAAGTTGCACCGAGATCGTTGAAGCGGATTGCTCGGTGGACGATTGGACGTTGGACGGTACGTGCGACCCGAACCCCTGCCCGCAACCAGGAACATGCTGCGAGGACGATGGAAGCTACGGCTTCATGCTGGAGGTTGCCTGTCAGACCGGCGAATGGACGGAAGGCGGAACCTGCGACCCGAACTCCTGTCCACAACTCGGAGTCTGCTGTCAGGGTGGCGGAGCATGTGGCGTAAGCCTGGAGGCAGATTGCACGTCGTCAACTTGGGCGGAAGGCGACGTGTGTGATCCGAACCCGTGTCCGATACCTCCGGCAGTCGTCGCGATTGGCTGTCGGTATCTGGAGGTCGCTCCGGCCTACGGCAACCCGGCGATGCCGCTTGCGCTACGGCTCACGTCCACCGATTACCCATGCTTGAACAAGTACGTGGCCTCCGACTCGGGTGCCTGGCGGCTCATCGATAACCCCGTCTATCTGATGCCGGTGGAGTGGGGGCCGGTGGTTCACGTCGGAGACGAAGAGATTGTCCCGAGCACGGACTATCAGATTGCCACGCGGAATGCGATTGGTACCTCCGATGCAGACGGCGCCACGACGTGGATGTGGGGCGATGCGGACAATGACGAGGATGTCGATATTGACGACATCCTGCACATTATCAGAGGCTTCCAGAGTGATTTCAGCGTTGCCCCCTTGGAGGCCGTTGACTTGCTGCCATGCGTGCCGAACGGAGAAATCGACATCGACGACATTCTCGGCGCGATCGGCGGGTTCCAATCGAAGGACTACACGGCTACGGGATGTTCGGCGCCGTGTTCGTAGCCAAAGGCCGTCAACGCACACGGCGGTTTCGGTAAATGGACTTGGGACGTCTCATTCGACCCGGCCGACATCACCGGCGTGATGATCGTCACGCGGCTTGTCGCCGCACGAACACGAGTGTTCCAATCGTCAACACCAACAGCGTCATCGCCACGAGACCCCACTCGGAGACGGTCGGAATCGCGTTGTCCGTCGCAGTGAATTGGATGACGCAGTCGCCACCGGGTTCACCGTCGCCGGAAGGGAACGAACCAGGGTCGGTCGCAGAGGCGGTTTCGCCGTCCAATGCCATTCCACTGTCAGTGGCGACAAGGCTGTCCATGACCGTCAGCGTGTAGGTGTCCGGCGGCAACGGCGTATCCAACTCCAGGACCACCGGATTGACGTCGCTCGTGGAGGCCACGGTGAACGACCGCGGACCACTTTGCGCTCCCACAAGTGAGAAATCGGAACTCGCCGTGTCCACATTCGTGTGGAACGTGACGGTCACCGTATCGACACCGGCAGTGGTGCTCACTGTCGCTCCCGGCGCCGGGTCGGTCTCCACGACGGTCGGCGGGCCGGAGACGTAACCGACGAGCGTAGGATCGTTCTCTTCGTCGTCGAGTAGGATCCAGTCGTCCGGGTCGAGGCTCACCGAGGAGGGAGCCGACGAGACCGGTATCACGAAATGCTCGGGATCGGCGTCGTTGAAGACGACGTAGGTTTCACCGTCGACCACGACATCGAGCGGCATCGTGAACCGTTGGTAGTCCGACGACTGCGTTTGGTCGACATACACAAGCAGGTAGTCCTGTCCGTTGACCTGCACCGAATTCCATCCCCAGCTATAGGCAGGTGCCCGCTCTCCATAGATCCATTCCTGGAAGAACCAGTCGAGGTCGCCGCTCGGGTAGAAGCTCTCGCAAACGGCCTGGAAGTCCTCGGTGGTGGCGGCGCCGAACGCAAACGCTGCGCGATAGGCGGCCAGGGCGTCGTAGAAGCTATCGTCACCCAGCACGTGACGCAGCATATGAAGCACCCACGCGCCTTTGTGGTAGCTTGTATTGCCGTCGAAGATGGCACCGACGCTGCCGACCTCGCCTTCGGTGACATAGACACTGCCCCCGCCCGTGTATCTCATGGTGGTCATATAGCTCTTCAACGCCGCAAGGCCACTGCTGCCCGGCTTGTTCTCCGCCCAAAGCGCCTCGGTGTAGGATGCGAACCCCTCATTGAGCCAGACGTGGTTCCAGGTCTTGCAGGTGATCATGTCACCCCACCACATGTGGCTGAGCTCGTGTGCGGTCAGGTACTCGCCGAATGCGTAGCTCGCCCCGCCTTGGGCCGTCATCGTCTGATGTTCCATCCCGCCAAGAAATGGCGCGTTGTAGATGCCGTACTTCTCGTCAATGAATGGGTACTCGCCGAATAGGACCGCGTACACCTCGATCATGTCGACCACTTCCTCCCACGCCTGCCTGTTCGATGTGTTGTCCCAGGTGGGGTAGATGTAGAACTCGACCGGCATCGAGCCGCCCGCGTGCTCGTAGTACGCAGTCCACGTGTTGTATTCAGCCCCAGTGAAACACACGAGGTACGGGGTGATCGGATAGTCGCTGGCCCAGTTGTACCGCTTTCGGGAATGGGAAAGCGTTTCAACGCTTTGAAGCAAGCCGTTGGATGGAACGACAAGATCGTTTGCGTTCGCAGGCACCGTGATCGAAAACTCCATCGTCGACTTGTCGGAATGATCATTGGCCGTGTAGACGTCGCCGTCCTTGACCGGCCACCAGGTGTAGGCGAAGTAGGGACAGCTCATCGTGGACACCATGGCTCCGGCACCGGGCTGGGTGCTCACGTAGATGGGATTCCACGGCCCGTCGGCAACGCTGGCACCTTCATACTCGATCGTAAGCGTGAACAACGTCATCCAGGCCGATGGGAGGGTCCAGGTCCACGACGCGGGTCGTCGTGCTGGCGGTGGTGACATCGACGGATGTCGTATCATCGATCAGCGCGCTGGTGATCGTGTACTGACTACGCAGCCGGAAGCTGAATTCGGTCAGCGCCGCCACCTTGCTCTGGATGGTCATGCGGTTGCTTCCGGCGATGCTGCAGTTATGGCTGACCGCATCGAGATTCGAGACCTCGATATCGAGCTCATAATGCAGAACGTCCGTGTCGTCCATCGCCTCCCGGTAGGCCTCATCGGCCGGCGTCACCGTCTCATCGCGGAGACTCGCCGCCATGGCCTTTGCCTTGGCGCATCCGAGCCCCGGATGTCGACCATCCCAGCTTTCGCCTTGCTCAGCGGCAACCGGCGACACGACCGCCCAGATAAGCGCGCACGCCGCAACCACGGCCCACCCCACAAGACCGCGCAATTGTCGATCACACGTCGGCATGTGTCTCCCTCCCAATCGACGTTTCCCATTGGCCCCTTGCGTGAACGACGTTCGCGGGCCAAGTAATCATTGTACTGAAACCAACCGTTCGATTCAACGCCCCTTTATCATCGAGAACACCCATGTTCCATCGCCTTTCGCGGCGTTTCCGAGCGGCACGATCAAGCGATGCTCAAGCGGGAGCAGGCGTTGGCTGCCTTCGGGCGCACGATCGCCACTCTTGTCTCCTCCTCGGACTGGCGCGCCGCCTCCCGATCGCTCAGCCGCGCAGCAGCGGCGGCACACCGAACCGCTGAATCCGCTCGAGGATCGCTACGGACAACTCACGTGGCACAGCCACCTCCACCAACTGAAGCGTCACGCACTTGGCATGACGAATCCCCGGCGTGTCGCTGCCGGATGACGCCATCGACAAGCGCCCGAGCATCCCGATGAAGCTGCTGCGCTCCAGCAACGCGCTCGAGACGTTCTTCCAGGTCATCGAGTGGTCTCTCAACGAGATACGCAAGTCGTGATATCGGCCGAGGTCACTTCCAAGGCCTCAATTCGGTCATCCTACGCAATCTGGACGTCCTTCGAGCTGTCGTGTTGCCGCTGAAGCCTCTCCCGCAACGCCGAGCACCTTTGGGTCGCGTCGGCTCTGTTGACTGCGATGGCCACGGCCTTGGGCATGCCGACCAAAACGACGAGCCGTTTGCCTCGGGTGATGCCGGTGTAGAGCAGATTGCGTTGCAGCATCATGTAGTGCTGCGTGTGGATGGGGATCACAAGAGCAGGGAATTCACTGCCCTGGCTCTTGTGGATGCTCATGGCGTAGGCGGGCATCACCTCGTCGAGTTCCCCGAAGTCGTACGTCACGATCCGCCCGTCGAAATCAACCGACATCTCGGATTCACCGAGGTCCACCTTGCGGACGATCCCGAGATCACCGTTGAACACGTCCTTGTTGTAGTCGTTCTGGGTCTGAAGGACTTTGTCGCCCGCACGGTAAACGTAGCCGAACCGTTCAACCTCGGGAGCACCATTCCGTGGCGGGTTGAGATGAGCCTGGAGGACTTGGTTGAGGTTCCGGGCTCCCAGAACGCCCCGGTGCATCGGCGTCAGCACCTGAACGTCGGCGATGGCGTCGAGGCCGAAGCGTTGCGGGATACGCTCGCTGACGATCTGGACGACCAACTCCGCCGCTGCTTCCGGCTCCTCGGCCTTGACGAAGTAGAAATCGCTGTCCTGATCGGGAGAACGAAGATCAGGCATCCGGCCACTGTTCACCTGATGGGCGGCGTGGATGATCCGGCTGGCTGTTGCCTGACGGAAGATTTCGGTCAACCGAACGGTGGGCACCACCCCCGACTCGATCAGGTCCTTCAGGACGGACCCCGGTCCCACGGAGGGCAACTGGTCAACATCGCCCACCAGGATGAGGGCAGCATCCAAGGGAACGGCGTCGATGAGGCTGAACGCCAACGGCAAGTCCATCATGCTGACTTCGTCCGCCAACACCACATCGGCCTCCAGAGGATGGTCGGCGTTGCGTTTGAACGCATGGCCCGAGGAATCGAACTCCAGGAGTCGGTGGATCGTCTTGGCACCGCAGCCCGTGGTCTCGGTCATCCGTTTGGCCGCCCGTCCCGTAGGTGCACACAGCAGGCAGTCCAAGCGTTTGGCCGTGAGTATCTTGAGTATGCTGTTGACGATGGTGGTCTTGCCGACACCCGGGCCGCCCGTAATGACGAGTACCTTGTGACGAGCCGCCAAGTCGATGGCGTCACGTTGTGCCGGGGCCAGACTGAGACCGACTTGTTGTTCTACCCAGGCGAGGGCCTTCTCGATGTCGATCTTGGGTAACGGATGTCGGCCCTGCTGAAGTCGTTGGATGCGGGTGGCGAGTTGAGTCTCGGCACGATGGAGAGCCGCCAGGTAGATGCACTCCTCATCACCGATGCGGTCCCGAACGAGCCTGCCGTTGGCGATTTCGTGGTCAATGGCGACTCGAACGATGGGTTCCTCGATTCCCAGCAGTTCGACGGACTTCTGCACCAAGCCATCTTGGGGGAACGCACAGTGGCCTTCGTTGGTCAGTTGCAGCAGGACATAGCTGACGCCCGCTCTGGCGCGGAGGGGCGAACTCTTGTCCACGCCCAGCCGTCCCGCCAACTCGTCGGCGGTCTTGAACCCGATGCCCCGGATGTCGTGGGCCAAGCGGTATGGATTCTGCTTCACGACACCGATGGCGTCATCGCCGTAGGTACGATGGATCCGGACCGCACGCGTGGTTCCGACACCGTGCCCCTGGAGGAACACCATGATCTCTCTGACGATACGCTGCTCATGCCAACTCTGCGTGATCCGTTCCTGGCGGGTGGGACCGATGCCCGGCACCTCGGTAAGGCGATCAGGCTGATCCGCGATAACCTCGAAGACTTGCTCGCCGAACGTCTGGACCAGCTTCCTGGCAAACACGGGACCGATGCCCTTGATGAGACCGGAGCCCAGGTACTTCTCCATGCCCTCGGGCGTTGCGGGATGCGTGGTCCGCATGGAATTCGCCTTGAACTGCTGGCCATGCTGTTTGTCGATTACCCATCGACCCGAGGCTTCGACGAATTCTCCGGCGATCGCGGCGGCAAGGTACCCAACGACCGTAACGAGGTCCCGGCGGCCCCTGACGTTGATTTGGAGGACGGCGAA
>CBDUZO010000158.1:0-5788 GCA_965371725.1 uncultured Phycisphaerales bacterium
TTGAAGGCCTTTTCTAACGCGCGAAACAACCCGCGCTCGCTTATTCTGGGTCTAGATGGGCTACGAGGCTACTTTCCCAGGTATAGCGCTGTGAGATGTCGATCGCTAGGCTTAGTTGTCGGTCAGTGAGATCGTCGTCTTCAGACGTCAATCGCTTGTTGATCTCCTTGACCGCGTCCTTGTTGCTGAATTCCTCGCGGAGGCTCCGATACTGCCGGGACAACTCAACGCGCTCTCTCGGCTCGAGATGTGTGCGGATAATCTGCTGCAGGTGATAGTCGATACCGGACTGCAAGCGGATAGTCGTTGGATCAATTACTGAGACGGTCGCGGGTATACTCCGCGCGGACACCGCATTCCCGGAAAAGCCGAGCCATTCGACCCTGTAATACTCAGTGGGCGCGAGCTGGACTGTACCGGGCTCACTTATGAAGCTATTGTACTCCTCGTGGAAATCCTGTGAGAGCTTCGCTTGGATCCGTATGCCGCAAGCATTCTCGCCGTGAACGTTGTTGGTGCCCCGGAGGATTTCCGCCTCGGCGGAGTCCTCTAGAAAGACATCGATGATCATCGTCGGCGGGGCTGGAGGCGTTTGTCCATTTGATCTGAGACCTTTGACATATTTGCGCGTGGCTTGCCGGTTGATGAAATAGGGTGACAGCTCTTGTGCCAGTAACCTACCGTTAACTCTGCCCGTCAACGCAAGAGTGATCGCCTCAATTAGCGTGGATTTCCCGGTATCATTGTTGCCGACGAGGATGTTGACGCCTGACGAGAATTCAAGATCGAATTCGTGGAATACTCGATAGTCGCGAATTGCAACCTTCCGAATCATATCGCGTCTCCTGTCGTCCGCCACATCCTCTTACTATCGGGGGATACCATACCTATTTCTCCTGCTTCTTGGGCTTGCGCCCGGGCCTATTCGGTTTCAGCACGCGGTTGAGCAGGCCCTCGAGCTTTGTCAGAAAGTTCTCGTCTCCCAGTGGACGGCCATTCCGCTCGCGATGTTGTAGCGTCTTGCCCATTCCGTCGGCCGCAGAATCAGAAAGGAATGCCCGCCAGTCGTCCACGATGTCTAGCAGGGAGGCGGCCAGCAGATAGTAATCGTCCAAGACAAACTACGCAAAGCGGCCTTGCCACAAGTGCCGGGTGTGGCAATATCTAGGGGCGCCATTGAAAAAGTCGCGCCACACTTTATTGCGCTGGCGCGCGACTTGTAGCATGTTACGGGCATGGATACGTTTGTTAGTCACTCGAGCAGGAGGCTTACCCATGGATCGCGACGTGCTGATCAATCAGATGGAGGAACGGTTTCGGGAGGAATTCGCCAAGGCGCTCGACGCCTTGGAGAACGCTCCCGATGGACATTGGATCGACGCAAGCGAAATGGCCTTCCGAGATGCGGCTTTGACCGTGGCCCGTGAAGGCCTCGAACTGGCTGTGCAAGCGAAAATCGAGGCCCATCCAACGGCGCAAGCCGCCGCTTTTTCCCCCTCCGGACCAGGCGATCGAGACGTTCTTCCGGTTCTTCAAGCACGTGGGCTGTCGACACCTGATCAGCCACGCGGTCAACGGGATCGAAATTCAGGTTTACTTGGGCATCATCGCGTGCCTCTTGATTGCGTTGTGGACGGGCCGCAAGCCGACCCTCCGTACGTACGAGATGATCTGTTTTTACTTCTGCGGGCTAGCCAGCGAGGAGGAACTGCTCGCCCACATCGAAAAACTCGCCCCACAGTCCTGACCGACTCGCTCGCCCCGAACAAGTCGGCGGTTGATGCTGCGCACTGCCGGAACACTCCGAAACCCGAGGCCACCTCCCCGACCGCCCCGCCGCCCCCGCGACAGGGCCAACCTCAGGAAAACCGCCCTGACACGCAATCCGCGTGCCGAACAGGATTGAGGGCACCCGGTGTGACACCGGATATGCGCTTGATCGGTCCGGGGACTTCTACGGCAGAGTTGCGGGGAGTTCAGATGGAGCGTCGACGATGCGGACGTTGCGCATGTAGAGCGTACGTCGCGGGCGGCTCAGCTCGTCCACCGGTACCGCCATCAGGCGGTCCAGAGTGGCCATGGATTCCTCGCCGACAAGCTCTCCAAACACGGTGTAGCGCCCGTCCCAATCCTGTTGCCGTGTGTAGCAGATGAAGAACTGGCAGCTTGCGGAATCCGGATCATCGTCCAGCAAGGCCATGGCGACAGACCCCTTGTCGTGAGGCCGGCCGTTGAACTCGGCAGGAATCCGCTTCCCATCAGCCCGGACACCCGTTCCGTCGCCGCGCGGGCATCCACCCTGGAGAAAGTAGCCGGGCTCAAGACGGTGGAACGTCTTCCCATCGTAGAAGTCGGACTTGGCAAGCTCGATGAAGTCGGCGACGGTCCGCGGCGCGTCCTCATAGAAAAGGCGGACGGTCATGGTGCCGTCATCCATCACGATCCGGGCCTGCTTGAGATTGGCGATCGTCACAAGGACCGTCTCGCTGACCGCCCGACCGCCATAGGGACGCCATGTGATCCGGTACTGGCCCGGAGATCGGAGCGCCGGATAGAACTCCCGAAGATCGATCGTGGTGCCCACGCTGCCGTGGGGTCCGAGCAACAGGATGGGAGCCGTTGACGGGGCACGATAACCGACCGCAGCTTCCCACTCGTGTCCGCGCTCCGTCACAACCGTGATTCCAGAGGTTGCGTCCCCGCTGAACACGTGGGGCAGCGGCAAGCACATCTCGGGCGAAGGGATCTCCGGCTGGGTTCCGGGGACCGTGAGGGTGATAGGCTTGTCGGACGTGTTCTCGATTGTCAGCGTCACCATGACCGGCCTGGAGACCCTGACGTGGTAGGACCTGGGCTCGAGACGCACCTGGATACCTGGGATCGGGGCGGGAGCCTGGCCAAGAGCCGAAGCCGGCCACAGAACCACTGCGATCAGGGCACAGAGTCTTTTCGCCTGCATGGGGGGTCGCAAATCCTTCAACTCCTGGTCTCCAACACTGTCCGGGGAAGCCATTGTCCAGGGAAACTTCCGCGTGTCCAGCCGGGTGCTGCGGAGCACCGACGGTCTCGGAATCTTCTACAAGGCAACAGGACCGGCGTTGCACTTCCACACGCGGCCGGCGCCGGCCGACATGCCGCGAAACCGACGGCCCGATACCACGCCTGAGGGATTATCGGTCATTCACGGCTTCGAGAGCCCATACAATCTCGCCACCGGGCCCGCGCAACGGACAGCCTCACGGTTCAAGCCCTGGAAATCATCAAGCGGGCGTGACCCAAGCCGACGCTTTGAGTAAACTCGAACGATCATGAGCGAAGAGCGTCGGATTCGACTGACACAATACGCCAACTGCGCCGGGTGAGCGGGCAAGCTCCCGATGGGAGTCACCGCACAGGTACTGTGCAATCTGCCACGCTCGGTGGACCCGAACCTGCTCGTCGGAATGGATCATTTCGACGACGCAGCCGTGTATCGCCTCGATCCGGCCACCGCGCTGGTCTCGACGGTGGATTTTTTCCCTCCACTCGTGGACGACCCCTACGTCTTCGGCCAGATTGCCGCCGCGAACGCTCTTTCGGATATCTACGCGATGGGTGCCAGACCGATCTGCGCGCTGAACATCGTGGGGTTCCCCGACACGAGCCTGCCGGTCGAGATTCTAAGCGAGATTCTCCTGGGCGGATCGGAGCGCGTGACCAAAGCCGGAGCTGTCATCGGTGGTGGTCATAGTGTTCGCGACGATGAGATCAAGTACGGCCTGAGCATCACTGGCGTCGTGCACCCGGACCGGATCATGACCAACAGCGGCGCTCGTCCCGGCGACGTGCTGGTTCTCACCAAACCGATCGGAAGCGGCGTGCTGACCTCGGCTGCCAAGGGGGACTTGATCGACGAGACCGACCTGGCTGAGGCCGTCGACGTCATGACCGACCTGAACGCCGGTGCCTGCGACGCCATGATGGCCGTCGGTGTCAACGCCGTAACGGATATCACCGGCTTCGGCCTGATCGGCCACGCTCACGAGATCGCAGAGGCAAGCGAGGTGACGGTTGAGCTTGACGCCCGTAGCGTTCCGTTGCTGGAACGCACGCTTGAACTTGCCGAGCAGGGCATCCTTACGCGCACGCACATGTCCAACCAGGAACATCTCGGCGACGCGTTGGACGTCCGTGATGTTGACGAGACGCTTCTGGGAGTTCTCGCCGACGCGCAGACGTCGGGCGGTTTGCTCATTTCGGTAGCAGCCGATCGGGCGGATCAACTCGTCAAGGACCTGAAGAGGCGAAGGACGCGTGCGTCCGCGATCGTTGGGCGGGTCCTGCCACGATCAAGACACAGCGTGATTCTCACCTGACCCCTTGCAGGCACGCGCTGCGATCGACGGTCCTTCACGTGACGACCGGCGTCCCGTGCCACTACTTCGCCGCGGCAGCAGTCTGTTTGGCATCCTCGATGAGTTGTGACACCTCTTCGGCACGCGTCTGGGCCGTGAGCACGGGCGTCTCGGCGCGCTGCGGCGGCCCCTGCGGTTGCGAGAGCATTTGAAGCTCGTCGCCTGCGCTGGAGTTGGCGATCCGGTTCGGCGGATGCGCGGCGCGAGACATCGCCAGCAGTGCATCGCTTGGATGGGTTTGTCTGATCGAAGGTGCTCGCTCCAGCGTGCGTTCGAGCCTTCCCTGCACCTGAACGGCTTCCTCGATCCATTCCTGCAATGTGCCCGACGCCCGCTGGGTCTCATCCGTAAGCCTGTGGAGGCGTTCCGTCGCCTCGCGGCTGCTCGTGTGGAAGGTATCCGTATGCCGCTTGGCCTCCAGGCTGGCATTCGACAGCTCTCCGAACACCTTGCGGACGGCTGTACAAACATGCTCGAGTTGCGCAGCCTGGGTCTGAGCGGCGGCCACCAGCTCGACGGGCCTGGTGGTCGCGTCGTTGACGGCTTCGCTGATTTCGTCAGCCCGGACGCGGAGCTCATGGAGCTTCGTGGCAAGGCCCTGTGCCTGCCCGGCGAACTCCGCCAACAGATGCCGTCCCGCCTCGGCCGAGCTTTCCACCGAGGCGATCTGCTCGGTGAGCTGCTCCTTAAGCCGCTCGCCACCCTGCCGAGACTCCGTCTGGATATCGGCGTGCTTCTGAACAAGCTTCTCAGTCGTCCGCTCGAGGTCGCTCAGCGCCGAAGACTCCGCTCGAGCGTTCTGCACGGAAACGGCCAGCTCATCTCGCGTGGTTCGCATTTCGTCGATGGCTGTCTTCACCGAGCCCTCGATGTCCCGGGCTTCCTCCATGACGCGCGTGATGGAGGTCAGGCGCTCGACGAGTTGATCGGCCTGCCCGCACCGCTCGGCCATTTCGGCGGCGAGTTTGCTGCTCCGTTCCATGTGCCCGGTTAGTCGCCTGCTGGTTTCCAGGGCCGGTTCGGTCGATGCCTCGACCTTCAGATGGCAGTCCGCCAGCTTGCCGACCAGGGATTCCGCCGCTTGGACGATCTCCCGTGCCTCGCTGGTGATTGTCTTCAGCCGCTCGGACGCCGCCTCCGCCGCGGAGGTCGTATTGCTTGTGGCATCCGCGGCCTTCTCGATCAGCACGTGCCCTGTTTGGACCGTGGCATCGAGCTGCTGTGCGATCCTCGTGCCTTGCGCGGTCGCCGATTCCAGGCGCGCGTCAAGCTCGCCGGCGTGCCCACAGCGTTCTACTACGGTTTCCACCAACCGGTCGCCTTCTTTAATGTGATGCATCAACCGTTCGACGATTTCCTGGGCCATGGGCGTGGACGTCTGGATGGATTCGAGC
>CBDUZO010000159.1:0-5677 GCA_965371725.1 uncultured Phycisphaerales bacterium
TCGGCCAAGACGGAGAAGGTGACTTGATACAGTTATTTCATTGCGGGTCCTTACCAGAGGCAACCGTGAAGCCATCGAGGACGGCTGTCTCATCCGTGCCGCCTCCTGAAACGACGTGATAGCTGTTCTCGCTAAAGCCACCACAAAGCCCCGTGCAAAGATTGCTGGCATAGAAGGTACAAGCCTCATCCCAAGGATCGCTGCAACACTCCGGATAGTACGAACAAACCGTCGTTTCGCAGCCATGCTCATCGCAGCCGGGGTCTTCGTGGGCGTGGCAGCAATCGCTTTCGTTCGGCGTGTCATCACCATCAAGATCGCCGCTGAGCGCGGTTTCGTGCAGGTCGATGTCCCGCTCATCCGGATCGGACGCACCGCATCCGGCGTATCCGCCCATGATCGCCACGCCGTTGACCAGTTGGAACGTCGCTTCCCGATCACCCGTGCCATCGGGGTTGGCTGTGTCACGATCCGGCGTGTACACCCCATCCGCCACCCGTATCTCCTCCACCGTTCCACCAGAGGCTGCTGCATCAGTCAGGGCATCCTGCAAGAACAGATACGCCTCGCACCAGGTCGATCCGTTGTGAACGGGGCCTGTGGCGTCAGCATCGACGTAGAGAACGGTCTGAGCCAGCGAGTTGTTGACAAGGCCAAGCAGGACGAACAGAAGCGAAACGAGTAACGTCTTCATCGATCATCCTCCGACGGCGTAAGATGGGTTGCCGCTGCAGCGACAGTAAATATGTTAGCAGGCTTAGGCGCAGGATGCAAGGCCATGTAGACTCAGCATCGGAGGCGACTGTGCGGACACGGTTTTCCCGAGTTGCCGCCCCCAGCTGGCTGGCAGGATGCAGAGAACAACCGCAATGGGCGAGAAGGGGCACAGCCGAGACCCAGCAGGCCGGGCATTTCAAGGACGCTCGTGGGCGACGCGTCACGCTGATTGATCCGTACGCCCTGAATCTGCTACGCCGCCGCGATGTGATCCCGACCGAGCCTCTTCGCAGAATCGTCGCGGAGCACGGCAGCAGGACCCTGAGATCAGCCAGGTTTGCCTTGATCGGCCTGTTCTTCATCCCGCTGCTTGTGGTCGCCCGCGAAGTCCTCCAGTGGATACGCGGCAGACCCGTCGGCGTTTTCAACATCGAGATGATCGGCGTGTACGTCGCAATACCACTCTGGATCAATCTATGGATCCAGCTGAAGCGGACCCGCCTCAAACGCGCTTGCAGGATCCTGCTCAAGCACCTGCGCTGTCCGCACTGCGGCTACGACCTGCGGATGTTGCCGACCGATCCACAGGACGGTGCCACCGTGTGTCCAGAATGCGGCTGTGCGTGGAGACTTGCCCCTGCCACAACGGCGGAAGGTGGAACGAAGGAATCGTGAACGCGGTCACCCAAACACTCATCGAGACAATCGGCGGTGCTGGCTACATCGTCGCAAGCTCACGATCCAGGCGCAGGGCGACCACAGCGGAGTCGCGAGCCATTCGCGTTCGCAGGCGTGGTCGTGGGCTCGGGGCGTTTGCTCGCGCGAGCGGAATCCCGCATCGTCGCTGTTGACAGTTATCATCTGCTTGAATAGCTGATTCCCGCTGGTATGATGCGACGCGCCCCGGTGGCCTCGGGGCAGGTTGGCATCCTGTTGACCGGCGATCGCTATCTCCGCCGGTCAGCGGGGTGCTGGAGATAGCAAATGCAAGGACGCGACACTTCACCAGGGGTCGGGCCGACGATTCCAGCCGCAATCGAGAAGGTGCCAACCACGCCGTACTGGACGGGGAGAGTCACCCTCTCCGAGATTCAGGAGTTCGCGCGCACGACGCAGCGTTGCGCGCGGGACCTGGGAGCATGGTGGACCGCGCTCCCGGGTGAGGGGCAGCGGGATTCGTACTTCACGAAGTGCCCCGACACGGCGGTCTGGACTACTCGGATCATCAGCGGGTTGAATTCCGAGGAAGAGACATGGTTCACCGCCAAGGAAAAACAGGTAATCATAGGGATGCTCAGGAAAATGCGACGCATCCTCCAGGAAAATAAGAAGTTGGACATGCTCAAGCCCGATCGCCGGGAACAGAAAGAGCTCTTGCGGTTAAGTACGCGGCTCTTGCACTGGACTGCGGCGGCAGAGGCTCGCTTGGCGGCGGAAGCAGCTAAGGAGGCTCGTACCGTTCCGCCCGGCACCAAATCCCAAGAAGCCATCGGCGCCACCAAGAAGGACGACGAGGGCGCCGGACAACGCTCCGGCAAGATGATTCCGGCTGGGTCTCCTGAGGAGGCAAAGGAGCTGACGCTCGACGACCTTGAAGACCCCATCCCCGTCGTCGAGATTGTCAGCGTCATCGGGAGGAAGGACGACGATGAACGTGAGCATACCGGCAGCGAGGCTAGTAGTGTGCCAGCCACCGGGGAACCTCGGGCGCTTCGAATGAGCAAGGAGGAGGCGAACATCGTGGCCCGGAGGCTCCTCGATGCCGACCTGGATTTCGCCAAAAAGAGTCAACGGGAATGGGCTGCGGCGATTGGATGCTCGGAGGGGCTCGTGAACTCCCTGGCGGTACGGAAGGCCGTAATGGAGAAACGTCGGGAGAACGCTACGCCAAAGGCTCACAAGCCGCCGAAGGCAGTCAGCTTGACCGACAAGATGGCGGCCGTGACGGGAAGAAATGACGACCCGTCAAACACCGCGGACACCGACGCGATCATGCGGAAGCTGATGGCAGCGGCCAAGCCCGAGGAGCGGCAGAAGCTCAACGACATGACTCCCGACGAGCGCCGCGAGCTAGCCAAGGTCTACGCAGAGCAGGAGGCCGATGTTGAGCCAAGTCCGCTGGAAGTCGACCCGCCTTCTGATCGCCCCAAGAAGGTGAAGACGCGTAAGCGGGTCTGACGGATCATCCAGCAATCACGCGTCGATCACCGCCAATCACGCTGCAATCATGATCGCCCAAGCCTAGAAAATCCGCGATTAGTACCCCGATCACGTGATCGATGCCCATAGGTGGAAGGGTTGGAGTTTACCTGTGGAGGCATCGCCGTGATGGGAGCGAAACAGCTACCAAGACTCATACCCCGGTGTCATCGCCGAAGAACTCGGTGAACCGCTGCATCGAGTACTACATGTGCTGCGGACACGCCCGCACATTCTGCCATCAGCCAGGGCAGGTACGCTTCGCCTCTATGACCGCCAAGCCGTGGCCATGGTTCGGCATGAGCTCAATTCCATGGATGCTCGCCGTGGCCGAAATGGGGTGACCCGTGGCTGAGAACGGCCGCTGGAAAGCCCCCGCGCCGGATGACACGGACGCAGATTGTCAAGCGGTGTCGCTCGATGATCGCCACCGTGATGAGCTTCACGCCAGTGGTCTGACCTGCGAGACGATCGCGCGGTCGGGCATTTACTCGACGGAGAATGCCGCGATCCGAGAGATTCTCGGTTGGCAGCCGAAGGTCTGCGACTGGGGGCGAGGGATGGTAATCCCGTTCCTCCAAGGGAACGGACAAGCCCCATTTGCTCGCGTCAAGCTCGACTTCCCTCGCTCGGACAAGAACGGGAAACCGATCAAGTACGAATCTCCACGCAAGAGGGGAAATCGCGCATACCTCCCGCCGGGATTCGACGGATCCCTTCCCGGCGCGACCACCATGGTGGTCACCGAGGGCGAGAAGAAATCCCTATCGGTCCAACAGCGAGGCATCCCTTGTGTCGGATTAGTCGGCGTTTGGGGATGGCAGGAGAAGCGTCGGCGTAGCGATACGGGCCGTTCCTACGGTCCCCGGCGGCTGATCCCCGATCTTGACGAGATCGACTGGAAGGGACGGGAGGCGGTCCTGATCTTCGATTCTGATCTAGTCTCGAATTCCAGTGTCGCACTTGCCGAGAGCCGCCTTTCCGAAGAACTCGCGAGGCATGGCGCCGTGGTCAAGGTCGCGCGGATTCCTGCAGGCGGCGATGAGAAGATCGGTATCGACGATTACCTCGTCGCTGCCGGTGACGACGCCGACAAGGTGCTTGCCGACCTGATCGCGTCGGCAGTGGTGCCTGAGGTACCGGGCAAGCCGTCTGCGGTGGATTGGGCGAGGATGTTCGTAGATGAGCACTTCCGAATCCCCGAAGGGCATACGTTGCAGTGGTGGCGGGATGAATTCTACCGCTGGACCGGGTTCCATTATGTGAAGGTGCCGAGAAGTGAGCTTGAAGTGATCATCCTGGGGTGGCTCGATGATCGCTGTGAGAAGGCGTCGCCGGCGTTGGCTCGTGATGTGGTCCAGGGGATCGCTGCGATCTGCCGGATCACCTACGATCTGGATCAACCCTGCTTTGTCGGTGAGGCGTCCGACGTGGACCCGCGCGACGTCATTGCCGTGCAGAACGGGATTCTTCGCATACCCGCGGACCCGTCCGAAGGGGAGGTGCATCTGCGGGATCACACCCCGGCATGGTTCAGTCCGTCCTGCCTACCATATCGATTCAATCCAGAGGCGACGTGCGAGAAGTGGAAGGCGTTCCTACGGGAGGTACTTGAAGATCGGGATTGCATCGGCTTGTTGCAACAGTGGTTTGGGTACGCGTTAACGGCGGACACCTCCCTACAGAAGATGCTCTTGCTCGTCGGCGCGAGGCGATCCGGGAAGGGGACGATCCTGAGGGTGATGCAGCACGCGGTCGGTACCGATTCATGTGTGTCCCCCACATTGTCGAGCCTATCGACTGAATTCGGATTGTGGCCGTTGGTGGACAAGCGGCTTTGTTTGTTTCCCGATGCGCACCTGGGGTACCGGAGTGATTCGGCACGGGCGCTCGAGGTGCTGAAGTCCGTCACCGGTGAGGATCGCGTGTCGATCAACCGGAAGAAGTTGCCGTACCTGCCGAACGTCCGATTGGCGGTGCGGTTCGTCCTCACTTGCAATGAGCTACCCCGGTTCGCAGACGCGTCCGACGCGCTTGGGTCAAGGTTGCTGATCCTGCCGTTCAGGCGATCCTTCGATGGGCGCGAGGATTATCGCCTGGAGGGGAAGTTGATGCGAGAGGCGCCGGGAATCTTGAACTGGGCAATCGGTGGCCTGTTTCGCCTGAGGAAGGCCGGACGGTTCATCGAGCCCGAACGGTCGAGGGAGGTGCGAGCGGAGTATCGGCGGATGACGTCCCCGGTTGCATCGTTCGTCGAGGATCGGTGTCGCGTTGGACTGGACTACAAGGTGAAATGCGACACCCTGTTTGGCGAGTGGAAGCTGTGGTGCGACATGACCGGCCACAAGATCGGGGCTACCTCCACATTCGGATCACATCTGCAGGCGTCGGTCCCAGGGATCAATCGCACGCGGTTGCGGGACGGTGGTGTGCGATGTTACTTCTATGAGGGGGTCGAGATAGGGTGCGAACCCGACGAGGATCGCCCACCCGAGGTAGGGACAAAATCCCTGAATGAGGGGGGCCACCTTTGCGAGGGGGAGGTGCAATTATGAAAAACGCACCGAAACCGAACGCTGGCCCTAGCAATGTCCCAAGTGTGTCCCTTAATTGCCTGGACGGAAAAGGGGTCAAAAACGCGACTGGCGATACCGTCAGTGGGGGTGTCCTTAGTGTCCCTAGTAGAAGTAGTAGTTCATCACATAATAATAGGTTCTCCTCCCAAAAAGTTACTGACGTAACCCCTTGAAAGACAAGGACA
>CBDUZO010000160.1:0-5622 GCA_965371725.1 uncultured Phycisphaerales bacterium
CGATGTGGCACGAATGCGGACCTGTATAGGAAGTAACTTTGCGCTGTAGTGCTAACACGGCTAACCGCAGTGGTGGTGGAATGCGTATGTACGCGTCATTCCCGGTGATTGCGGACAATACCATCACAGACAACCTTGCTGATGATGGTGGTGGACTGCGCCTGTACAGGTCGTTTGCGACAGTCCAGAACAATCTGATCGAGGGCAACAGAGCATGGGACGACGGTGGTGGGATCGCTCTGTACGAGTCCTCCCCGATCATCGAAGGCAACACGATCGCAGGCAACATCTCGTCAGGCGGTGCCGGCGTGTATGTTCTCGCGTCTTCGCCAACCATCACGAGTAACACAGTCAGGGAAAACAACGCTAGCTCCGGTGGCGGGTTACTCTTGAACGAATCCGACGGTCTGATCATGAACAACGCGATCATAGGCAATAGCGCGGACAACGCATATGGAGGAGGCGGAGGCGGGCTATACCTATACGACTCCTCCCCAACGATCGCAAACAACACGATCACGGGTAACACCGCCGGGGATTCCGGCGGCGGGCTCTACCTGAGAGACTCGTCGCCTGCGATCATGAACACGATTGTCGCGTTCAACTCGTCCGGGATCTGCCGCAATACTGCGTATCCAGACACGCCGACATCGCTGTACAACTGCGTCTACGGCAACACCGCGTACGACTACGATGGTCTCGATGACCCAACCGGGACCGACGGCAACATCTCGGCCGATCCGGTGTTTGTTCTGGACCCCGATCCGGGACCCGACGGAGAATGGGGCACCGAGGACGATGACTACGGCGACGCGCAACTGCTACCCAGCTCGCCGTGTGTTGGCGCGGGCAACAACTACATGGTACCGGGTGATGTTCTCGACCTGGACGGCGACGGTGACACAACCGAGCCGCTACCGTTCGACCTGGCTGGTGCGCTGCGATTCGTCGACGCGCCGTATGCTCCGGACACCGGATTCGGCACGCCGCTCGTCGACATGGGTGCGTATGAACATCAACCGGTCGTCCTCGGCGACTGTGACGGAAGCGAGCAGCTCGAACTGATCGATTTCGCAAGCATGGCTGACTGTTTAGATGGTCCCGGTGTCGTCGTGGAGGGCGAGTGCAACTGTGCGGACATGACTCTCGACGGCAAGGTGGACCTGGCTGACTTCGCGAAGTTCCAGACGAGCTTCTCGAACCCTTGAGCCGTCACGCCAGGATGTAGCACAGCGAACTGCAGAACCGGTCCTCAAGTCGGCTTCGCCGTTACCGGCGCGTGTTCTTGTGGAGAATGCGTAGCGTACCCCCCTTTCGTCCCCCCTTACCAAGGGGGGAAAGAGGGGGGTCGGTCGCTGCACAAGAAGAGACCTTGCCTTACCGACGCGCGTTGCTGGAGAGGATGCGTAGCCCATCTCGCACATTGCTTACAGTGCGGACGGACTTCCAACCCTCACCGTCCGACGGCCGAAGCTCGGCGCGAGTTGTTCCGCAGGGTAGTTGGAGGTATGCGTGGCCAAGCGTCGGCTGATGAGTCGTCCGAACACGGCTGCGAGCTGTGCCGCACGGTGTGACCGCTCAAACCGCTCGACTCCCGATCCTGCGTCCGCGCGCACGGTACCGCGCACTTCGGCAATCTGCTCGATGGCTGCAGCCACAGCGCGATCATCATCGGGTTCGCATACGGAGTGAGGCGCACGGGCATCCTTCAAGATCGAGACGCCTGGGCTTTGGCGTGTGAGCGTTGCGATGATCGGGCGGCGCACGGCGAGGTACTCGAACAACTTGTTGGGAACCTGAAGCTCGCTTGCAGGCCCGGACGAGCCTGCCAGCGCCAACGCATCGCTCCCGGCCATGTACGACAGTGCTTCCGCGTGAGACGTCGGTCCCAGGATTCGCACACGATCGACGACACCTTCATCGGCTGCGAGCTTCGCAAGCGACTTCCCGTCATAGGTGTCAGGCCCGATTTGCACAAACAGGACAGGTTTCGCAAGCCCGCCCGGCCGTTCGGTCAGTCGCCGCAGAGCTTTGAACCACACGTTCGGGCTCCGTCGCCCGTAAAACTGCCCACAATGTGTCAGAACGATGGCATCGGCGCTTGTGGGGCGCTTCGGCTGGATTCCTTCGAGGAGTTCCGCATCGTACGCATTCAGGATTGTCGAGCACTTTCCGGCCGGCGCCGGCATGCGTCGGCGCAGATGCTCCATCATCGTCGGCGTATTGCAGACAATATGCGCCGCACGACGCAGCACGGCTGCCTCCATCCGCGCATCCAACCATTCCAGGCTGCTATAACCGAGGTTCCGAAAAGGGTTCCCACGCCACGGGTCCCGGAAGTCCGCGACCCATGGGATTCGCGTTCGGCGCGCGAGCATCAGTGCGATCAGATGAGCGCTCATATAGGGAGATGTCGAGTAGATCACGTCCGGACGGCGTCGCCGGACAGCCCTAAGCCCTGCACGAACGGCCTGCGGAATCCAACCCACACGGGAATCGGGCGTCATCAGCAGGCGAGACACGTAGTCACGAGGTGAGCGTCCATTGGAGCAAAACTCGCTGTTGTGTTCCGGAGTCTCCTTCGCCGGATACGCTCGGGCGCACGTGAATCCGCGCGGACTGAAGTCCGCGGCTCGGCACGCAGAAACGGGAGCTGCTCTAAGCGTCGATGTATGGCATGGAGTCGACTTCGGGTGCCCCTGTGTCACGGTTGCCCTGGACCGGCGTCCCAACCGCGTCATGGACTTTGCCACATCGATCAGATCAACCCAAGGCGTACGGATCACGGTCGTACCCGCAGGAACGCGTGATGAAAGGGCCTCATCCACCGGTTCGCTGCCGGGCTCGACAGTCAGCACCGTGGCATCCCAACCCAACCGGTCCAGGTGATTCACGAACCCCAGTGTGCGATGCGTGCCGCTTCGGTTGATGGGAGGGAAGGCATATGCGATGCAAAGCCAGTGTAGACGCTTGGTAAGAGGCGTGTCCAGTCTGCTTCTCAACGGATGGGCCTCGGCAATCCGTGCTCCGCGTACCGGTTGGAAACCCGGCGTCTACGAAGTCATCAGGTAGGTCTCGGTGCGAAGGCGATAGAGCCCGCGGTCCCGCCACCGCTGGAACGATCCCACGAGATACCCGGTTGTGTTCGATGCAAGAACCACCCACATCACGAGCATACAAAGAGGATACGCCGCCGACCTTCCGGTTCGCCGCGCAATCCGAGCCGCCTTATCGTGAAATGTCCACACATAGAAATAGCCGAGTACACCGATCAGCAATAGGGCGAACCACCACGTGACCGCGCAGAGCCCGGCCACACCAAGCACGATCAGCATGTTACGAAGGTTGTAGGCGAAGTCGGACGCCCCGATCTGCGTCTGCCCTCTACCGGTGCCGTAGTTGTAGAACTGCCTCGCGATCGATCGGATCGAGGTGCGCGGACGCCAGTGTACGATGGCATCCTCAACGAACCGCCAGCCGACGCCCATCCGCCGGATCTTGTGATCGAACAGCGTGTCCTCCGAAAACCGGACCCACTCGGGCCATCCGCCGGCCCGCGACCAGAGTGCTTTCGTGTACGCCATCGACCTGGCCGATGGGTTGAACAGTTCCGGAGAAACCGGGTCAAGCTGCCCTCGCATGGTCGCCAGCCCCACGACCTCCTCCAACAGCGACTTTGGGCTGATCCGGTAGAACCCCGCCACAAACTCGATGGCCGGGTCTTGCTCAAAGGGCTGCACCAATCGGGCAAGCCACTCCCGCTCGGCCCGACAACCACCGTCGATCGTGGCGATGATCTCGTGAACTGCGGCGGCGGAACCGATGTTGCGTCCGCGTGCGATGTTGGCGGCCGGCGCCTCGATCAACCGCAGTTGCGGCAGCGATGTCTTGTATTGGCCGATGACGCGAACGGTTTCATCCGTCGAGCCGCCATCCACGATGATGATCTCATCGGGTGTTCGAGTCTGCTGCGTAAGAGAGGTCAAGGTGGTCGCACAGCCGATCGCATCGTTCTTGACGGTCATCAATACCGTCACTTTCCGGCTGGGTCCGCGTGGCCTTTCACCCTGTCCTCTTAGCTCATCGCGTAATCGCATGTCGGCTACAACACCATCAGGTTCGGGAAAACGTAAGGCAACCACGCCCGCAACCGGGATATCGGCAGCCGAGCAGCTTCGATGAAGGTGATTATCGGCCGGAGAGCGCTGGTGGAGGGCTATCCGCCTTCCGGAACAGAACGGCCTGCATCCAAGACCGGCGGCTTCCCTCTCGCTACGCGTCGGACAACCCGCCTGCCGAGCCCGATCAGCGGCTCGATGACCATGCGCCGTACCGCCCGGCCGATGCGCCAGACATGCGCGCATGCGGTCCAGCCCCGGTGCCGGTACGGGTAGAGCCCGCCCAGGTGCTTATTCCCGGGCATCAGGTGGGCCCAGAGGTATCCGGTCTTGAACCTCACACCGGGCGTACACAGGAGGTTCACCAGTACGTGGGCAGCCGGAGATGCCGCGTCCTGTGGTGTTTGCGCAAGGGTCATACGATCGCGCCAATTCGACGGGCGGTCCCGCAGATCCTGAGACACCGCCGGTGGAACGATCGGTCCGAGAAACGCCTCGGCCCGTTCAACGGCCCGCAAGACCGGGAGTGACAATCGCCAGTCATGCGCGGATCGCACGACCATCGACCAGTCCATGGTGTCGCCACAGTGATCCGCCAGGCGTTTCAGGTCGTACAGCCACAACAAGCGTGAGCAGCCGTGGTAGGCCGCATGCGCCGCGAGATGAATGAACATTCGGTCCGGTCGCGGGAGCAGCGCCTCGGCCCGACCGCAGCGAGCCTTGAAAGCACCCTGCCATAACGCGTCATCCGGCAGGGTCCGAGCGAGGCGCAAGGGGCGAAGCGGCCGGGCGTGCAAGTCAATCCTCGTACACGAAGGCGGCGGCCCGAGAAACTCCACCTCGTAGTGATATTTTGGGAAGAAGTCGTCTCGCACCAGCTCGAAACCGCGACGATAACCGCACTCGCGCAGCAGTCGGAAGGTGCGCTCGGTGGACTCGGGTTTGATCAGCAGATCAAGGTCGCTCATCGGACGCAAGTCCGGCCGATCATAGACCGTCAGGTGCAACGCCGCCCCCTTCAGCGGCAAAACGGGCACGCCGGCACGCTCGAACGCCGCCAACAGCCGTTCGAGCTCGTGCATCTGGTTGAGATTATGCGCAGCCACGACCGTAGCCCGATCTCGAAGCGTTGCGGAGATTCCATCCGGCAGGTCAATGCCCTTCCGCAACGCCGCCTCCAGAATCAGACCAGCCAGGCCCGACCGACAGACCGTTCGCGCGAAACGGTCCCACGCAGGCGAAGTCGAGGGAATCGCCGTGTTCGATCGATCGCCGTCCGCAAGCCATGTCGCCAGTTGTGCGTCCACCGTCAACTGCCACTCCGCTGAGTCACCGATCTTTGGGCCTAACCGCCTGTTGAAGAAACCGTTTCCGGACACCCAGGTGTAGCGCCACCCCTCGTGGGTGGCGCGATACAGCTGTTTTCGTCGCCCACAAGGGGCGACGCTACATTATTGGTTCTCCTCCCAAAAAGTTACTGACGTAACCCCTTGAAAGACAAGGA
>CBDUZO010000161.1:0-5503 GCA_965371725.1 uncultured Phycisphaerales bacterium
ACCAGCCGACGTAATCATTCCAACGCCACAAAACCGCTTTTTCAGGGACGACTAGCTACACGAACAAGACGGTTCTTCGAAACCTGCCGGATCGAACCACGTTCATCGGAAGAATCCGCAAGGATGCCAAGCTCCATCACCCACCCCGCGCGGATCAACAGCCCAAAGTCGGCTGCAAGCGCCGTTACGGCGACGTTGCCCACACTCCGGATGAATTGCGGAAAGACGACAGTGTGCCGTGGAAGTCCGTCGAGGCATACGCTTCCTGTCACCGGGCAGGTTCAAACCGGCCACTATCGGGCAGGTTAGAACCGGCCAACATCCCCCTAACAGTTTTTCGCCCCCAGTGCCCTGCATCCTTGCTCTGAGGGTGCTGGGGGCGAAAAACTGCGACCGCGAGCTGCGCCAAACTGGCCGCGCGGAACCCGCCCATGGCTGGCCGGTTTTGGGTGCCCGCTGACACGCTTCCGGAAAGATTCATACATTTAGAATCAGGTTCTCCTCCGAATTAGTTACTGGGAGGAGGCCGGATCGTAAGGTCTTGCGCCATCGTGCCTAAGGACACAATCCGCGTTTGGTCCTGCGGCTCGGGACCCTTTCGGCCGTCGCTCGCCCTGTCCGAGCGGAGCGAGTGGGCGATGGCCGATAGGGTGGGACGCAGGCCGCCTGCGGACGGGTTCCCCGAGGCCCGAGTTCTCCGAAAAACCGGGAGAATCGGCGGTTTTAGGGGCAGGAAGGCCTTGTCGCTCAGTAACTTTTCGGGAGGAGAACCTTTTTTATACGAGGCCAGTCCTTTGCGACCCACTGCGCGATCCGCTCCTCGTCGCGTTCGATGGCCCGCTTCTCGGGCTTTTGACACGACCATCCCAAGGACGCCATCAGCTTGGGGATGTGATCGACGTGATAATGAACGCCGTAGTGACGTTCGATCACGTTGGCGATCCGCGGGCAAGTCCACAGATTGGTCGAAACCCCATGGGCTTTGGAACCTTTCAGCAGACGTTTCCGAAGAAGCTTCCGCTGATAGCCCGACAGCTTGGGCTTGGGACCGGGATGCCGCTTGCCCGCAAGCCCCTCGTCTCCCTTGCTCTCGTAGGCCTGGCACCAACGGGTTACCGTCCCCGAGCCGACACCCAACGCCCTGGCCACCTCGGCCTGCGACTGTCCCTCCTGGACCATCGCAACGGCCCGACGCCTCCGGCGCTCCAATTCCTTTGCGCTTCCATGCGGTCTCATACACAAAGAAATCGGTCATGATCTGCCAACTTCTTTATCTGTACCGGAGTCAATAAGCTGATGGCGTCTTAGTCATTCTTCTCGCCGCACTTGGACCGATTCGGACACTTGCCGCATCCCTTGCCCTGGCTGCACTTGGACTCCTTGATCTTGGATTCCGTCTCGAGCGCCTCGGCGAAGGCCGGGCTGTGCGCAATCAAGGCAAGGTCCTTGCAGGCCTTGGCGTCGATTTTGGTTCCATCGAGCAGGCTGGGGGGCGTGAGTTCGAACGAGCGAGTCAGCGCCTTAATCGCCCCCTTGACATCGCCGATGCGAGATCGAAGGCAGGCAAGCTCAAAGAAAACGCGTGAACCGGCAGTCTTCTTCAAGCGTGTCTTCTTCTCAAGTGCGCGGGCCTCGTCGCTGTGCCCCTCACGGGCGAGGGCGAGGCCGTGGAGAACATGCGTTCGCGGGGTTTGCTCCTTCTTGTGCAGGCTCTTCAACGCCTCAATCGTCTCGGCGTTTTTGTCCATGGCAAGCAGGGTCTCTGCGAGCATGGCGGCCGACCCGCCGGTCTTTCGACGTTCGTGGATCTTCCGGTCGAGCGGGAGCGCTTCGGTGTGGACTCCGTTGGCGTGGTAGAAAGTGCGAAGGGCCTGGGCCGTCGCCTCCCATTGCTCGGAACCTTCCTGCTCCAAGAGCTGAGCCCGCATTCTGACGACACGCCTCAGCATGGCGTACTGCTGGCGGTATTCCTCGTTCTCGGTGTCCGCCTTGGCAGCCGTCCTGAACGCATCCAGCGCCGCGTCAAAATCGGCCTGAACAAGCAGGGCTTGCCCCTCTGCGAACGCCTTGGCTGCGTCCTTGACCGGCTCCTCCTCGGCGAGCGTGACAGCGGCCATGACGACAACTGCCAGCCAAGCTTTAACGATCTTGTTCTGTAGCATTGTGCGATCTCCGTTTCGGGTACACCTACGTGCGCTTTGCCGACCCCATCCATCTCGGACCACAATCGGGCCGTTCCTTGGAATCCCACTGGGTTCCGGCGGCTTACAGGTAATCCTGTCAATCGGGATTTTATCGGAAAACGCAGGCGCTGCAATCCCCGAAATCCACGGGCTGGAAGGTGCCTTGGGCAGTGCGGTTGACCTGGTGACCTCGCTGGATCGCTTCCTAGTCAAGTGCCATGGCGTGGCATCTTTGTTATGGGGCCGGAGCGGAAAAACCTTTGAAATGGAATACGCGATTCCGGTATCATGGTTCACGGGGTTCTGCCTGCGCGTGTTTGTGTCGGCGGAGCGTTTATGGGGCCTTGTCCATGCAAGACAGATGTCGTGTACATGCCGGTGCGCTATTCGCGCTGCTCGCGGGGCTGCTGGTCCTGGCGCCCATCGGCGCGCGGGCGGGCATCGTATCCATGGACATCGCCGAGATGGCGGATCACGCCGGGCAGGTCATCACCGGAACGGTGACCGGTATTCGATCCTACTGGGCGGACAGCCCCCGCCGGATCGAGTCCGAGGTCACGTTCGCGCAGGTGGCGTACCACAAGGGCGAGCTCTCCGATTCCGGTTCGACGTTCCGTCTGATCGTTCCCGGCGGAACCGTTGGTGAGATGAGTATGAGAATCGGCTGTGCTCCGAGTTTCACCGTTGGGGACAAGTGGCTTTTGTTTCTGCTTCCCGAGTACCGGACGTTCCCCGTTGTCGGTCTGTCCGGCGGGGCCTTTCGTGTGGAAACCGATGTCGACGGCGTCGATCGCATCTTCAGGGCAAACGGAGCACCGGTTGTGGGTATCGATGCCTCCTCGGCGGTTCATTTGACGGAATCGCATCGCGCCACGACTTCGGCCCGTCTGATCGAGGCAAACGGCGTCAGGTTGCGACTTTCACCTGAGCCGGCTCAGCCAACACGGGCGATGTCACACGAGGAGTTCGTCGCGCAGATCCAACCGATCCTCGATGCGAGTTACGAGCACGGGCTTACGGGCCCTGCCGGTCGACGCGTCACGGTCGCGTACACGCCGGTGCCGCTGATTCAGTCCCACACCGATGCGAGCGGGAGCGGCCGTGAAACAGCATCAGACGGGCGAATGATCGAGCGTATCGGCGCCCAACCGCGCGAGGTGACCGATACCGCGCGTCGCGGTGATGATGTTCAGAGAGGACCGGGCCGGTGAGATCACATCCCCGACAACTTGTGATCGTGCTCGGGCTTGTCGGAGCCCTGTGGATCGGCGGTGACCGGACCGACGGCTACTCGTACTATCAGTTGGGCGGGGTGAACGTGGTCTGGACCGGTGCGCAGAGCGTTCGTTACTTGTCGCCGTCGACGTTCCCCGAGGGCAGCGTGACCGAGACGTTGATCCTCTCCGCCATGGGGGCGTGGAACATGGTCCCCGCCTGCGACTTCGTGTACTCCTATTCGACTCTGGACCAGGATTATCCAATCGACAACTTCGACGGATTCAACGACACGGCGGCTGTCCCCGCTTCCCAGCTTGATCCCGGTGTGCTGGGCGTGACGTACATGGTCAACCTCGGGTCGGAATGGTATGACATGGACCTCGTGTTCAGCGACTCCCCCAACGGTGTGGGTTACACGTTCGACACGAATCCGAGCTGCGACGTCGTGTCCACCCCGAGTCCGGACAACGGGTACTCCTTTCTACTGGTGGCGGTCCACGAACTCGGCCACGCTCTTGGGCTCGGTCACGATCCGATCGGGAACGAACCCGCTGGGACGACGTGGTTTATCGCGACGATGAACCCAGCCTATCCCGCCGGCGCGCCGATCGGTCAGGAGAACATCATCGAGCTGCACGCGGATGATCGAAGCGGGGCGAGGTTCCTCTACCCGCACTCGGGACCGTCGGGCCCGCCGCTGGTGGATCTGGCGCTTCCGGGTTTCACGCCGGGGGACATCGTCGGCAAGGTCGTCCCCATTCGTCCCGATCCGCCGATTGCGTATCCCGGTGACGAGATCATTCTGCCGTCGATCATCGAGAACCTCGGTACGACCAACGAGTTCTACGTGAGGCAGGGATTCTACCTCTCGACCGACGAGATCATCGACACGAATGATCGATTGCTCGGATCCCTCACCTGGGATATAGCCGTTGGCGATGCGCTTCAATTCGAGGTTGCGGTTGATCTTCCCGAGGACATCGAAGCCGGAACGTTTGCGCTGGGTGCGATCATCGATGATCTCGACGAGATCGTGGAGACCTATGAAGACAACAACGCGGCGTCCGCCTGCGAGTGGCTGACGATCAGTCAACTCGCCCCGGTGATGCTCGAGATGAACCAGGAGCACATTCCGTGCGGCGAACCCTACATGCGAGAGGCACCGACGGTGACGCACCCGCTGAATATGGCTCCGATCACATGGAGCCTCGACAATCCCGAGCCCGGCATGACGATCGATCCGACGACGGGCGTGATTGGCTGGCCCGATCCGGTACCGTCTCAGTTCCTGTATACGGTCCGCGTGCGGGCCACGAACGCTGCCGGGACGGCGATGCAGATTCTCTTCCTCGGGGTCCAGGCCACAGCCCCGCAAATCGCACCCATCCAGGATCAGCTTCTCGCCTGCCAAGAGGAATTCACGGCGCCGACGCCTTCGTTGACCTCTCCATCGTGCATGAACCCCGTCCTTAATTGGTCGCTCGACGAAGGTCCGCCGGATATGACGATCGATCACTCGACGGGCGTTGTGTCGTGGTTGCCCGGTGTGGTCGGGTACGGTGATCCCCTGTCGTACACGGTGACGCTCCGGGCAACGAACACCGCCGGAAGCGGTACGGAGTCGTGGACCGTGACGGTCAAGTCAGGCGATTTGAACAGGGACGGTGTGGTGACAGTGCACGATCATGCGAGCATGAGATTCTGCCGCACCGGGCCCGGGCGCCCCGCATGGCCGATGTGCATTTGCGCCGACGCCGACGACGATGGTGACATTGACCTGTCAGATTTCCAGGCGTTTCAGAACGTGTTCGGGAATTGAAGAAGCGTGTGGAGTTGCGAGGGATCGAAGTGTGTCAGGTCTTGCGTTGGTGAAGCGTGAGTATTCCGTGTGATGGTTCCGCGAGGAAGGGAAGTACGAGTGGACCGATCTTTCGTGGAGAACCGATTGGCGGTGGCAGGATTGAAACTCGCGGAGCGAGCGTTTCATCGACAGTTTATATCTGGCAATCTACAGGGCTTCCGTGCCCTTGTGCCCCCCGGATATCCTCAGGGCCGTTTAATTCTCTGGTGAACCGCGGATCAGGGCGATGGCCTCCTGCGGT
>CBDUZO010000162.1:0-5234 GCA_965371725.1 uncultured Phycisphaerales bacterium
TCCCGTCGCACACGCCGCAGAGAATAGACGACCCTTACAGGGTCGGGCGGTTCGGTGGCGACGTCCTCCGGGGGCGACGCTACGCTTGCCCCCGGCTATTGTAGAGCAGGCTTTCAGCCTGCGGCCTGCGATCCCCCCGTCTACTGTAGAGCAGGCTTTCAGCCTGCAACTCCCAGGTCTTTCAGCGTGCCACTTTCAGGCAGGCCTTCAGCCTGCGACTCCACCCGCCGATTCTGTCACGGACCCACGGCACGGTCAGCGTTCCGCACGCTTCAGGATGACGATCGTCGGGTTGATCTTGCCGGGCGTCGGGGCGGCCCACCCGGCGAGGCTCAACCAGGATGAGCCGGTCCCAAGGTGACGGCCCGTGAAGGTCGCAACCATCTTGTAGCCGAAGTCGCCGCGAATGAGCCTTCTCATGCACGCCCCTTGTCCCCCGTCGAAGTCCTCGTAGTTGTAGCTCGTCAGAATCAGGTACTCCGGCTGAGGCCGGCCAAACGATTCCTCCCTCATGGGCACAGGGTACGTGGCGTAACCCATCTCGAGCACACGCGGCAAGTACTGCGCCTTGAAGCCCAGTTCCTCATGGGCCGGGAACGCACCGACGCTTGAAGGCGGTTCGACGTGCTCGGCGAACCAGGCCTCCGCCTCATAGCGCGAGTCGTTGATCATCGCCACGTCAATCGCGACCGCGTATCCGAGCGTCAGCGAGATCACAACCACGGGAACCCCCAAGCGGACGAGTCCCGGAAGTCGTCTCGATCGGTACAGGTCCGCGCCGGCGATCCCGCCCAGCATGCCTGTTAGCGCGAGCGGCGCGAGCAGGAATCGCGAGTAGACGAAATCGATTTGCGCAATGACGATCGCATAGTAACTGATAGCCGGTACGAGCAGGATCAGCGCGGTGCGCCTGTGCTTCCACAAGGCATAGACTGTCGAGGCTGTCAGCGCGGTCAGCATCGGCCATCCGACGGCGCCGGCGGCGTAGCGGATCGTCGCCAGAAGAAGATGAAACTGCGTGGGGTATCGATGTTGCTGTGCGTGGAGCGTGTCGGACGAGGCATCGAGCCAGTAGTTCATGCGATTCACGTACGCATCGGGGTTGGCGAACACCCCGTTGATGAACAGATAGGGAAGCGCAAAGGCGACCAGGCCCACCAGCCATCGTGGCTGGAGCAGGGCGGATGCCACAGCACGAAGAGGCGAACGGGATGCTCGTTGCTGTTGAACCTCGAGTACGAGCAGGACCATAGCCATTCCCGGGTAGACGCCGGCCATCCCGTCCTTCGTACTGATGGCAAGCGAGGCGAACAGCCCCAGCCATAAGCAGTCCTGCCATCGGCGCGATCCGATCGCTCGGATATAGAAGTAGACGCTCCAGGCGAACCAGCAAATGGACGGGACATCGACATTGCCGAGGTGAGCGAAGTAGACGAAAGAGGCCCCGGTCATAAGGGTGACGGCGGCGAGGATGGCGGCGAGGTCGTCGCCGGTGATCCGGCGGGCAGCGGCGTGGATGCCGATCCCGGCGAGAACGGCCATCAGGAGCGACACGGTGCGGGCACGAAGCAGCAGCCGTCCGATCTTCGGCGCGTGCGGTTCCTTGAGGATGGGCAGCGCCGTATCGGGAGGTGTTACGGCTTCGCCCGTGCTTGCCCAGTGGTGCAGTATGGGCACGTAGGACGTATCGAGGATGAGATAGTGTAGTGGGGGATAGCGGCCCCTCCATTCATCCGGCCAACCGGCCACGGCGCCGAGCGTTCGCATCCCGGCGATGGTGTCCTGGCTCCACGAGACGACGCCGGGCAGGCCCCAGTTCAGGCCGGGGAGGTAGAGCGCAAGGCCCAGCGCGACGATGCCGGCCAGGATGACCAGGCGTCTGCAGATTCCACCGGCGCCCGATACGGCCTGTCGGCCCGTCGTCTCGGCCGGACATGGAGGTGCCGTGCGTTTGTCAGTCATGGCTCGCGTCGGCCTTGTCAGCGTATTTGCCGTGCACAAACTCGCCGGCGACGTGTTCACACGCCGCCATGACCTGAAGCATGTTCTCGCCGAGCACTTTCACAAGGAGACTCTCATCATAGCCGCGGCGCAGCAGTTCAGCCGTCAGGACCGGTAGCTTGGAGCAATCCTCCATGCCTTTCGGTAGTTGCGGCACGCCGTCGAAGTCCGAGCCAATCCCCACGTGGTCCGGACCGACAAGCTCGATCGCGTGCTCGAAATGGTCAACCAGCAGGCCCAGCGTGGTGGTGTGATTCGTCAGCGGTTCGGCGCAGACGCCGCTGTCCATCCACCGTTCCATGGCGACCGGGTCGATCGGAGGGAAGTCCGGGTCGATGAAGGTCGCGCAGAAGTTGATCTGAACCACGCCGCCGGTGGCGGCGATACCGAGCATCAAGTCATCGGAAAGATTGCGCCAGTGTGGTGCCAGGGCGCGGCAGGAAGAGTGCGTAGCCACCACGGGCGCGACGGAGGTTTCGATGACCTCCCAGAGCGCAGCATCGCTCGCGTGCGAGACATCCACCATCATACCGAGGCGGTTCATCTCTCGGATGACGTCCCGGCCGAAGTCGGTCAACCCGCCGTGGAGGGGCTCGAGCGGCCCTCGCCCACCCGAGGAGTCCGCCCAGGAGGTGTGAAACCCGTGCGTGAGCGTCATATACATGGCACCATTACGATGGTAGTCTTGCAGGACGTCCAGGGAGTCCTCGATCAGATACCCGCCCTCGATCCCGATCAGGATGGCGATTCGCCCGGATGCCTTTGCGCGACGTGCGTCCTTGGCCGATTGGGCGAGAACGAGATGCTCTCCGTGGCGGCGGACCAGCTCGTGGATGTGCCGAATCTGCGCGTTGGCTGCTTCGATCCCTCGGCCGGGCTCGACGGGCCCCGGTGCCCAGACGGCGAGGAAGACCGCGTCCACGCCGCCTTCGCGCAGACGAGGGAGGTCGACGTGGCCGAGCCTGTCACGTTTGGAAAAGTCCCACTGCGGGTCCTTGAGGCGCCGTGTCGTGTCACAGTGGCTGTCAACGACGATAGCGCGTTTGTGGAGCCGCCTTGCACGAACGAAGTACGGGTCGTCGATCGTAGTCATGCGCGGGATTGTACCAGACCTGCCAGGCGTCGCACCTGCGTTAGCAGTACTGCTACGCGGACCCCGATCGACCGATCGGTGTTGGGATTGGGCACGCGCGGGCCGATTCGTCACGACGCGCCGTGTCGTCAGGTGTGCCGAGGTCGAGGCGACGCCGCCACGGCGGCCCGCCCGATTCGTTATTGGACCGTCCGGTTGGGCTCACACCGCTTCATCCATCACAGCAAAGGCGGCCGATAAATTGCGAAGGTCCTTACTAAGACTGCTCGATAGTTATGGGGAGAAAACACGATACGGAGCTGTGGGGTTCGATCCTATCGGGCCGCCCGACTGTCCGCTTAAACAGTAAAACCTAAGGAGTCGTGGTGATGTTCATGAAGTATCGTTGTTGGATTCTGATTCCGTGCGTGCTGATGGCGACCGCGTCGTGCGACGGTCCCAAGACGGCGACTCAAGTGCAGATGGCGAAGATGGGCGAGGTGCGTCAGCACGCCGGGGCCTGTTTCGTGCACATGGCCGACAACGCAATCCTGCGCGACATGTCGATCGTTGACCATCACTTCGCCGGTGAGACCGCCGAACTCAGCGGTACGGGTGCAGCTCGCCTCGAGCGCATGACGCCGCTCTTGAACACTTACGGCGGGATCGTCCGGTACGAAACCTACTGTGAGGATGAGAAGTTGATCGCTCAGCGGATCAAGCATGTGCGTGAATACCTTGTGCTGGCCGGGTGCAACATGGAGCGCGTGGAGATCAAGCACATGATGTCCGGTGGTTTGGGAATGCCGGCTGATGATGCGATCGAGATTCATGAGAAGGGCACTGTCGCCGAGAGCAGTGAGCCTTCCGCCGGTGGATTGATGATCGGCATGGGTCAGAGGAGTGGATCGTAGGGTCGATGATTCGAGAGGTGAATCCGATATGATACGCAACGTAAAGGTCATGCTGCTGACACTTGCCGCGATCAGCGCGGCGGGATGTGCCCACTCGGACCGCACGGTCCCCACGATGGGCTGGCCCCAGTGGAAGCTGGCCGACAGCCAATCCGGGGAACGGGCGCCGGTGCTCGCGCCGCCCAAGATCCTGCCCGAGACGCATTTCGCCGCGGCCTGTCTGCACGAGCAGCAGGGGATGATCGGTGAAGCCATCGGGCAGTATCGCAAGGCCATCGCACTGAACCACAACTATGTGAAGGCCTATCACCGTCTGGGTGTGCTGCTCAGCCGGACCGGGCAACTCACCGAAGCGACCGAGATGCTTCGGCAGGCTGTTCTTCTCAAGAGGGATGACCCGGTGTTGTACAACAACCTCGGGTACACGCTGATGCTCCAGGGAAAGTGGGAGCAGGCTAGAGGAGAGTTCAACCGCGCTGTCGCCCTCGAGCCCCATTTCGCCCGCGCACGCATCAACCTGGGGTTGACGCTCGGTAAGCTGGGTCGGTTTGACGAGGCGTTGGGGCATTTCAAGGCCGTTCTGCCCGCCGGTGACGCATACTACAACCTTGGCCTCGTGTACAACGGACAACGCCGCTATCAGAAGGCGGCGGACGCCTTCGAGCACGTCCTGTCTATTGATCCGGACTTCGCGGCGGCGGGAGTACAGTTGGACAAGCTGGCTCCCTACGTGCAGCCTCCCCCGGCCAAGGTCGCGGCCAAACGCCCCGGCGGTGATGCGAAGAAGCCTCAAGGGAAGGTGGCGCCGTCCAAGCCGGCGCGATCGCGCGTGACGGGTACCAGGCACCAGCAAAAGGCTCAACCCGCCCCCACCCAGAAGGCAGGGAGGTTTGCCAAGGCCGGAAGCAAGACACAGCGAGCGCACAAACCTCATCCGGTCAAGCGGCAGAATCGCGCCGTCACACCGAAGCCCCAACCCGCCCGTAAGCAGCAAGTGGGAAAAGCACCGGACCCATCGAAGGTGGGATCTCAGGCCGCCCGGAAACACAAACGAATGGCCACGGCGGAGCGGAAACCCCAGCCGGTCAAGCGGCAGAATCGCGCCGTCAAACCGAAGCCTCAACCTGTTCGCAAACGGCAGGTGGGAGAAGCGCCGGCCATACCGAAGGCAGAACCTCAAGCCAGCCGGAAGCACAAACGAATGGCCACGGCGGAGCGGAAACCCCAGCCGGTCAAGCGGCAGAATC
>CBDUZO010000163.1:0-5108 GCA_965371725.1 uncultured Phycisphaerales bacterium
TAACCAGTTATCCAGCGTCAGGTCATGACGCTGCGCGTCATGCCTGACGCACCAATGAATTCCCAGCGATGAATCGCTGGGCTATTGTCGGCTGCCCCTCCGGGGCAAAAGGAGGCATCCGGGCTGGAGGAATCGGGCCGGCGCCAATCGAGAACGCCCAACGCAAACGGCCGATCGGGGGTGTCAAAGGAAATCTGTGCCCAGAAGAACCTCCCCCAACCCCTCCTTGTCAAGGAGGGGAGGGAGAAATACCATTACCTCTTCTGGAGACGGCGCTAGGATAAACACAGGCGCACGACGGCAAGACGGCGGGTTACGGACGGGTAAGCATAGGGGCTGCGGAAAGCGCATGACCGACACACCACGCTACTACAGCACGAACCGGGAGGCGCCGACGGCGACGCTCGGCGAGGCGCTGCTCCAAGGCCAGGCCGCCGACCGCGGGCTGTTCATGCCCGATCGGTTCCCCCCGCTATTGACGGACGACCTGGCCGCGATGGCCGATTTGAGCTACGCACGGATCGCCCACGCAATCCTGTCGCCCTACACCGCCGGCGTCTTCGACGACGTCACACTCCGATCACTCTGCGAAGACGCGTATGATTACGAGGTCCCCCTCGAGCACGTGACGGAGCGATGTCACCTCATGCGGCTCGATCGAGGCCCCACCGCTTCCTTCAAGGACTTCGCCGCCCGGATGATGGCCCGCTGGATGGGAGTGTTGATGAAGGGGGAAGACGGCAACCTCGTGATCCTCACAGCCACGTCGGGTGACACCGGCAGCGCCGTCGCCCACGCGTATCACGACGTCGATCGCATCAGCGTCGTGGTGCTCTTTCCCATCAAGGAGGTCTCGGACCGGCAGCGGAAACAGATGACGACGTTGGGTGGGAACGTGACCACGTTCGGGGTCGACGGGAAGTTCGACGATTGTCAGGCCATGGTCAAGCGTGCGTTCGCCGATCCCGACCTTGCGGACATCCGCCTGACGTCAGCCAACTCGATCAACATCGGCCGGCTGCTCCCCCAGTCGGTCTACTACTTTTATGCTTACGCCAGGCTGGCGGATGTCGCCGCGCGCGAGCGGATGGTGATCTCCGTACCCTCGGGTAACTTCGGCGACATGATGGGGGCCATCATCGCCTGGCGGATGGGGCTGCCCGTCGAGCGCCTCGTCATCGCCACCAACGCCAACGACGAGGTGCCGATCTTCCTCAAGACCGGACGTTATCAGAGGCTCGTTCCGTCGCGTGTCTGCATCTCCAACGCCATGAACGTCGGACATCCCTCGAACCTGGCCAGGTTGGTCGACGCGTACGGTGGGTGGATGGACGAGGTGGGGACGATCCGCGAAATGCCCGACATGGACGCCCTTCGCCGAGACCTGTACGCCATCAGTATCGACGATGACAGGACGCGCGCGACGATTCGAGATGCCCACGATCGCCACGGCGTCATCCTCGAGCCGCACGGCGCGGTCGGCTGGGCCGGGCTCGGGCAATTTCTGAGCGACTGCCCGTCGAGCGCGGACCGGCTTTGCCTATCCGTCGAGACCGCCCACCCGGCCAAGTTCCCGGAGGAAATCCGTGCGATCCTCGGGATCGACCCCGAGATTCCACCGTCGCTGGTGGGTCTGGAGGAACGCCCGGAGTCCTACGACACGATGTCGACCGAGTACGACCCGTTCCGTAATTGGCTGCTCAAGCGTTTCGGAACGTAGGGCACACTCCGCCTGCGCGTCCGGCCCCGCGTTTCATGAATCGTGCAACGATGCGCCGGATCGAGAGCCGCAGGCGGCTCGATCAACATTCCCCGCGATTCCCGCAGGGCGGAAGCTCAGTCACGGCAACGTGCACCGCGCGCAGGCTACCCGGCCGCGAGGAGCTCTTGGAGCTTCTTCTCGGAATCGGCTTGGATTTTCTCGTGCAGGCTCTCGCCGTGTGAATCCATGGTCACAACGCAGGGGAAGTCCTCGACGCGAATCTTCCAGAACGCCTCCGGAACGCCGAAGTCGAGCTTGTAGACGTCGACGACTTCCTTGACGCTCTCGGCGATCAGCGTGGCCGCCCCACCGATAGCATGCAGGTAGACACCGCCGTGCCGCTTGCAGCCCTCGAGCGTCTTGGCGCGCATGCCGCCCTTGCCGATCACCGCGCGGACGCCGAAATGCTCCATGACATCGGCCTGGTAGGGTTCCTCGCGGATGCTGGTGGTCGGGCCGGCGGCGACGAACTCATACTTGCCGTCGTCGTGCTTCTTCACCACGGGCCCGCAATGGTAAATGACCGAGCCGTTGAGCTCACTCTTGAGAATCCCATACAGTTCCTTCTCGGAATCAGGACATTCACCCTTGACGAAGTTGTCGATCATGTACTTATGAGCCGCGTCTCGACCGGTGAAGATCACGCCGCTGAGTAGGACCTGGTCGCCGACCTTGAGGGCGCGAATCTGCTCCTCACTGATGGGAACCGTCAGTTTCGTTGCCATCGTTGCATCGTCTCCTTGGGAGATACGCCTGGTGCCGGATGCCCCATTCTTCACCGCAGGTGAGGGGTAGGGGACCTATGAATCGCCGGCCTCATCCATTCCCCAACCTTGCTACGCAAGAACGGGGCACCACTTAAGTCTCAGTCCGTGGTGGGCAATGCCCACCCTACGTGACAAGCGGGTGCCCCGTCCTTCACCACAGGTGAAGGGTGGGGGACCTATGAATCGCCGGCCTCATCCATTCCCCATCTTGCTACACAAGAATGGGGCACAACTATGTCCAGTCCGTGGTGGGCAATGCCCACCCTACGTGACAAGGAGGGGCTGGGGGAGGTTCCGCCCGCGGCTCGTCCTACTTCGGCGGCTCGATCGCCACCTTGCCGTTCTTGATCGTCATGATCTTCCGCCGATCGGCCCAGCACACATAGGCAACCGACACAAAGAAGGAAGCGGGCACGCGGTGCAGTTGGGCCATCTTGATGCCCATAACGGTCGTCGTACCGCCGAAGCCCATCGGCCCGATACCGAGCGTGTTGATCTCACGGTGCAACTGCTTCTCCATCTTGTCGAGTTCGGGATCGGCGTTGCTGTCGGCGAGCGGTCGGAAGAGCTGCTCCTTGGCCTTGATCATGCTTGATCCCCGATCCCCCCCGATACCAACGCCGAGGATCCCCGGAGCACAGCCAAGGCCCTGTGCCTTGCAGGCGGCGTCGAGGACGGCTTTGCGAACGCCCTGGATATCGCGCGAGGCCGGGAACTCCGGCGAAGGGACACTGTATTGGCACCCGCAGTTCTCCGACCCGCCGCCCTTGAGCATCAGCCCGACCTGCAGGTAGTCGTTCTCCCATTCGTCAAAGTGGACCGTTGGGAAATCCACACCGGTGTTGTCGCCGGAGTTCTTTCCCGACAGCGCCCCGACGGCGTTGGGGCGCAGGTACGTTCGCTCGGTGGCGATGCGAACGGCCTGCTGAATCTGCTCGCGCAGCGCGCGTTGCGACACACCGGCCGGGTACCAGACGTGGAAGATCGGCGTTCCGGTATCCTGGCAGATCGGCCGCCCGGTCCTGCGAGACAGCTCGATGTTCTCCAGGATCGTCTCGAGCGCCGCCAGAGCGGCTGAGCCCGCCTTCTCCTGCTTGCAGGCGTCTCTCAGCGCCTTCTCCACGTCGGGCGAAAGATCGGTCGAGGCCGACTTGATCAGCTCGACAAGATGATCGGTAATGTCCTGCATGAGTACACCTCACACGCGGGGTCCAAAAGGAAACCTGTGTCAAAACAACGAACCGCCATTATCCACCACGCCGGCGGAATGGCAACCGGCAGAGCGGGGCGCCACGGGCCAAGATGCGCAATCGCCTCGTGCCGTTTCAACAAAGGTCGTTCCGCTTTCTCCCCCCCTTAACAAGGTTGTTCCGCTTTCTTCCCCTTACCAAAGGTGGATCGAGGGGGGTCTGCTTGCTTCCCCCCTTACCAAGGGGGGATTGAGGGGGGTTCATGCAGACGGAGAAGAACCTCCCCCAACCCCTCCTTACCAAGGGGGGGAGGAAGAGACACCATTATCTTTCTGGAAACTGGTCTAGGTGCGCCCGTGCAGGTACTTGTATAGTTCCTCGATGAAGGCCTGTTTCTCTTCCATCTGAAGGGCGATCAGGTCACCCGTGGAGATCAGTCCCACGAGCTTGTCATTCTCCACAACGGGCAGATGTCGGATGCGCTTGTGGGACATGACGGCCGCGCAGTCTTCCGCCTTGCCATCCGGTCCGCACGTGATGATCTCGGAAGTCATCACGTCGATCACACTCGTAGAGGTCGGATCGAGCTTCGCGCTGATGACGCGATTGAGCAAATCACGCTCGGTGAACACGCCGACCAGTCTGTCCCCGTCAAGCACGCACAACGCCCCGATCCGTCGTGCGTTCATCAGGTTTGCGGCATCCAAAGCCGTGGCGCCGGGGCTGATCGTTGCCACGTCACTGCCCTTCTTCGCCAGCACATCACGAATCGTTGACATGAGTCACTCCTCCCATGCGTTGGAGCACTATCTTCCGCCGTTCGGTCACACAACCCGCCCCTCCGCGATGCGGGGGCCACTGCAGCTAGCAGCCTGTTGAAAAAGTGTAGCGCCGCCCCTCGTGGGCGGCGAAAAACCATTTAGGCGTCACCCACGAGGGGTGACGCTACATCATTGTGGCGGAGCCCGCCTTTTTTTAACGGACTGCGTAGGATAGCGTCATCGCCCGGAGAGCGTAAGTTCGAGGTGGACACTTTTTGAAGCCAAGTGTCAACGTCTGAATACGTAGGGACGCCCCATCCGCCCGCGTAGGCCAATGGCAGACCCGAAGCATACAATTATGCCCGCAGGATTCCTCTCCGAATCGACGCGTGCGGGTCCGTGACAGAATCGGCGGGTGGGATCGCAGGCTGAAGGCCTGCTCTGTAGTAGCTCGTTGGGATCGCAGGCAGAGGGCCTGTTCTGAAATAGCCGGGTGGCGTTGCAGGCTGAAGGCCTGCCTGAAAGTGGCACGCTGAAAGACCTGGGAGTTGCAGGCTGAAAGCCTGCTCTGCAATAGCCGGGTGGCGTTGCAGGCTGAAAGCCTGCTCTGCAGTAGCCGGGGGCAAGC
>CBDUZO010000164.1:0-5093 GCA_965371725.1 uncultured Phycisphaerales bacterium
ATTCGACCAAGACGGAAGAGATGACTTGATACAGTTATTTCATTGCGGGTCCTTACAGATGTGGTGGTGGTGTGTGTTGTGCGTGTGGAGTGACTCTCTGTGACAGCCGCGGTGGTGCCCCATCCTTCGCGGAGCGAAGGGTGGGGGACGGATGGTTGATCGAGATGTCTTCGGCTGCTCAATCCATTCCCCACCCTTTTCTAACGAAAAGGACGGGGCACCCGCTTCAACCTGTTTGAGTCCTGTAGGGACGATTGAAACGTGGGCACTACCCGCCGCCTGACTCAGTCGTCCCTCCGGGACTTAGAATCACCCGTCACCGATTCACCCCGCGATCAATCGCGGGGCTATTCTCAGATTTCCCTACGGGACAAGGGGACGTTGGGTGACTCAAGGAGCCCACTGCACGGCCCCTTTTAGTGGCCTTCCTCATACCACCGGCTCTGCCGGTGGTTGCTGATCCGCACTCGCAAGCTCGGCTGTGTCCGGCTCGGTCGAATCCTCAGTTTCAAGCCGTCCGACGTAGCCGCGTTCATCGAACGATCACACCAACCAGCGGGCTAAGAATTGTCGGTTGACAACACAGTCAGTCAAGCCTACACTGCCGAACCATGAGCCATGCACGTACCCCAATCAGTGAGGCGTTGCGTCGCGCCATGCTCAACAGCAACGAAACGCTCGCGTCCATCGAACGTGCAACGGGGTTGAGTCGTAGCGTGTTGAGTCGTTTCGTCCGGAACGAACGGACACTGACGCTGCCTGCAGCCGACAAGCTTGCAGCGCATTTCGGTCTACGTCTGACCAAGCCAAGAGGGAGGTCCAAGTGATGAACGCAACAACCATGCAGCGCGGACGGACGTACCGGATTCGGTGGGTTGATCCGAAGACCCGCAAGATGATGTCCGAGGCGTGTGGACGGGACAAGGCCTTTGCCCGACTGCGCCGAGACGCGAAGAAAGGCGATCTCCGCGACGGTCTTTCCGGCATCCTGCAAGGGCATACACTGTCAGACCTCCGCGACCAGTTGTCACAGTTCATGGTCGGCAAGTCCGTACACACGATCCGCAAGACATGCCGAAGTGTCCAAGACGTCATCGATTTGTGTGGCGATCGGCGCGTCCAGGATGTCGACCGCGGGTTCATCATGGAGTTTCGCGCAACCCGGCTGGCGGGCGGCGTGGCGACGGCGACGGTCAACAAGGATCTGCGCCAGATCAAGTCGGCGTTGTCTTACGCGGTGGATGCTGGCTGGCTCCGGACGAATCCACTTTGGCGGTGGAAAGATATGCAGATGCGTGAACCGGAGAAGCGGATCCGCGTTGTGGAGCCGGCCGAGTTTCGGAAGCTACTCGATGCCTGCGACGATCCCGGTTTCCGCGTGCTGCTGATCGTGGGGTATTTCCTGGGCCTCCGTCGGACCGAACTTATTAACCTCCGGTGGTCGGTCGTCGACTTTGACGCCGGCGTGGTGCACGTGGAGAATATCGCGGCGGCTGGTGAGCTCACCAAGAGTCGCAAGAATCGCGTCCTACCCATGCCGGATGTCGTCAGGCAAGAGCTGACCGCCCTGTTCGATGATGTGCCCAAGGCGGTCGAGGGCGGGGAGCAACGGCCGAAGTCGCCCCACTGCTTCACGTGGCTGGACGGGACGCCATACCGGGCAGACTGGGCGACGAACTACATGGCACGGACCGTGGAGCGGGCGGCCATCGCACATTGCTCCCTGCACGATCTGCGGAGGTCATTCTCGACGCTCGCACAACGGGCCGGCGTCGACAAGGCCACGGTCAAGAATCTCGGCGGCTGGAGCACGATCGGCGTGGTGGAACGGCACTACACGGGAGAGGTCGGGGATGTTCGCAAGCGTGCCATGCGGAAGGTGTCCGCGATGCAGGGCGTGGCATGATGGACCCGCGCGCATACGAATCTGTGCCCGCGCGGCCCTTTCAACGCGGACTGAAAGTTTGTAACCTGTTACGTGACAAGCACTTGGGCGAGTGGCGGAATGGCAGACGCTGGGGACTTAAAATCCCCTGTCCTTAACGGACGTGTGGGTTCGATTCCCACCTCGCCCATGTAAGAACGCGGTTTTTGACGTGGCGTTGACGTGAAGTGCGCAAGAAAAGCGCAAGATTCGATCATCCAACCTCCCTGTGATTCAACTTGGCGATGCCTTGCCGCAAATCGTCGTCAGACACCCAATTGTAGTACCGCAGGGTTGTGGCTATCGCGCTGTGACCGGCGAGTTTCTGAACCGTCGGCAGTGGCGTCCCTGTCCGGATCAGCCTCGCACAAAACGTCCGCCGTAAGTCATGCGGCTTGACATCCTCGACACCCGCCTTGATCGCTATCGTGTTCCACTCGCTACTCAGCTTCTTGCCCATGCCGATGAACGGCCCACCCGCTTGAAGTGTCATCGCCTGCAACCGCCGCAACACGACGATCGTTTCATCGGTGAGCGGAATCCGCCGATCCTTGCGTCCCTTCGTCTTCACAAACGTCACAGACGGGCTGTGGTCCAGTTCCACTCGGTTCCACGACAACGTCAGTAACTCCGTCCGACGGGCGCCCGTGTTCAGCGCCGTGATTATGAACGCTTCCCACCGGAACCCGTACAGACCCTCAGCCGCCTTGCGCAGCTTCGTCTCTTCGTTGTCTGTCAGGATGCGCGGAATCTTGTCCTCGACGGTAGGGAACAGATCGCTGTCGAAGGGGTTGCGCCCAAGCATCCCACGCTTGACAGCTTGCCGTAAGGCCCGACGGACGTACCGCAGATGCTTGGCGATGGTTGCCGGACTGTTCCCTTTGCTTCGCAGGTGTGCGACAAACGCCTCGATCATCGGGTAGCTCACACGATGTACGCCTGCTGCGCCAGTCACTTCTCCAAAGCGGGCTAACGTGCGCCGTGTAATCGCCGCGTGCGCCTTACCCTCGATCGTGCTCACATGATGCCGCACGAATTCGCCCCACCCGACGTGCTTCACATCCTGAAACGTTCCCGCCGCGAGCTTGTTTTCTAAGTCTGCCGCAAGGCGTTGCGCCAGCTTGGAATCCGTACCCGCCGCCTTGCTCCTCCACCGCCCCGTGGTCACGTCCAGCCACCGCAGGCTGTAGCGGATAATCGCCTTGCCCTTCTTGGTGCCCTTCCGTTTCGTCAGCCATACTGTTTCGTCACTCATGGCGATTTGCTCCCGCGCATAGGCCCGCACCGCCTAGGTTGCGATGCCCCACCACGGATGGAAGGAACCCTAGGCGGTACGGGTGTGCCAAGTTTCTTGATCGGAGCCGTATTGAAGCATCGCGTTCGCAGTATCGGCTCCTGCCCCGTCGGATGTCAAGCGGAATCTCGTGGGGTCCGTTCACGCCACCGCCTCCATGGAGACACCCTCGACCCGCCTTCGGGCTTCGGCAGCGACACCCGCGTCAATCTCGGAGGCAATCCACCGACGCCCGGACAACTTACAGGCCACGGGGACGGTCCCCCCGCCGCAGAACGGATCGACGACAAGGCCACCGGGTAGCGTCATCCGCTCAATCCAGTACTGGGCCTCGCCAACCGACTGGCCCCACTCGTGGTGATCCTTGTCCCGTCCGCTCCCGGCTTGGACGTCCTTCAACCACCCGCACGGCTCCGCCGCCGGGGGCTTGTACATCACAAGAGCCGAACCCCATCCCGAGAGGATCTTACGCTTGAAGAACCGCACCGAAGGGCCGGTGTGGTGAATCGAAAACAGCCACCAATAAACCAGGTGCGTCCGCCTCTCGTCGAGGATCTCAGGAAGGAAGTGCTGTCCAGCATAGCAGACACACAGGCCGCCGGGTTTCAGCTTGCGCTTGGCCAGTTCAGCGAGCCGACCGAACGCTGGGATCTCATCGCCCACGTATGGAGGGTCGCAAAAGAACAGGTCCGCAGAATCGTCCTCAATGTGCTCGTCCAGGACCGACAAGTCGCCGGTGATGATGTTGCCACCCGTCCCGTGTGTCCGTCGAGATTCCTCCCGGCGGCGTTCGATGCCTTCACGCCGGTACGATGTGACCGCATCGTCCAGACCGTCCAGGTGGGGATGCTCTTCCAGGTGTTCGATGATGCCTTGTCGTTCGTCCACGTCCAGGCGTTCAAGTTTCACGATGTCGCGGATCGGCAAATACGACACGCGTGTCGCATTTGCCGGAAGGGTGGGGACGAAACCGGCGAGTTTCATGTACCGTTGAATGGTTCGGATGTCGCACTCGCAATGATTCTCAACCCAAGGCAGCCACTCGCCATGACCGCATTGTGCTTTAGCCTCGATCAGCAGCCGCCCAACCTCGACAGCATAGTCCAACGTCGCCTGGACGGATTGCTCGCACCGCCGGTGTGCCTTGTTGATCTCATCCGCCAGGGTGTCCAGTGTCCTTGTGATCTCTCCCATTATGCGCTCCCTTCTGGTTCAAGTGCATCCAAGTATCGCGTGATCGTGTCGGGCTTCCACATGAGCCGCTTCCCGACTTTGACGCCTTGGAGCAGGCGCATTCGGTGCAGGTACCGGACACCCTCGGGGGTGGCATTCAGCAGATACCCCACCTCTGCCGCATTCAACACCGGACGGCCCATCAACTCCTCGCACAGCCCGCGTTCAGGTCGAAGGGTGTCGTGGCCATGTTCGTCGATGGAGGTTGTCATGCGGACACCTCCTCTCGGCGATCACTGGGACACTTGTGGGGCATCCCGTCCGAACCGAAGGGGATCCACTTACGCGGATCGCTGCACTCGCCCAGCGTCTCGATCACCTCGCACCAGCAGATCAGTTGACCGCACCGCTTGCATACGCGCGTACAGTCCAGGGCCTCACTCACATTCTGATCGACAGGTCGATCGGCCCGGTACGCCGGTGGTGGCGGTACCGGTGCGCTCGGTGGTGGTGTGATCGGTGCCGGTTCCGGTGAATCTTCCACACCCCACAGAATCTTGATTGCACGCCAAGAATCCTTGCCCGGGCTTGGTGTCCCTAGCACACGTGCGCCTTCATATATATATGCGCTTGTGCTTATTCTCTTATTATTAGGTTCTCCTCCGAATTAGTTACTGGAGAATCGCCCCGGTAATGCCTGTT
>CBDUZO010000165.1:0-5046 GCA_965371725.1 uncultured Phycisphaerales bacterium
ATGTCCTTGTCTTTCAAGGGGTTACGTCAGTAACTTTTTGGGAGGAGAACCTCATGTGATAACTGCTATGAACACTTGGGCGCCAACAGTACCGGCGCGGAATACCCCAACGGTGAAGGTGTCGATCACGCTGACGCGGTTGACCATGCTTCCGATGCGCTCGGGCCGGTTCATCCGGATGATATCCAATGTGATGACGGAGACCGGCCCATTGCCTGGCATATGGATATGGTGGGCGATCTGTCGGGCGAGGACGGCCTACTCTCCTATCTATTCTACATCAGCAAGTATCTTTTCCCACGGCTCCGGAGTGACTGCCAGGTAGAGGAGTTCTTCCGAAACCAGGATCTGCGTTTCGAGAACACGTGGACCCAAACGGCTCACGATGTCTCTTCAGTCCGCATTTCCGCCGTCGGCGATCTTATGGTCCGCAGGCACCTCAACGAGCAGAACAGTGTACATCTTTATCAAGATGTCCAGGATGAGCTTTTCGGCGCCGACATCGTCTTTGGCAACCTCGAAGCGCCGGCACATCCAGGTCGCGGGTCGAGTCCCTTCCCGTCCTACAATCTCTCTGCAGAGGCCACACGAGTGTATCTCGGCGTGGATACGGTGCACGGCTTCGACATAGTAAGCACCGCAAACAACCACGTGCTTGACCAAGGGGAGGAGGGGCTCCTCGCTACGCTCGATCATCTCGACGCGTTGGGTGTCATGCACGTGGGATCGTCACGCACAAGGCAAGAGCGCGATGGCGGGTTCCCAATCCTTGACGAGAACGGGATTCGGACTGCGTTTCTTGCCTATACTTTCTCCACGAATGGACGTGATCTCCCGGACGGACGTGAGTATGAGGTAAATTTGCTACACTTGAACACCTTGCAGGGCCCACCGGACATATTCCTAATTGAACAACACATCACGGCGGCAAGGGAACTCGGTGCGGATGTCGTGGCCGTATCCCTGCACTGGGGCGTGGAATATGAATTCTATCCGCCGCGCCGAATCATAGACCTGGGGCATCGGATTGCCGACCTGGGCGCAGACGTGATTCTCGGACACCATCCGCACATTCTCAACCCGATGGAGAGTTACGTGCCGACGGAGCGCCGCCACGGCGTACCGGAGGTCCTCATCGCATACTCCTTGGGGAACTGCATTCCCGAGCAGTCGCGAAGTGTGCTGCGAACAAGCGTGATTCTGCACGTGGAGTTGTCTCGAGGAACCGTCGACGGTGCGGAACGTGTGTGGATAAGCGGCGTAGACTACACACCGGTATGGTGGTATGCGAGGACGGTTCCCGGCAATAGAGACTATCGACTGATTCACCTCGACAGGGCATTGACTGAAGGGGGCGAGTACCCATTCCTAAGCTGTGGTGAATGGCGCATGCTCCGGTCCGTCAAACACCTCATCATCGACCGGTTGTAAGTATGCCCAAGCACAATGCTGCGACGCGGATGCGCGCACCCGGGCCGATCCAGCAACCTGAACCGATGGTCACGTTGCCGAGGACGTCCGCGCTCGGATGGACGTACGAGCCGTCGCCGACGACTGGCGTCTTGCCCTCGAATGTGCTGATCATGGCTTGCACCGATGGACTCCGTCGGAATGTTTCATGAAGCGTGCTTGGACCTCTGCCACCTGCACGGGGGGCGTGTCCATCCCCAATCAGGATGGCGCAGATACAGGTTCCTCTTTCAGACCAACATACCAGGACGCGACGACCTCTTGCCGGCACACCGGATAGGCTGCTCTTCGATGCCGGGCTTCTTATCTATCCGGGACCATTCTCCCGAATGCACTTGATCAGGTTGGCTGCGTTCGGACTGATCACCTCGTAGTAGACTTGTTTGCCCTCGCGGCGCGGGGAGACGATTCCGTTGGAGCGCATCTGACCGAGATGCTGGCTTACCACGGGCGGTGATAGCTTCAGCATCGACGCCAGCTTCCTTACCGACACCGATTCACTTAGCAGGATTTCCACGATTCGAAGGCGGTGGCGGTGGGCCAGAACCTTCAGCACCGGAGCTACTTCCTGAAGTGTCCTGGAGGAAATGCGTTTTGCTCGTTGGGCCTTGGCCATGAGAATTTCTTTTTCTGGATGCAGCGATCCATCATCGCACCCCAGGCCAAAGGGGTCAATACTCCGATGCCGGATCGCCGGATTCTGCTAAGTCAACCCTGTGCGACCACTCAGCGGACCGGATGCGAACCGCCTGCGCCGGGCCCGACAGGCGGAAAAACAGCTATTGACCTCTTGACCTATCCAGGCGACGATTCCCGCGGTCGGTGGACCGAACGCGCCCTCGCGGTGATACTCGTGGCGGTCAAGCCGCGCGGCGGCTGGGGAGTCCGGAACGAAGGGCTCTCCTGTGGCACCTGGGAAGCCCGATTGGCTCCGACGTCGGGAAATGATCCTGCACAACGGCCAATCCTTCGGCCTTGTGCGGGATGGACGGAGTCTGAACGTTCCGACTTGACCAGGGGCGCGGGTTTGGCCAGGTCGTGGGGCTGTGCACGACGTAACCGAGACAAATAGGGAGACCAAGGCATGTTGAGGCGAAACGCGGTTTTCAGATTGGTGGCGATGGGCTTTGTGCCACTTGTGTGCATTGTGTTGGTGGCTGGCTGTCCTGTAATACCAGTTCCTGAGTGCGTGAGCGATGCGGATTGCGCGGAGGGCCAAGTATGCGAGAACGGCGTGTGTACTGACGCGCCGGTTCCTGAGTGCGAGACGGATGCAGATTGCGCAGAGGGCCAGGTTTGCGAGGACGGCGTGTGTACCGATGTGCCGGCCCCTGAGTGCGAGGCGGACGCGGATTGCGCAGAGGGCCAGGTGTGCGAGGACGGCGTGTGTGTGGACGCTCCGGACGAACCCCAGCACAAGACGCTCTTCGAGAGTCTCGGCGACGAGAACTACCATGGAACGCAGACCTGCCTGACTTGCCATTCGAATCACGCTACGGACATTATGGAGACCGGTCACTGGAACTGGGGCGGCGCAGTGGACAACATCGCAGGCCTTGAGGGCGAAAACCACGGAAAAGTCGACCTCCTCAACAATTACTGAGTGGCTACCAACAGCAACGAGGGTCGTTGCACGCAATGTCACATCAGCTATGGTTGGACGTCCGCGACCGACACGGAGACGTTCTTCAGCACGCCCGAGAACATCGATTGCCTCATCTGCCATGACACGACCGGCACGTACCGCAAGCACCCGAGTGCCGACGGCGGCGGCGGTCCCGCAGCACTCTTGGTGGAGGGAGAGGTGGTGCCTGTCGCCGAGATGACGGAACTCAACGAGGTGGCGTGGAATGTCGGGACACCCTCTCGCGCGAACTGCGGGCTCTGCCACTACTTCGCCGGGGGCGATGACAACGTCAAACATGGTGATCTTTCGACCGACCTGAACGAGGCGACCAACGAGCAGGACGTCCACATGGGCGGACTCGATTACTCCTGCCAGGCATGTCACGTTGCGCAGGATCATAGGATCGCCGGCACCACGGCGCTGCACAGCGACGAAGGCGAGGTGGCATGCACCGATTGCCATAACGAGGCCGACCTGCATACTACAAACCCGATGCTCGGCATGCACACGGACACCGTGGCCTGCCAGGTGTGCCACATTCCGACGTTCTCCCGCACGATGGCTACCAATGTCGCCTGGTACTGGGATGAGGCGGGAGAAGACCGTGAAGACATTCCGCTCCAGTTCGACAGAGCGACCTACAGCAAGAAGAAGGGCGAATTCATCTGGGATATGAACGTTACCCCCACGTACCTGTGGTTCGACGGGGAGTGGGCCCGGAAGATCGTGAACGTCAGCGACACCTACACCGAGGCGGGTACAGAAGAAGATCCCGTCGCTCTGGCCGTTCCGACCGCCACTGCCGAAACGGAAGGTGCGAAGATCTATCCGTTCAAGAAGATGGTCGGTCGACAGCCGGCGGACCCGGTCAACCAGTTGATGCTCGTGCCTCACTTGTTCGGGACGGGGCCCGGCCCGGATCCCTACTGGGTTTCGTTTGACTGGGGCCTGGCCGTGGCAGAGGGCGCGGCTTACGCCGGTCAGGACTACAGCGGCGAGTATGAGTTTGTCGACACGGTGATGTACCTGAGCATTAACCATGAGGTGGCCCCCGCCACGGAGGCTCTGCAATGCGCCGATTGCCACGGCAACGCGGACTTCTGGGAGCCTCTCGGGATTGACGATCCGACCGGCGGTTAGTGTGTAACGCAGTGCCCTGCTGGCCGGTTCGGCCGGAATCGGCGCAAGGGACAAAACTCCTTCGGGGCAGGCACGATCCTTCGGGTTCCTGCCTGCCCCGGTTTGTTCGACTCGCCGTCGCGCCTCCGGGGCCGGATGCGTTTGTGCCAAAACACTGCCGCCTTGGGCGGCGGCTTCTTCACGAGATTCTCTACGTGTCGCCGGCCATCGGCACGGGTTGCGCACGATAGGCGCGCGTAGCCCGTGCTGGGGTCGGTTGTGCGGCGCAACGCGTTCCTGACTCGACGAACTTACGGTACTTGAGCCGCGGACGCGCGGAGAGCGATATCCGAACGCGAAGGAACTGCTCATCACCGCCGACGGCGGCGGCAGCAACGGTTCTCGATCTCGCTTGTGGAAGGCGGCGCTGCAAACATTGGCCGACCGGATTGGCTTGAAGCTGCGTGTGTGTCATTCCCCACCGGGTACGAGCAAGTGGAACAAGATTGAGCACCGCATGTTCTCACACATCACGCAAAACTGGCGCGGCAAGCCGCTGGTCAGTCACGAGGTGATCGTCCAGTTGATCGCGCATACCACGACGGCCGCCGGCTTGAAGGTTCGCGCATCGCTGGATCGTAGCCGCTATCCGACGGGCGAAAAGGTCTCCCGCGCCGAGTTCGCACGCATCAAACTGACACGAGCCGACTTTCACGGCGACTGGAACTACGCGATCAAGCCCCGTTGATTTGTAACTGTTGTTTCTGCGCGGTTCCTAGCACTACAGCGCAAAGTAAGCTCAAGAAATTGGCCGATCGTATTCGATAACT
>CBDUZO010000166.1:0-5011 GCA_965371725.1 uncultured Phycisphaerales bacterium
GTCGGTTTCAAATAGTGTGACAAGCTCTCCGCCCGCTTCGGATGACGATGCAATCGTGACCTCTACCGTATCGATGGTCCCATCATCGAGATTCAGGCCGCAGTCCGCCACGTCGATAATGACTGTGTCGCTGCAGGCGTAAGCACCGCTGTCGAGCTGGAGGGTCCCGGCCTCCGAGCAGGCGCTCGGCAGAGGCAGCGAAGGATCGCCCATCAGGTTGTACATCTCGAAGTAGCGGCGAACGTAGCTGGTCGCACCGTAGTGCGCGAGCAGACGCATCATGGCCTCGTTGTAGATCGGCCCCGCCTCGGTTTTGACGTCATCGTCGTTGTCGAAGATTGCGTCGAACAGGCGCTTCTCCAGGATGTCATCCTCGTCCCACCAACTGCTGACCGAGGCGCCCCAGGAGGTAACGGCAGCCTTATCCGGCGCAAGAACCCACGTCTCCATGAAGCATTCATCATAATAAGCGTAGTCGCCGGTTGAGCAGGCGAAACTGCAAATGAACGAGTACATGTCCGCATTGGTCAGGTTGTTGACATCGGACTGGCTGAAAGGGGGCCCGTCGGCCCAGGACGTACTACCGCCGTGACCGCTGTAAATGCCGTAGAACCGGCCGTCGTTGAACGAGTTACGAACGTCCTGTGTGGTTGCGCCATAGTAGTACCAGAGCTTGTCGCACGTATAACCGTTCGGCTCCAACCACGTGTCGATGACGTAGTTGTGGGTTCCCTCGCTGACGTTATGGTTATCGCTCGACGCCATGAAGACCGCGCGCTTCTTATAATCCGGATCACTCAGCGGGCCGTTCTCGTAGTACAGAGTTTTGTCGACGATTGCCTGAAGCTCGGCCGTGGTATCGGCCGGGAACCGACCGACCGGGATGTCCGGATACCAATCGCTCGTCCCGTCCATGCACCCGTATTGGATGTCGGTGTCCGGCGAGCCATAACCCTGTCCGTCCCAGTGCGGGATGAACTGGGTATCGCCCACCAGAAGGATGTAATCCGGCGCGGTGCCGGGAACAGCCCAGAGGTCCGCGATATCGCTCTTGATCGATGTGTTGCTGGTCCCATCCGCGACCTGGATCGTTGTCACCGTGAACCCTTGCGCTTGCTTCGCCGCCGCGAACGAGGTGATAGCGCCGGCCAACGTGTTGGGTGCGACGATCACATAGTTGCCCGAGCCTCGCGTCTGCTGTTGCGACACGAGGTTCGCGTTCAGCACGATCCTGCGCAGACCGGGCATCGCGGTATAGGGGCTCGTCTCACCGGGCTGTCCCAGAAACTCAACATCGACCTGTATGTCCGGCCAAACCGTCAGCTCTCGGGCCACCGGGTTGTAGTCGACCGGACGAACCTCCAGCAGAAACAGCCTCTGTCCACGAACGATGCCGACTTCGTCGATAGCAGCTCGATCGACAAGAATGTCGCCATCAATCGCGTAGGCGTCCTCGTCCCAGATGAACTCGGCGTTCTCCAAGGCGCCGGGAATCTTCTCCACCGGTGGCTGAACGGGCATGATCTGAAGCGAAGCATCCATCTCCCCCAAGTCGAACATACTCGCCTCACCGGGCCAAACGGTGAGTTGGGGCGTCATCCCGTTCGGCACAATGAAGAGACGGCGGATAACGGGAATCGCCGGAGTCCCGATTTCCCCCGCGACAGGCGCATCAGGCCAGTCGATCTCCACAAACGCGCCAACGTCGTTCTTCTTCACGGCGACATCGAGATCGCTCGTTGACAGCGAGACGCTGAACTCACCGCTGTCCTCCACCTGTGCTTGGAGCACCGGGACGACAGCCGTTGGACCGTTCTTCAGGGCAAGCGTTCCGTCCGGCGAAACGGATATCGTGGACTCGGCCGCGACACCCACCGCCAACACCAGCATGATGGCCAGCGCCTGAAAACCAACCCGAAGACTCATGTTTGGGGTACGCATTGGACTCTCCTTTGGCTTCTCTGCCAGAAGGCGGCCAAGGACTCGGCGTCCTGCCGATAGGACCTCCGTGACTTCGTCCAGGCCGCTGAACTTCAGCACTCCCGATCAGGAACAACCGCTCGCCCGGCGTTACCGCCACGCCGAGCAGGGAACGGTCCAAAAGTCACAAACCTTCGCAGGCGGGGTGGCACCTTACTCGACATAGGCCGGACACGGCCAGTGTCTGCACATGCCAGAACGGGTGTGTTGAACAGCTAACGACCGGATAAGACAAACCACACCTTTCGCGGACTCCCGGCGTCTCCGGCGTCCCCCCCGTTGCCTCCATCGAATGGCTCATTGTAACTGTTTTCGGCCCTCCGGTCAAGGTGGTGTGAATATGGATATGGGGTTTGGCCCCATGTTTGACCAGATGCAGACAACAACGCCGTCGGGCCAAGGAGGAACGGACCGAATCCCTCCAAGGCCCATCTGCTGGATGGCAGCAAGGGGCGAGGCCATACGCGTCAGCGAGGACCGGCCAATCCGGGAGAGGGTAACAACCCGGTTGCTTCCGCCCGTTGCGATGTGTTTGAGGCCTTACAGCGGAGATAGAAAGGCCAGCCGCCGACGGGGGCCTCCCGACTGCCATCCTGCATCGCCGCGTAACGTCATACCTCTTGATTGCGGCGTGCTATGTCATGCAAGACAGGAATTCACTCACTGACCGTTGCCCGATATGTTGCCAGGATATGCAGTCTCAGTGTAGTGCCAAATAAAACCACTTGACCTGATCCGGTAATCTCCATTAAACTGATGACGGCAGCTGAGGTAACGGTATGCGTGGGGGGAAAATGGTGAGCGCGTGTGGTCTGCGGCGTCCGGCGATTCGATCGTCGGGCGACGCTGTCGTTTGCACAGGTGTCGTCATAGCCGGTTTGGACGTAGCGTCCAAACGAAGCCAGCCGTTAGCGGCTGAGCGGCGCGGGAGCGCCGCATCCCCGCCGCCATGGAGGTTTTCGTAGCGTTAAGCAAGATGTAGTGGGCTATTCCCGTAATGCGTGGATCGATGTGCGCGGAAGGACCGATGCCGTGCGCCCGATTCGCCCCGGGACGGAATCCGGTTTTCGGAGCAGCAAAAGGAGAACGTATCGTGATGTATTTGCCAACTGCCGTTGTCCGCGGAGGTCGCGCGTGCGGGATCGCCCTGGTTGTGGGGGCTCTCACTTTGATCGTGGGAGCGGCACCGAGCCAGGCCGCTGATCCGGTCAACGTGACCGTTATCGAGAGCACAGCCGACCATGTGACAATCGAGTACCAGATCACTGACTACTCGATCGAGACTCTCGACCTGTTTGGGGAGAAGTACAGCAGCCTCAGCCTCGGCAAGGAAAGCCTGATGAAGGTGGTCGGGGAGCCGGCTTTGCCGAACATCTGTCGCAGTATCGTCATATCCGACAACGCCAAGATGGCTGTCAGCGTCGTGTCATCCGAGTATGAGGAGATCGAAGGCATTGACGTGGTGCCGTCCAAGGGTTACATCTCGCGTGACGTGAATCCGGACGACGTGCCGTACACGTTCGGCAGCGTGTATGCGCAGGACGCGTTCTTCCCGGGTGATCTCGCGACCCTTCGCGAACCCTACATTCTGCGCGATCGGCGCGGTATCGTCGTCGAGCTGAACCCGTTTCAGTACAACCCTGTAACGCGTACGCTTCGCGTATACACGAACGTCACGCTCGATGTGTACCGCACCGGGCCGGGTAAGATCAACGTCCTCAGCAATAAGCGGGCGGACGACGATTTGAGCCTGGCGTTCCACACGATCTACAAGCACCAGTTCCTGAATTACACGCTGCCGCACCGCTACGCACCACTGGATGAAACGGGCGATCTGTTGATCATCTGCCACGATGCGTGGATTCCTAACGTTCAGCCGCTGGTGACGCACAAGATGGCCCGCGGCATCAACACGACCGTGGTCGGCGTATCCACGATTCCCGGGGGCAACGACGAGACCGCGATCAAGAACTACATTCAGGGCGTCTACGACAGCGGCAACCTGGCGTTCGTCTTGCTTGTGGGTGACGCGGCACAGATCGCGACGTTCACGCGGCTCACCAGCTACAGCGGTGCGTCCGACCCCACGTACTCGCTGCTCGCCGGTAGTGACGACTACCCGGAAATCATCGTCGGGCGGTTCTCCGCCCAGACGCCCGCTGAAGTCGATACGCAGGTGGAACGAACGATTACCTATGAGACCATGCCGGCCGTGACGCAGGACTGGTTCTGGCGCGGCACGGGCGTTGCGTCCAACCAGGGGACCGGTGACGACGGCGAGTATGACAACGAGCACATTGACAACATCCGGGCTGATCTGCTCGCCTATGGCTACACGGTCGTCGATCAGATCTACGATCCATCAGCCAATGCGACGATGGTCAGCACTGCGCTAAACGCCGGACGCGGGATCGTCAACTACTGCGGTCACGGTGGCCCGACCTCGTGGAGCAGCTCGAATTTCTCGAACTCCCACATCAACGCGCTGGTCAACGATAATATGCTGCCGTTTATCGTAACCGTGGCGTGCAACAACGGCGAGTTCGACAACTATGGCGCATGCTTCGGAGAAGCCTGGCTGCGCGCCACTCACAACGGTGCACCGACCGGCGCTATCGGGTGCTACGCCTCCTCGAACAGCCAGCCCTGGGACCCGCCGATGGAGGGACAGGACGAGTTCAACCTCCTCTACGTGGCGGAGGCGTACGGGAGCTACGGTGCTTACTGCTATGCGGGCTCCTGCTCCATGATGGACGACTACCCCGGCGGTCCGGACACGTGGGGTAACGGACACGCCACGTTCATCACGTGGCACATTTTCGGCGATCCGTCGCTACGTATCATGATGTCCTGCCTGGACGCCGGAGTCGTCAATCTTGACGTGGATAAGTACGCCTGCGAGGACACGGTCAACATCTCCCTCAACGATTGTGGTCTCAACCTGAACGACGGCGTGGTTGACTCGGCGACCGTCACAATCGCCTCCACCTCCGAACCCGATGGTGAAGTCGTCGAATTGACCGAGGTGGAT
>CBDUZO010000167.1:0-4985 GCA_965371725.1 uncultured Phycisphaerales bacterium
ACCGCGGCGACCCGAAGCCGATGTGACGACACAACACAAAACGGCCAAAGCCCAGGCGCGGGCTGAAGCCCGCGGCTCCTCGCTCCGGAAACAGACCGATTTCCTACGGCAGGACGCGAAACTCGACGGTTGCCTCGACCTGGTCGTTGCGCTCGAATGTGCCGATCCACGGGCCGGGAACAAGCTCCAGACCGTTCGAGGTCCAGTTGAACCGCCAGAAGCTTACCGGCGACGGCGCCTCGTCCACCACCGCATCGACGGCCCGCACGGCTTGGTCGTTCGGATCGGTGATCGTGAAGACCAGCGTGTCACCAACTTCGGCGTTGACCAGCTCGACCCAACCCTGGATCACCTGCGTCGAGAACGACACCAGCGGCGGTGGGATCTCGAATTCGGGGCAATCGTCCGCGCTGAGGCACAGCTCGTCCGACACACCGATCCGGCTGACGAAGAACGTATCGGACATGAGGAACTCGACCTGCGCCGGGAGACTGTGCTGCACGCCGTCAAACACCACAAGCTGAAACGCGACGCGCTCCGTGCCCGCACCCGGTTCCAGATGAAATCGCGTTTCCGGCGCGGTCGGGTTCTCGATCACGGCGGGCGGTCCCGATTCCCGCGCCCACTGATAGTTCACACCACCGCCGAGAGGAGAGTAGCTGGCCAACCCGCTGAGTGAGGCGATCTGAAGGAAGTCGATGAGCTGACCGTCCGGTGTGCCAATGACCGCCGCGGGCCGGTCCTCACGAACAACGGGCGGAGATACAAGAACCGTCACCGGCGCGACACCCTCCGCCCCGTCGTCACCGGTAATGACGCCCAGGTAGTACCGACCGACCAGGTCGCCCGGAAACCTGAACGGATGCGTGAAACCGCCGTCTTCGTCGACATCGGTCAGATCGCAGTGAACGGTCTCGAACGATTCCGAATCCACAAGCGCCATGCACACGCGCGTCTTGCCGTCCAGAACGCGCCCGGTGATGACGTAATCGGTCTGGTTTTCGTAGAAGTGGGCCGGGGGAAGCTCGCCCGTAAGCTCGACCTCGTTGGCCAAGAACATGTCAGCCGGCATCGTCGACTGCACATAGCTCTCAACCGTATCGACGTCCAGTGTGTTTCGTGACGTAACCATGTCACCTTCGACCGGAACGCCGTCCGTCCCGTCCACCTCGAAGAACGCACTCTCTCTGCTCGCACCGGTCGTATCAAAGATCTCATAGTGAAGATGCGGAGCCGTCGAGAAACCGGTGTTCCCCGAATACCCGATCACCTGCCCCCTTGCGATCCACTGCCCCGGCTCGACGGTCGCGCCAAGATAATCGAGATGTGCATACATGCTCTGCAACCCGCGACCGTGATCGATGGTGACATAGTTGGCGGATTCGATGGTGCCCAACACGTACGGATCATCCCGCTCGGCGTCCTCCCGCACTTGAACGACTCGACCGGCGGCCGTCGCGAGCACGGGCATGCCGACCGGCATGGAGAAATCCCAGGCGAACAGGTCCGTGTGGCTGAAACTCCCATCGTTGCCCTGCGTGACCTTGTGCGAATCCCCATCCGCCCACGGCAGAAAGAACCTGGGAACGGCGTCGGCTGTGCTCGGTTGAAACTCGGCCGTGATGAACAGGTCTCGGTCGATCAGGAGGGTCACAGTCGATCGCTCGCTCCGGGCGTCCCCGCTCCAACGCACAAAGCGGAAGCCCTCCGAAGCGATCGCCTGCACGCGAACCGTCTCACCGGCAGGAACCGCCGTCATCCCCTCCGGCGGGATCGTCCGCCCCGTACCACTCACGCCGATGGCCAGCGAGTACTCGCCGATCACGGAGATATCGAAGGTCTCCGACGCCGTCCGCCCGGCACCATCTTCGACAACAAGCGTGACCTCGTACCTCCCCGGCGAAAGTTCCACCTCGGCCACCGACCCTGAAGCAAGCAGGTCAGAACCGAGAAACCAGTCGTAACTCACAGGCTCAGCGGCGGCGGAAGCGGTTCCGTCGAGGGTAACCAGCGCGACGCTGTCTTGATGGGCCGATGCTTCCATCGTGCTGAGGCTTGCGTCGGCGCGGAGCTCGGATGTCTCCTCGCCGCCGGACGTCGGCACGATGAGCTCTCCGCCGCATCCCGCGCACGCAATGCCAAGCGCAACACCCAACGCCCGTCCGGCGCGCGATCCGGGAGCGCGCCGCGCCAACCGATGGAAGCCCACCGCCCAGGTCATGCGTATTGAGAGAAGTCGCGCCAAACCCGATCCCGCTCGAACGTGGCCACACCACAGCACCGATAACACATCACTATCCGGCATCGACCGGTGTCCGAGCAACAGCCCACCCAAAAACCGATCGGCTCGCGGACGCTAATGAATGCAACCTATTGCAAGCAATAAGGTTAGTGGCATTTCGCCTGGTCGGGCGTCGTGATCTACCCGTTGACGCGTCCGCATCAACCCTGTTTTTCAATGCTTGCGTCAAGCGGCACGAACCCACCCTCCGATAATAACTTCCGAGTCAGGTGGGCGGAGCCCGCCGCACGGAGCCAGCCGTCATGTATCTCGAAGAACAAGCCGAAGCGCGTAACGCAACCCAGCGTTTGCGATGCCCACCTCGCGAACCCATCCTAGTTCGGCTCACTGCGAATGGCGAGGGGAGAATCCCGGACCAACCCGGGCAAGGGCCGATCGAGCTCACCCTCGAAGTGACCCACGAGAGCGGAGATTTCGCCCTGTGGTTCCACGACGACTGGTGGGCAGACTTGATCGAGCGTTGGGGTGACGAGGCGGTCACGATTCAAATAGCCCCGACGCCCGCGGCGCTGCTGCACCCGGTCACCCTTCATCAGGTGGAGATGGCGCGCCGTGTCGTACCGCGCTGGCGCCTCATCGGCCACGCGTACCTGAGTGACATCGCTCCTCAGGAGATTGTCCTCCTCGCCCGGACGTTTTATGACGAGGTCCGCGTGATCGACGCTCCAAGACCGACCTCGGCCCGGTCGAGCACCGACCGGTATGACCTCTCGATCGAGGAGTTGTTCAGCCAAGTCCGGCGCGAGCAGGCCGAGCTGGGAACGACTCGGCCGATCCTCGTGAGAATACCGAAGGGGGAAACAGCCGGACCAGCCGCCGGGACAAACGCGAGTCCAACCGCTCGGACGGAATCGGGCGTCCCGGATGCCGGATGCCACAAAGTAACGACCTGATCGGCCCTCCACCCGGCGCGTGCATGCACCCCGCCGTATCCGAGCGTGGCAGGTCGCACGTTAGCACGTCAGACGCTACGATTCCGGCATGTCGCTGATCGTTCAGAAGTTCGGTGGTACGAGTCTGGCCGACGGCGAGAAGATTCACCGTGCAGCCAGACGCGCGATCCGGGCCAGGCTCGAGGGGCATCGGCTCGTCCTGGTCGTCTCGGCCATGGGCAATGCCACGGATAAGCTGCTCGCGTTGGCGCGGGCGGTATCGTCCGGGCCGCCCAAGCGAGAACTCGACGTGCTGCTGACCACCGGCGAGCAGGTCTCGATTGCGTTGATGGCCATGGCGATACACGCGGCGGGACATCGAGCCATCAGCCTGACAGCCGGGCAACTTGGCCTGGTCACCGACAGCGCGCACACGCGGGCACGCATCCAACGAATCAGTCGTGATCGGATTGACCGGGAGCTGTCAGCGGGGAATATCGTGATCGTCGCGGGATTCCAGGGAATCGACGCGGGTGGTGAGATCACGACGATGGGCCGGGGGGCGTCGGACACGACAGCCGCCGCCCTGGCGGCCGTGCTCGAGGCGCAGGTGTGCGAGATCTACACCGATGTGGATGGCGTGTACACGGCTGACCCCAGGATCGTCCCGAAGGCTCGCAAGATTGACGAGATCAGCTATGACGTCATGTTGGAGATGGCAGCCGCCGGCGCCGCGGTCATGCACCCCCGCGCGATCGAGTTCGGCAAGAAGTTCAACCTCCCCATCCACATCCGCAGCTCGCTGACGGATGCGAAGGGAACCATGATCATGGCGGAAACACCGGGAATGGAAACGATCTCGGTCCAGGGCGTAACACTGCGGGAGGACCTGGCCGTCGTCTCGCTAGGCGGCGTACCGAACACACCCGGAACGGCCGCACGCATCTTCTCCGAAATCGCGCGCAACCACATCCTCGTGGACGACATTGTGCAGAACATCCACGACGGCGGCAAGCTTGCGAGCATCGGCTTCTCGATCAAAGCCGGCGACGCCCCCGAGGGTCGTGCCCTATGCGAACGTCTTGCGCCTGCGCTGGGTATCAAGAGTGTGGACGTGGATGAGGAGGTCTCCAAGGTCAGTGCCATCGGTGTTGGGATGAGGACCCATTCCGGCATTGCCTCAACCATGTTCGAGGCGCTCGCGGGCAACGGAATCAACATCAAGAACATCTCCACCAGCGAAACCGTGATCAGTTGCATCGTGCGGCGCGAGGACGGCCAGAAGGCACTGCAATTTCTTCACGACGCGTTCGGGTTGCACAGGCTGAACACCGGGATCAATGGTTCGTGCTAGAGCAAGCTCTTTTTTCGTGGAGCGGTGAAACAACCCTTCTCTCCTGGGTTTTTCGCCCCGTGCCCGCCACACGAATTCGGAGAGTGCTATAATGCGTGTCGCAAAACATCAAGCCCGACTCCCTGATTCCATCGTGCTCGGCGCAGCGCGCCGTCGATGGGTGTGGCTTTTGATCGCGCTTGCCGGCGTGACCGCCATCACCGTGTGCAGTCGCCGTGAACGGACACCGGTCAAGACCGACGACCGATCACGGTATCACGACCGTTCGTTTCGGGTGGTGCGCGTGGTCGACGGAGATACGCTGATCCTAGAGGCCCCGGATGACGGTAAGAACGTGACGCGCGTTCGTCTCTGGGGTGTGGACACGCCGGAGATGGCACGCGGGGAGCGACCCGCCATGTACTTGATTCTCTCGTACGAACCTTCGTTTGCGCAGGCGTGTAAGAGTCTGGCGGGG
>CBDUZO010000168.1:0-4872 GCA_965371725.1 uncultured Phycisphaerales bacterium
ATCGCGATGACTTCCACGGTGATTGGAACTACACCATTCGGCCAAGACGGAGAAGGTGACTTGATACAGTTATTTCATTGCGGGTCCTTACCTGGACGTTCAGGCGCGTTTTCACCGCTATTCCTGGCATAATTCGCTACTGATTCTCAGCCAGCGACCGGACGCGACCCACGTGGCGGGCTACAGAACGTGGCAGAGTCTCGGCCGCCAAGTCTGCAAAGGCGAGCGTGGAATCACGATCTTCGCGCCTTGCCCGTTCAAGCGGGAAGTCGAGCGCGATAGCGGTGAGACGGACGAGCGCGAGGGAGTCTACTTCCGTGCGGTCCACGTGTTCGACGTCGGTCAAACGGACGGGAAGGAGCTTCCGGACGTGGACGTGCCGACCGTTGACGTGGCAGCCGATCGACTGCTCGCCGATCTTCAGCAAGTCGCCGGCAAGCGCGGTATCGCCGTGTCGTTCCAGCCGATCGAGTCCGGCGCGTTCGGTGTGTCCAAGGGTGGGAGTATCGAGGTTGACGACGGACACGCGACGGGACAGCAAGCCAAAACCCTCGCACACGAGCTTGCACACGAAACACTGCACAAGGCCAGTCGTCCGGAAGGGTTGACACGCAACGTGGCTGAGCTTGAAGCCGAGTCGGTCGCCTACGTGGTCTGCCGACACTTCAGCCTTGAAACGGAAGTCCGATCGAGTCGGTATATCGCGCTTTGGGACGGTGACGCCAAAGCACTTCGGGCGAGCTTGGAACGAATCAGCAGGACGGCGCGCGACATCATCGACGATCTTGAATCCCTCAAGACCCGGAAGGCGGTGGCATGATGAGCGAGCAAACAATCGAGCGAGCGAGCCTAATCGCAGAGTACCTCGCATACCGGGACGACTTCAACAAAGCACCGAATCCGTATTCGGTTCCGAATGCTCGTGAAGAGGCTGGGTACTGCCTGCAGTTCCCGGCGCCCCTGCAGGTTGCGGCCGACCTTGCCGGCGGAACGGACCCGTTCAAGATCGGCGCGTTCTGGTCTCACGTACAAAGCCACATCTTGACCACCCTCCACCGGGAATCGAAAGGCGGTGCATGATGTTAAGCGAACGATACCGACCCAAGACGTGGGGCGACTTTATCGGCCAACCCGTTATCGACAAGATACGCGAAGCCTGCGGTGACGATTGGCTGTTCGAGGGTTGTGGCGAGCGCTGGCTGTTCGAGTCGGACGGGATTGCCGGTTGCGGCAAGACGAGCGCGGCATACGTAACGGGCTTGGCGTTGGGTTGCTCTGACTTCGCAATCGAACGCGTGGACAGTCGGGCTTGCACGGTCGCCGATCTTCGGGAACTGTCGGGCCGGATGCAGGTTTTCGGGTGGGGTGGGAACGCTCGTCGCTGTTTCATTATCGACGAGATCCAGCACTTGAGCCGAGACTGTCAACGCATGCTTCTCGGGATTCTGGAGGAGCTTCCGGAGCACGTGATCTTCATCGGCACGACGACATCGGTGAATTGGGCGGACGACGTTGACGGGCTGTTCAGCCGGTGGCGCCGGTTTCGGTTCCGTAAGCCAAGCGCACAAGCCATTGCCGATCACCTGGAACGTGTCGCGTCCGATGCTGGTCTGTCCGTTCCGGAGGGTTTCCGGTTCTTGTCCTACGTGCAGGGCAAGTACACCGACGTCGGTGGCAACAATATCCGCGCATGCATCGACCAGCTTCCGGACACGCTCCGTCGGTTCAAGGGCAAGGCTGCCAGGACAGCCGCATAGGGGCAGACCATGAAGACCATCGCATACATCCGATGTTCGACGCATGAGCAAGCCGACAGCGGACTTGGGTTGGATGTCCAAGCCGAACGTGTCCGAGCCTACTGCACGCTCAAGGACTCGAAGCTCATCGAGATTATCACCGACGCCGGTGTATCCGGCGGTAAGCCGTTGGCGTCGAGGCAAGGCGGACAGCGACTCCTCAAGGCGATCAAAGATCGTGAAGCCGACGCCGTGGTCATGCTCAAACTGGACAGGATGTTCCGTAACGCTGGCGATTGTCTCAGCACGGTCGAGCGGTGGGACAAGGCCGGTGTGGCGTTGCACGTGGTGGACCTTGGCGGTAACGCAATCGACACGACAAGCGCAGCGGGCCGGTTCATGCTGGTCGTTTTGGCCGGTGCGGCCGAGATGGAGCGGAACCTGACGCGAGAGCGAACGAAGTCGGCGATGGCAGTCAAACGGGCGAACGGACAGCGGACCGGGACCGTCCCCTTCGGCCACGACCTGGCGGACGACGGCGTAATGCTCGTCCCGAACGAGTCCGAGCAGACGGTGATTGCGGACATCCGCACCATGCGGTCAAACGGCAGGACCCTCAAGCAGATCGCAGCCGCGCTGACCGAGCGGGGCATCCCCACGAAGACCGGCAAGTCGAATTGCTGGACGCATCAGGCTGTGGCGAGGATTCTGAAGAGGTAGAACACGGCGCAGACATCCGCGAGCCGCCCCGTACACGCCCCTAACGGGTCCGTAGGCGAGCGCCACGGGACGCAAAGGGCTCGGACGCCCTCCGTACCCTCGAAAGCGACACAGAGGAGTCAGAACGATTCTGAAGGGTCGAGGCACACCGCATGCGCGCACGCGCGAGGGGACGAAGGCACGTAGGCGGAAGCTAGCTCATCCCGTTCAGCAATGCTCGATGGACACGCTGGCAGTTTCGATTCGCTACTCACAACACGTCGCTTTGACCATCGCAACGATGCCCGCGCGGATGGCTTCCGGTAGTCCTGCCCACGCCTCCACGACCGCCGCCAGATCGGGCTCATTCTGCAGCCAATCCGGCAAGCATTCCGGCAAGCTCGGTTCTCGGGATTCCGTAAGTGCTTGGTTTTCCAGGCAGTTATGATTCTCGCGCAGTGGACTCTTAATCAGCGGGTCCGGGGTTCGAGTCCCTGGCGGTGCAGTTCCGGGGTGGGTTCTTCTCGAGCCACACACTCAGTCCGTTGCGTCAGTTTGCTGAGATGAACACGGGGTGTGCGTCACACGAACCCTAGTTGAAGATTGCCGTTTCCCCCTCCCTGGTCACACTGCGTACGCATGTCCGCGCGGACTTCAAGCCCGCGGCGCGCCATGTCACCACCATGACCGCTCTACGACCGTGGCGGGTTCGTCCTTGACGTCCATGTTGCAGACGGTATTCCTGCCTCTGGAATGAATGAAACGACCGCTTCATTGACGTCTCAGCCGCTCGCGCGAGCAAAGGGCCGCGGCAGGCGAGCCAACCTGTTCGCCGTCGTGTTGATCCTGCTCGGAGTCGGGTATCGACTCTGGCTGACGGTGTCGCTACCGGTCGGCTACGACGAGGTGTTCGTGATGGGAGTCGGTCTTGACGAGATGGCCGACTCCACCCGGGCCCTTGCCATCGAGGTGCCGATCACGCGCAGCAGCGCGGTCACGCCACTCTGGTGGTGGTTGCAGTACGCGTTTGTGAAGATGGCGGGCGGGCTTTCACTTTGGGCCTTGCGCATCCTGCCGGCCTTGCTCGGGATCGTCACGTTGCCTCTCGCCTACGTGCTCGCGCGGCGGGCGTACGGCCGACGAATCGCGCTGGTCTTCCTGGCCCTTGTGAGCCTCTCCGACATTCTCTCTTTCACAAACGGGCGGGGGGAGTTCGCAGAGTCCGCGATGATGATCTTCCTGATTGCGGGCGTTTGTCTGATGGGCAGGCGGCGATCCACATTCGCGCGGGGCATCGTGTGGCTGGCGTTGCTCATGACAAGCCTGGGGAAGGGGCTTCTCATCGTGGGCCTGATGGTTGCCGGCGAACTCGCCATCACGGCGCGCATACGGACACATCGTGGACAACGCATCAGGAGCCTGTCTGCGGGACTGGTGATCGCGGTGCTTCCGGTGCTCGCTTATCTGCTGTGGGCAAACAGCTACTTCACGCAAACCGGGTTGATTCACCACGAAGCGACCGACGCCGGGAACGTGTTCGAGCTGATCACGAAGCTGACACTCGGTTACGCACAGGTCAAGGAGCACGTCACCGGAAGCGTGTGGGAGGCTGTCACGGTCTACTCCGATTTCACGGTGTGGCCTGCGACGATGATCTCCGGCATCTTTCTGGTTGTCGGGCTCCTGTGGGCACTGGCCAAACTGGCAACCTTGCGTTTACGTCCCCGCTCGCGCCGGGATCAAGCCATGCTGGGTCTGGCTGCCTGGACGCTGGTCGGTGCTCTTGTCGTGATCGGGCGCGGGACGCTGGGCGCTCGATTTCACCTGCTCTATCTCCCACCCGCGTGGATGCTCACTGCGATGTGGCTTGGCGGGCGGTCCTGCCATGCCACGCAAGCGAGGCGGTTGTTGCGATCGGTTGTCGGCGTCGCGGTCATCATGGGAGCGGTCGTTTGTCTTGCGGGTACCGGACCGACCCGGTGGGCACACTTTGCGCGGTTCGAGCCGATGCCCAAGTCCGACGAGATGCGAGCGCTGAATGCTTATCGCGCCGGCGAAGCGCCGTTCCCTACGCCGCACGGCAGGACGTTCTTCATCGACATGGCGAACTACTACCTTGTGACCGAGCCGGTTACGCAAGCGCACCTGGAGAAAGCGTTGCACTACGCCCAGGCCGAAGCTCGGCGCGTGCCGGACGACGCCCGGGCGTGGGCGTATGTCGGCGAAGCGTTGTACCGACTTGGTCCGCCCTTCGAGCAGACGCGAGCAGCCTGGGAGCGGAGCCTCGAACTTGCACCGAACGAGCGACTTCAACAGCGACTTGAAACCCTCGTGGAAACACAAGACTAGGCTCTGTCTGAAAACAGCCGTTTAAGGTATCGACGAATCATCGCCAACTGAAGCATCCCATGGAAGTTGACGGCCAATTTCTCGAAGC
>CBDUZO010000169.1:0-4734 GCA_965371725.1 uncultured Phycisphaerales bacterium
CCCTGTCGTTACACAGGGATATCGGCTACGGACGGAGTTTTCAGACAGAGCCTAGAGCAAAGTCTGTTTTTGCGTAGCGGCCGACCCCCCTTTTTCCCCCCTTGGTAAGGGGGGACGAAGAGGGAGTTCCGCTACACGATTTCCGAAAACGCTTTATTCTCGCGTCGTCCCTCCGGGACGGCACCACGCCGCTGAACATGCAGGTCGAGGTGCCAAAAGATGCCTGTACCCGGCCGAGACCATCCTCAACCCCGGAAGGTTGCCAAGTACGAGGGAAAGCAGTAGCAGTATGCTGGATGGTTGTGAACGGGTGCGCTTCTTACTCCGGGAGGTATCTACCCACGCGCTGTGTCATGGTCGCGGCGTGGTTGGTCCTGCTCCACTCGACCGCCCTTGCCGCAGACCCCAAAGTGACGATCACGGGCGGCGCGGAGGACGTCGGCCATCACTACAGTTGGGTTGTCACGAACCAACACTGGTCACCCATCGTCCGCGTGGAGTTCCCTCACTACAGGGCCTATCTCTTTCACATACCGGAGGGCTGGTCCGCGGAAACGACGAACCTGGTTCATGTCGGCACGAAGGATGAACCCGGTGTGTGTGTCGCCGTGGCACCGTCCACGGTTGAGGGAATAGCGCGGCGTCAATCCGCCGAGTTCGGTATGCAGGTCGGCGATCTGCGGGCCAAGCCTCGTCCCGGCATCGTCGTGGTTCATTTCGCGGACGGTTCGGAGGTAAGGGTTGACGGGGTCGCCATGCCCACGCGGGTCGGTGTCGGCGATGACCACGTACCGTTGATCGGCCTGGGCCTGATCTTCGTTGTCTGGCTACTCCTGGCCGCGGTTCGCCGGCGTTCGAGGAAAACTCCGCGGGCCGGCGACCACAATCCGGTCTCAACGCCTGCATCCGGCGTTGCCCCGAGCAGCGATGACGGTCCGCAGCACTCGGCGGATCCGCCTCGAGGGGAGTGAGCCTCATGGCCGTGTATCTCCGGTGGCTGCTCGTCGCAGGGCTTTATCTGGGATGCGCGCAGTTCGCCTTCCTTGCGTTTGTTCAAGAGCCCGGCAACCCGGACACTTTCGAGAAGGCCCGGCTGACGGATATGGTGGACGGGACGGCGCACCGGCCCTTCGTCTACCGTACGCTCCTTCCAAGCACGGTGCGTTTGATCAGAGCTTGTTCGCCCAGCAGTGCCTGGTCGGCGCTGGGCCGGTTCGCGGAACGTTGGTCTCCGTGCCGAAAGCTGTTCTCGCTGACGCCCGCCGCGGAACAGACCGCTCCCGCCACGTATCTTGTCGCCTATGCTCTGGAGTTCGCCGCCCTGCTTGCTTTTGCCTTCACGTTGCGGGCCGCGATCGTTCATTTCCACGGTCCGGCGTCATGGCTGCCCGATCTTCTCCCGGCGTTGGCGGTGGCATCGCTCCCGGCTTTGTACTGCTACATCAGTTATGACTATGACTTTCCGCAGCTATTCCTGTTCACATTGGGGTTCCTGTTACTCGCTCAACGGCGATGGCGCTGGTTCTATCCGGTCCTGGTGCTTGGCGCCCTGAGCAAGGAGACCACGATCCTCCTCGTGCTCGTGCACGTGCTGGGCCACATGGGGCGGATGCCTCGTCGACGCCTGGTTGCACACGCCGTCGCGCAACTCGTGGTCCTGGTTTTTGTCCGATCGGTATTGCAGTTCATCGTCTTCCGAGACAATCCCGGCCCGGCGCTGGAGGTGTGGTTCTCACGGAACTGGGAGTTGATAGCCGATCCCACCAACTGGCGATACCTGTTCTTTGACGTCGTATGGTTCAGGGATTCCATTCTCGTTGTGCCCACACGCTACAACATCCCTTTCCTGATTCTCCTGGTTCCGTACATCTGTTGGAAATGGTCCGCCCAACCGGTTCTCCTTCGCCGGAGCCTGTGGATTGCGCCCGTACTTGTTGTTCTGACGTTTCTTTTTGGCTACTTTGACGAGATGCGCTCCTACTACGAGGTGTTTGTCGTGGTTTTCCTGCTCTGCGCGGGAACGGTGTGCCGACTTGCCGGTTCGGAGGTGGCAGGATCGCGTCGGCCGACGACCGGCTGACCGTACACGGGCGAAGCGGTTTTCTCGATCGCGTTGGATCACGGAGGTTTGGCATGTCGGATGCGAAGATGCGCTATCGATCACTGGGCCGTTGCGGCACGAAGGTCAGTGAGTTCGGGCTCGGCGGTTGGACCACCTACGGCGAGAGCGTGACAGACGAGGGCGTGGTCCGAGACATCCTGACAACGGCCTTTGACGCCGGGGTCAACTTCTTCGACACGGCCGACATCTACGCGACAGGCCACACCGAGCGTGTCATGGGCAAGGTCCTTCGAGGCTTCCCCCGCCACGAGCTCGTCATCTCGTCGAAGGTTTTCTTCCCGATGAGCGACGACGTGAACGACGGCGGTCTGTCACGCAAGCACATCATGGAATCGATCGACAAGAGCCTCGAGCGAATCGGCGTCGACTATCTCGACATCTACTTCTGCCACCGGTTCGATCCGGCGACGCCGATCGAGGAGACCGCCCGTGCGATGGACGATCTTGTCCATCAGGGCAAGGTCTTGTACTGGGGCACCAGCGAGTGGACCGGTGATCAGCTCCGCGAAGTGCACCGCATTTGCGACCATCGCAACCTCTACCCGCCGCAGGTCGAGCAGCCGCAGTACAGCCTGCTCGATCGGGCCAGGCTCGAACAGGACGTCCGCCCCGCCGCCCTGGAAACGGGTATGGGTCTGGTGACCTGGAGTCCGCTGGCCTTTGGGATTCTCACCGGCAAGTATGACGAGGTAATGCCACCAGGCTCGCGTTTCGACCGGATCGAGTGGCTTCGGGACAAGTACTACACCGAGGATCGGATCAGCGCCGCCCGCCGGTTCAGGGCACAGGCGGATGAGGTGGGTTGCTCCCGGGTCCAACTGGCTCTCGCGTGGGCGGCGGCCCAGCCGGGCATATCGAGCGTGATCCTCGGCGCCACGACTGTCGAGCAGCTTCGGGAGAATCTCGCAGCCCTTCCGATCGAGGTTCCCGAGAAGCTTCAGGCCGACCTCGAACGGATCTTCCCCGCAACCGGCGAGCCCCCTTGCTGAGACCTTCCCGCGGGCCGGGCTCGCCTGCCCCGCGCCTCACGATCCCTACGCTGGTGACCACGCCCAGGCGTTTGGCCTAATGGCACGCTTCATGCCATGTTGTCGGTTGCGGCACGCGGTGCGGCGCGGAACGGAACCGAGACATTCGAGCACTCTCCGAATTCGTGGGGCGGGCGCGGGACGAGAAACTCAGAAGAAAAGGGCTGTTTCATCGCTACACGAAAAAAGAGCTTGCTCTAGATTCCACGGAGGTAAGTCGGTGGCCAAACGGACAATCGTGTCAATGCCGGGCGACGGTATCGGCAAGGTCGTACTGCCCGAGGCGATCCGCGTCTTAAACGCGGTGGGGTTCGAAGCGGACTACGTGCATGCCGATATCGGCTGGGATTTCTGGATCAACGAGGGCAACGCCCTTCCCGAGCGGACGGTCAAGCTTCTGACGGAGCACAAGATCGGGCTGTTCGGAGCGATCACCTCGAAACCGAAGGACAAGGCGGCGGCTGAGCTGTCGCCCGCGCTGCGGGACAAGGGCTACGTCTACTACAGCCCGATTGTAGGTCTGCGCCAGCGCTTCAACCTGGACATCTGCATCCGCCCCTGCCGCTCCTTCGAGGGCAATCCGCTCAACTTCATCCACCGCGAGGGGGATGGGTTTGTCGAGCCGCAGGTCGACGCCGTCATCTTCCGCCAGAACACCGAGGGGTTGTATGCCGGGGTCGAGTGGACCAACCCGCCGAAACAGGTTCGCGATGCCCTCCAGACACACGCCAAGATGGCCAAGTTCAAGGACGTTCCCAGTGAGGACCTGGCCATCTCGACCAGGATCTTCTCCCGTAACGCCTGTCGCCGGATCAGCCGGGCGGCTTTCGAGTACGCCAGGAAGTTCGGGTACAAGTCCGTCACGATTTGCGAGAAACCCAACGTGATCCGGGAGACGTCGGGCATGCTCACAGCCGAGGCGAAGGCCATCGCCAGGGACTTCCCGGGCATCGACCTGCGGGAGACCAACATCGATGCTCAGATGATGTGGATGACGAAAAACCCGGAGGACTACGGCGCGATCATCTCGGGCAACATGTTTGGTGATATCGTCTCGGACGGATTCGCCGGGCTCGTCGGCGGGCTCGGGTTTGCGTGCAGCGCAAACATCGGTGATGACGTGTCCGTCTTCGAGCCGACGCACGGCTCGGCGCCGAAGTATGAGAACCTTGATCCACCCATCGTCAACCCGATTGCCATGATCCTTTCGGCCTGCATGATGCTGGACCACTTGGGCGAGGTTGACAAAGCCAAGCGGATTCGGGACGCGATCGCCGCGGTGATCGTCGAAGGCAAAGTGCGGGTCTATGACATGATGCGGCTTCCGGGAGGCCCGAAGGTCATCGAGCAGGGGGCTGCCACCACGCCCCAAATGACCGACGCGATCCTGGCCAAGCTGGGCTAGCGCCGCGTTTCACAAGTCCTGCGACTATGAAGTCGCATGGGGCTACAGGCTTAACCGCCACGTGAATGTCCGCGCGGACTGAAGTCCGCGGCTCGCATAGTCGTGAGACCTATGAAACGCAGTACTAGCGCCGTTTCAACAAAGGTTGTTCCGCTTTCTTCCCCCCTTACCAAGGGGGG
>CBDUZO010000170.1:0-4676 GCA_965371725.1 uncultured Phycisphaerales bacterium
ACAGCGACCCGTTGGGCGATTACGACTACTGCTCATCGAGCTGCCGGTGTTCCGCCGGCGAGGGGGACTGCGACGGCAACAGCGAATGCCAGTCCGGGCTCGTGTGTGTGGACAACGTTGGGGCGGACTACGGCTTCAGCAGTGGCGTCGACGTTTGTGAATCCCCCGGTGGCGGTGGTGGCGGCGGTTGCCACAGCGACCCGTTGGGCGATTACGACTACTGCTCATCGAGCTGCCGGTGTTCCGCTGGTGAGGGAGACTGCGACGGCGACAGCGAATGTCAGTCCGGGCTGGTGTGCGTGCGCGATGTTGGGGGGGACTACGGATTCGCGAGCGACGCCGATGTGTGCCTGTCTCCCGGCGGTGGCGGCGACGACCACGGCGACAGTTCGGCAAGCGCGACTTCCATCGGCACAGGCAACACGGCTGGGAGCATCGAGAATGGGGGAGACGACGACTGGTTCAAGATATACATCAACTCCGCGCGCACAATGACTTTTGAGACGAGTTTAGGTTCCTTGCCTGATTCGTACATGTACTTGTATGCGGCGAACGGCACGACCGTGCTTGATGACGACGATGACGGTGGTTCCGGGTTGGCGTCGAGAATCCGGTATTCGTTTACCTCGTCGGGATACTACTACATTCGCATCAGGGCCTACGGGAGTTCTGAGACGGGAACCTATACCCTGACAGCGTCTAACGGGTAGGCCGCACTGAGCTAAGTGTATTGGAGGTTGTCGCGATGTGCCCAGATGTTGGTGCGCGCAAACGGATACTCCACGCGATTATGGTCGTGGCAGCGATACTCGTGCTCTGCGTGGCAGGTGCGATCATACTGAAGAGCATAGCGCCCCCGGTCCCCGCGCCGGTTGCCCACGTTGCGCCACCCAGACAGGAAAACGACGGCGACGCATTACCAACTGGCTTTGCGGCAGTCGGAGGGGCTGCCCAGCAGTTCGAGCCGTTGCCAGACGGCGAGTCGTCCACCAGTGGTCTTAGCCAAACAGAAGAGAACAGCGACGCGGCACGGGATTTCGAGCGCAGAGGGAACCTCGGTCCTTCGACCCCAGAATCACCCGATATCAAGGATGAAGCTATACCGGCCCATCGCGGCTCTCGCGAATCCCCGATTCGGCGCGATGAAGGGGCGCCCGCCGGGCCAGTCACTTCCAGTGGCCCAAGTCGTGACCGGCACGAAGTGGGTGCGGAGCCGCTGCATGGTCGCACGGATAATGTGCTTGCAGGGACGATCAAGCACCGTTCAACTGAATCCAGTGGACGACCGGATGGTCGCTCAGGCCTGCGTCAGAGAGGTCCGGATGTGTCAGGTTTGGAAGCGGGCGTACCAGGCACAGGAGCAGAAACACAGAATGCCGGCAGCGCTGAGCCATCGTCGCAGCATAATGAGCCGATGCGCGAGCCTGACATGGGATCTGGCGCCCTTCGTGAACGACCAGTGCAGGACCCGGCAGGGAGTGATGGCGAAACCCGCGGCCAGGACGAAGTCGTTGTTGACGGCGCCACGACAGACGATGACCGTGCGAATCGGCGTGGCCGAGCAAATGCTGATGGCAGCCTTGAAGATGGGGCAGCAGTCGTACCTCCTTCGGCGGGAGAAGCGAAGGAGACTGATGATGACATCGAGCGCGGAGGCGGGCCGCGGGATGTCGAGTATGGGCATGGGTTGCGGGAGGACGGCTTGCGGGAGGATGAACACCAGGGCAGGGATCAGGCAGATGAGAGTGAGAACGAGGAAGAGAGCGTTGCGCGATTGCAGAAAGCCGTATTGATGGGTGACACCGAGGCTCTTGCTTTAGCGCTGTCTGACATCATCCGTTTTGAGGATTATGCGGTTCCCCACCTGCGCGCTCTGTTTGCTGACGCGTCGGATATCGAAACAAGGGCGGCGGCTGCCGTTGCGTTGGCGAGGATCGGAACAAGTAGTGCCGTGCAGAACTTGACCGAAGCCGTCGCCGCCGAGCAGGATTCTGAATCGCGAAACCTCTTCGGCAAAGCCCTAAGATTGGTGCGCGACCCTCGCGCTTTCCCTGATCTCCTGGACAATGTTTGCTTCGCAGGCGCTGAAGACCCAGTCGGGTACGCAAGTGCTGGTGCAATAAGTGCTATGTTGACTGAGTCAATGTTGCGGGGCTTGGTGGATCGACTCGAACTGGAAGTCGCATCCGGGAATAACGAGGCTGGCGCCATGCTGGGTGATGTGGTTGCCTCTATCGACCGCCCTGAGATGACGGGGCGGTTATTGGAAATCGGGTCGACTTTCGATGTTCCTGCTGCGATGCCGTTCGTTGCCAGGGGCCTTGCACGCATCGGCAACGTTGACGCTGTCGAAGGCCTGATCGAGATGGCCGACGGTGCCGAACCGAACATGCAAGACAATATCGTCCGTGGGCTGGCTGAGGTTCACACGAACGAAGGCTACATGGTGCTTCAGAATGCTCTGGTGGACCACGCCGACGGTGCAATAGGGAAAGCCGCCGCAATTGCCCTTGCCAGGAACTACGAGTTTCGGGGCATAGAGCACCTCGAAAACATACGGATGGAACTGGAAGGTTCTTCGGTGGAGGAAGTCGTGGGAGAGTTGCTACGGGAACATCGTGAAAAAGAACGTCTGACTGGTGCCGCAGAATCTTCCCCGGAGGTTGAATGAAGAAACAGACAAGGTGAGTCGCTTCGTTGTGTTCGGCCGGGCAAAGTCCTAGGCTTTGTAGTTGGGCCAAACTCCTTCCCCCTACCGCCCTGCTCGGTGCTTATCATCTTACGTCCCTCGCATGCTGCCGCCCCCTGCGTGGCACCCGTTCCGTCCGAGGCTTTAGCTCCTTGCTCCGCCCCGCTGGTAATGTTCTGAGTCCGAGGGCTCCTCGTGCCGGTGGCATTTGCGGTAACAGCGAGCTTGCAGGCCTCGGGCTGCCGGGGCTGCGGCCGCCAGCCCCAGCGTCCCGAGAATGGTCCCCGGACGTGCTACGTCCGTGGTGATTCCTGCTCACGCAACGGCGTGTCAGGGGTCTTGGCCGTCCGCTCAACTGTCCGGCGGGTCTGGCCGGGGTTCCCCGTTCGTTGGTTCTCCTTCTTTGCGGTCTGCTTGTTTTCCGTCTCGTCCGGCTTGCAATGGCCGTTTGTCATCCTTCTCTCCTTCTATAGTTCCAAGAACAAGTTCCGCTCGCGAGAAATACTTTCTCAACGTGTCTCGCGAGCCTGCCCAGTAAAGGGCTCCAAGTGCGAGAATCGCACAGTCCAATGGGTTTATGTCAGCGACGGTGCGTCCCGCCGCGACCAGGCGGGCCACGAATAGAAACAGCAGGGCAACCAGCATGTTGCCGTAGAATTGATAGTACCTGTAGTGATTCTCGACGAGGGCTTCGAAGGCTCCGAGACGCTCGTGAAGCCTGGAGTCGTCCCACCGAGGTCTTTTGATGCCGGTGAGCTCGTGTAGACGGTCGATGAGTGCCCAGCGGATGGTGCTCGCCGTGAGGCCTGCGGCCACCGAGGCGAGCGTGACGTAGAGAAACCCCCCCACCGTCGGCGAGGTGCTCGCGGTGGACGCCGACGTGATGAGCCAGCTCCTCACCGTTGGCGAGAAGTGGCTGACCCCCCAAAGGCTCACAAACCCAGGAAGAACGTAGGCGATGAGGAAGCCGAAGTTCTCGCCGGATACCTCCTTCACGGCCCCCTTCCTTCGGGAGACCGGCATCCGACCGGTAGACACAGATTGTCGCCAGGGAACGCCTCCTTTCGGCCGTGACGGTCAAGCCGCCACGCCATGACGTATGATTTTATGCATATTAAATAAGACATCAACCCCAAAAAAAGACAATTCGGTTCAATCCCTGGGACGACGGAGCGGCGGCGGGCCGGGGAGAATCCAAATTCGGCCTGACTCGCCAGTTTCCGAGTCCTGGAAGTACAAGTCGACACCTTCCTCTCTGGCCTTAAGCAGGTCGCTGTAAACCGCAATGGACTCGCGGATTACCTCGGCAACGGACTCCTTGCCCGTGAGGCTTTGGAGTCGTTTGAGGTCCTTGAGGGCGTCATCCGGGAGCCATAGCGTGAATCGGGTCTTCTTCGCTCCGGCGCTACGTGGACTCATTCGTCGACTCCGTTCGGCTAAAGATGCGTAAATGATATGCATTTTCGGCACACCGTACAACCTGCATGAAACGGGCGTGCAAAGATTGTGCAACGGTCGGGGGAATCGCTGCGTGGAGGTGCTCCGTGTCAGTATGAAGAGAGGTCCGGTGGTGCGTGAACCTTTCTTCGTTGTGTGCCCTGCTACGCTGCGAGAGCGAGCAGCCGCCCTGCCCTTTCGTCAGCCTCGGCCCGGTCGCCGGCGTGGGCGAGCTTTCCCGAGAGCCGGGTGAGGGCGTCGACCACGGCGAACACCGTAAACGCGCCCCTCTCGCGGGCGATGTCGATAGCCTGTTTGGCCAGGGTCCGGGTGATGCCCCGCTGGCTGAGCACCTTGAGCACCTCGTCGGCGTCGCCGCCGAGCGTGGTTTCCATCGCCTTCTTGATGACGCTGGCGAACCCGTCGCGTCGCTGGTCGCGTTTCTCGACCAGGTTCTCGACGATGCGACGGATGTCGTTGAGCGACTCATGCACGTTGGCCGTGTGTTTCCGTTTGAACTCCACGACCTCCACCGCGTCCCAGACGATGT
>CBDUZO010000171.1:0-4594 GCA_965371725.1 uncultured Phycisphaerales bacterium
CCTTGTCAAGGAGGGGAGGAAGAAACGCCATTACCTTTCTGGAAGCGGCACTAGAACAAGTTCTACTCTGATGTAACGTCCGAATCTCGAAGTTTCCCCGGAGGTTCTTGGCCGTCGGACGCTACGAGAACACTGAAAGCGCTATAGAATGAACCGTAGCGAACGGCGAAGCGACGACAGGCGAACGACGAACGGAACATGTCACGCACGCACACGAGCGAACCGCACGGCGGGTGGAGTGGATCAGGGCTCGCCCGCCCTGGTGCGGGCCGGTTTGGCTTTGAGCTTGTCCACAAGAGTCTCGAGGATTTCGCCCGCCTCCGCCATGCGACCGGGTCCGACCTTCCGGCAGGCCAACCATCCTTCCTTCGGCCCGATGAACGCATGTCCCAACTCGGTCAGCCGGGCGATGTTCTGCTGTACGATCGGGTTGGCCCACATCCGGCTGTTCATCGTCGGTGCCACGACGACCGGTGGGGCGGCGCTGATCAGCAGCGTGCTGACAAGGTCGTCGGCAATGCCACCGGCCATCTTGCCGAGGATGTTGGCGGTGGCGGGTGCGATGCAGACCAGGTCCGCCAGCCGGTTCACCTCGATATGCTGAACGTCGTAGGCCTCGTCGGACACCCACAAGTTTGTGAGCACGCGGCGCCCGCTCAGCGCCTGGAACGTAACCGGTCCCACGAACCGGCATGCGGATTCGGTCATGGCGACCGTCACACCGCAACCGCGCTGGACGAGTCTGGAGACAAGCTCGCAGACCTTATAGGCTGCGATCCCGCCGCAGACGCAGACGAGCACTTCATAACCGGCGAGATCATCCGACGTTGACGTGTCAGATATCGTCTTCATCCTCGCTCTCGGCCTCGTCGTCGTCCGTGATCAGATCGAGCTTGCCGTCGACAATCTCCTTCACGACGATCTCGAGGTCGGTAAGACCCTTTGACTCGACCATCGGTCTGGCGCCCTGAAGAATCTGAAGCCATCGCCGCTGAATCAGCACGCAAAGCTTGAAACGCCCACCGAACTTCTCAATGATGTCGTCATGCTTGAACGCTTCGATCATGAACACCCGGCCTCCTATTCAACAATCCTCTTCACTTCCGCGATCGCCGTCTCAAGCACGTCATTGACGACGAAATGTTGATAACACCCGCTTTGGCGGGCGGACGCGATTTCCCGCTCAGCCTCCGCCAATCGTTTGGCCAGCTCGTCATCCCGTTCGGTCCCGCGCCCTTGGAGTCGAGCCCGCAACGACCCGTGATCGGGCGGAAGGATGAACACGCGAATCGACTCCGGCATCCTGTCAGCCACCTGGCGACCACCCTGCACGTCGATCTCCATGATCACACGTTTCCCGCTCGCGATCGCCTCCTCGATCGGTTTCCGTAGCGTGCCGTAACGATGGCCCACGTACGTCGCATGTTCGAGGAATTCGCAGGCCCCTGCGCGCCGCTCAAACTCATCGGGCGAAACGAACTCGTACGTTTGTCCCGCCACGTCGCCCGCTCGCGGCGGTCGGGTTGTGACCGATACACTCCAGACCGCCCGGGACAACTGGTCGAGCAGCGCCTGGCAGATCGACGTCTTGCCCGCGCCGGAAGGGCCGCTGATCACGATCAATCGCCCGCCCCCACTCGGATGCGCGGCGGAATCGCTACTCGACATTCTGCACTTGTTCCTTCAACCGGTCGATCAGCCCCTTGACCTCGACGACGCACCGGGAAATGGCGGCGTCGTTGCTCTTCGATGCAACGGTATTGGCTTCCCGAAGCAACTCCTGCGTCAGGAAGTCGAGCGTTCGCCCGACCGGTTCGCTACGGTCGCAAAGCTCCGCGAACTGATCGAGGTGGGCGTTCAACCGCGTGAGCTCCTCGTTGATGTCGCACCGTTCGGCGAAGATCGCCACCTCCCGCATGAGCCCCTCGGCTTCGAGCTCAAACCCGCCCGCTTGCATCAGGGTTTCCACGCGCGCGCGAAGACGCTCGTGGTATTCCCCCACGACAAGGTGCGCCCGCTCGGTCACCACGGAAAGATGCTTGCGAATCGCCCCGCAACAACCGAGGACGTCGGATCGCAGGGCTTCTCCTTCGCTGCGCCGCATCTCGATCACGGCATCGCTCGCGCGAGACGCGAGACGCTGGATGATCTCCAACTGGTGTTCCCGATCCTGCTCATCCACATCGGGTGCCTCGCAGACACCCGGCAGAAGCGCCATGGTCCCAAGGTCCAGGGTCGCCTGGATACGTTCCGGCAGGCGCGCCAGCGACACCTGATCGACATAGTGTTGCAGCGCGGGCACGTTGATCGTGCCGGCGGCTGCCTCACCTTCGCTCCTGACGCGGACGGCGCACATGACGCTGCCCCTGGCCATGCGGCTTCTGAGCAGGCTGTCCAAAGCCCGTTCCGCGAACTGGAGCGAATCCGGAAGCTTGATCAACAGCTTGAGGAAGCGGTTGTTTACGCTACGGATTTCGAGCGTGTAGCTGACGCCGTCCTCGACGTGCTCGGCCACGCCGTAACCCGTCATCGATCGGATCATGGGCAGGGTTATTCCTCGGTACCGCCTTCGGTCGAGTCGGTTTCACCACCTCCGGCGTTCTCGCCGGTGGGCTCGGGCGCGGGCTGATCCGTGCCTGTCGGCGCTGGAGCTTCATCCTCCCGCGCGTCCGTGTCGGTTGTCTCTCCTGCGGGCTGCGGGGTCTCGGCGGCCTGGCCCGGTTCGGTTTCCGTCAACTCGGGAAAAACCGGTATCGGGGCGCGTGTGCCTTCCGTATCGCCGGTGGGCTCCGGCACCGGGGCTGTGGTCACGCCGGGCGTCGCCGGGCGGGTCTCCTCCGGCGACTTATCCAAGGCGAAGTTGTTCACGACAGCCAGCAGGAGGAATACGACCGCGACGATCACCGTGATCCATGTGAAGACATCTCCGGTCTTCGCGCCAAAAGCAGCGCTGCCACCACCACCACCGAACGCAGCGGAGAGCCCGCCGCCGCGGCCTCGCTGTAGCAGGATCACAAGCATGAGGAAGAGGCAGACGATGATCATCAGCCACGCGAGGGCGGCCTCGCCCCAGGTCATCTGAGAAAGCATGTTCAGTTAATCCCTAAACGCCACCACGCTGATCGAATCCGCTCGGCGGCACCATGAAAACACCTACCGCCGAACCGCATGTTGCCCTGTCGTCCGTCAAGATTTCACAACCGCCCCGGCAGGTCAAATGACTAGGGCGAAGCGGCCACCACCGACCCGGCGGCTGCCATGATAGCCAGAAAATCGGCCGCCACCAAACAGGCACCCCCGACCAGGGCCCCATCTACGTCCGGCTGGGTCAGCAGGCTCTCGGCGTTGGCGGGCTTGACGCTCCCGCCGTATAGAATAAGCGTGCCATCGGCTGTCGCGCGGCCGTAGATCTCGGCCAGCTTCGACCGGATGAACACGTGCACCTCCTGGGCTTGCTCGGGAGTCGCATTTCTGCCCGTTCCAATGGCCCAGACAGGCTCGTAAGCGATAATCAACCGTTCGGCTGGAATCTCCGAGTCAATCACCTCGACGATCTGCCGCTCGACAACCGGTTGAGTTTGCCCAGCTTCACGCTGCTCCAGCGTCTCGCCGACACAATAGATCACGCGTAGCCCACCAGCGACGACAGCCCTCACCTTCTTTGCCAGAGTCGGCTCCGTCTCGCCAAAGACATGACGTCGCTCACTGTGTCCGATAATCACGTGGGTGCAGCCAGCGCCAGCCAACATCGACACCGAGACCTCACCGGTGAAGGCTCCGTGGTCGGCCTCGTGCGCGTTCTGGGCGCCGAGCATAATTGGTGAGTTGTCCACGGCCTTGACCATGGGCAGAAGCCACGGAAACGGAGGACAGATCAACGCGTCGACCCCCAACTCACCAGTCAGCCCTTCCCGGATCCCGTTCACCAACTCCCGGGCTTCGGCGAGCGACTTATGCATCTTCCAATTGCCTGCGATCAGCGGTCTTCTCATGGTTCTCTACCCTTATAGAACCGGTACGCCCAGGCCGTGGTGGACCGAAACCGGTCCGGACAGACCCGCAAGGCTTCGCGACCTGGCCATTAGGCGCACACTCTCCACACCGACAAGCGTGGCATGTTAACAGAAGCGGGGATGATTGGCGAGCCCTGCGACAGGACGCGGAAAACCGGGTTACGGAAACATCACCACCACACCTCACCGGCCGCCTTTGCGTCCGCGGCAGTTTGGCGGTGAGCCAACCGCGAAATGCGTGAATTCCGGGTGAAATCCACGATTTCGCTTGCAGGGAAGCGTCTCGGGCGGGTAGAATTGTAGCCCCTGATGCGGCATATAGGAAACGCCGCGTGCGTCCATCTCGACAGCTTAGGAGGTATGAACCATGAGCATCGCAATGGTGAGGTCTGTTCTTCTGGGGTTGGCGTTCGGGATTCACGTGCTCGCCGGTCAGGCCGGGGCGTGCCCCTGCAACGGCGATGTCAACGATGACGGGGTCGTCAACGTTACTGACGGTGTTTGTATCCGCGAATGCGTCGGTGGGGATTGTTCCTGCTGCGTTAACTCTTGCGACATCAACTGCGACGGGGTGGTGGATG
>CBDUZO010000172.1:0-4435 GCA_965371725.1 uncultured Phycisphaerales bacterium
CGAGGGGTACTGAGTCAACGCCGCCAGGCGGGTGATTTAGATGCGATTGCCCTGCTTTCATCCCCCCTTGACAAGGGGGGAAAGAGGGGGGTCGGTCGCTAAACAAAAACAGACTTTGCTCTACACTTGAAAGCCCAGGCGGCCCGGAGTAAATACTACACCCGAGGTGTGGGCCGCACGCTCCAGGTGCCATCAATCACCTGATCGGATGGACCGTCAACCGGAGGATGGATCTCATGCGGAAACACGCGTACGATAGGAATGTCGACCACGTCCGGCGCGGCATCGTCATCGCCGCCGCGACCGCGCCGGTCTGGGTTCCCGATCTGGTCAACGCCACCGAGGAGGAGAGTCCGATGTCCTCATCCACACGACGGCCGAATCAGGACAAGATCGTCATGACGATCGCCTACGACAACAACCCGGGGGCGACGCACTTGACGACCGCATGGGGCTTCTCTTGCCTCATTCAAGGCCTCGATAAGACCATTCTGTTTGACACCGGCGGGGATGGCGAATTGCTGCTTCGCAACATGGATCAACTGGGCCTTGATCCCAAGCAGGTGGACGCCGTCGTGCTCAGCCACATCCACTGGGACCACGTTGGCGGACTGCCTTCCATCCTCCAGGACCGATCCGCTCTTCCGGTGTATACGCCGTCCGGGTTCCCACCGGAGTTCCTGCAGCGCGCTCGTTCGCTCGGGGCTGAGGTGATACAAGCCGATGAGTCCGTCGACGTTTGCCCTCATGCTCGAACCACGGGCACGCTGGGCAAAGGCGCCATCGAGGAGCACGGGTTGTGCGTCGAGACTCAAAAGGGTTGGGTACTGATCACCGGATGCGCGCATCCGGGGGCTGAGAACCTGACCGCCCGCGCCGCCAAGATCGTCGGCCAACCCATGCACCTTGTCGTGGGTGGGTTCCACATGCTCGATCAATCCGAGCCGGCCATTCACGCCGCGATCGATCGCTTCGACGAACTCGGCGTCAAGCGTGCCGCGCCGTGTCACTGCTCGGGCGACACACCGCGCAGACTCTTCAAACAGCGTCTGGCCGGCCGGTGCAGCCTCGTCGGGGCCGGAGACCGGTTCCGATTCGCAGCGCTTCGGGCCCCGGCGAACGGGTAACACAAGATCCAGTTCCAGAATGCCGACTCCCCGCCAGCGAGCCGCGGGCTGCCGCAAGGCGGCTCTGCCGCGCCCGCGCGGACCCGAAACTGCGGGAAGACGCCGGCAAACCTGATGCGACGAATCGGCACTATCAAACTGCCCTTGGTATAACACGGCGGTCTGTGTGCAGACGGCGAGTTGTCGTGGCCCGGACGGACAGCCGCTACTCCAGCACGGTGCCGACCTTGTATCCCTGGATCGTCTGGGTGCAGTGAACCACGCGCACATTGACCGGTACACACGGCGTACCATCTTCAGGCACCCAATCGGTGGTGAGCTTCACCTTGGCACCGGGCTCGAGACGTTGGCGGCTGATGAACCCGACGCCTTTGGTGGACGCGTTCATGATCCGGACCGAGAACGGTTTCTCCGCCTCTTCGTCGCGCAGAGTCGCGGAAACCAGCATTCCCCCGACGTGACGCGCCTCGGAGCGTTTGTTCAGAAGGTCGTCGGTGCACTCACCTTCGAGCGCTTCGAGTAGCCAACCCGGTATCTCCGTCTGCTTCGGCGCCATGGCCTTGTCCTTCCTACGTTTCCAAGTGCGGACCCCACCTGCACAAGTCGCGACCGCCGGAACAAGTTCTGTTCTGCTGGAGCGTCCGAATTCCGGAGTTTCCCCGGAGATTTTTGGCCGTCGGACGCTACGAGACCACTGAAAGCGCTATAGCACGCAAGCGCGCTCAAGAGTTTGTCGGCTCAGACGTGCCGCGGCTCGACTTTGATCCCACCGGTAAGTCCGATATCCGCGCGTACTTCCCACTGCCGTATCGAGTGATGCACCGCAGCCCGCGGTTCAAATCGTCGTGGTACTTATCAAAGACGGTTCCAAAATACCGTGCGCGAAGACGGGTCCCAAGCGCGATGGCGCGTGTCCGTTTGACTTTCAATGCTCCGCGCGGGCGCGGCAAAGCCGCCTTGCGGCGTCCCGCGGCTCGGGAGTGGCGCTGAGTCGCGCACGCTCATTCAACCGCGGACGAGCTCGTGACCGCACAAGCCGCAGAACCTCCATTCCGCGTCATACTCCCGATCGCAGCGCACGCACCGTCTCCTCTCTTCCTTCCGCTCCCGCTCGAGTTGCGGGCCCGACTTGAACGCAAGACCGTAGAACTTGTCCTCCGGGTTGATGTGCCTTACCTCGCAAAGGTAGCGGACTTTCTGGTTGCCCTGGACGACCAGGACAACCTCGACCTCGTCCCCGATATTCAAATCCTGGGCCGATCCGGATATGCGCACACCATCGTTCGAAAGGTCCTGCACGACACCCTCCAGTGCGGCCTCATCGGAAGCCTTCGTGAAGCTGCTGATCGGAGGACTGGGACGCCCCTCCCTGCCTGCTCGACGTTGCTCACTCATAACGCTCCCACCTTCACTTCCGGAAATGCCAGCAACCGACCGACTCCGGCAAGCACGTACAGCCGGCATCTCAAACCGCGAACCCGCCGGTCCACGCTCGGCCCGCCGTCACAAGGCGTAACCATGATTGCAGTCCGCGCCAGGCCTTATAGCCGGTCAATCGTGCACACGCAAGCGCCGCACAAGAGCTTCGACGAACCGTGCTGCGGGCCTCGGGGCCGCGTGGCATCCGGTGGGGCTGCTGGAATGGTTGGCGGTGAGGGATCCGGTTGCGGGGCGGGAATTGCACACGACTTCATACACATCGCGGGTAGTGGGGCCACGTCTGAGGGATGCCCTTGCGCCGTACCGGGCGTATACTATCGTTCGTTGCTTACCCGTAAGGCACGGGTTGCACCGCCCATGCGACGGTGCGACTTGAACGGATTGCGCAAGCAGAGCTTGTTCGATTGGAAGGAGAATGAGTATGAAAGCACCTGGGGCGTTCGGCTCGTACCCGCGTCTGTTTCCTCTGGTCCTGTCGGTCTCGGTGGCGGGTTGCACGGTGACACCGCAGTGGACGCAATGGGGAGGTCCTGACCGCAACTTCATGGTCGAAGCCGCGGGGCTCGCCGACGAATGGCCGGCGGACGGGCCGCGAAAGCTCTGGCACAGGGAACTCGGTGACGGGTATTCAACCATCGCCGTCGATGGGCACGTTCTCTATACGATGTACCGTACGGACGGGGACGAGTTCACCGTAGCGCTTGACGCCGAGACCGGCGAGACGGTTTGGGAGCACAAAAACACCTCGCCGACTACGCCGCTGATGGAGCAGTACGGCCCCGGACCACATGCCACACCCCTGATCGCCGGGAATCGTCTGTTCAGCATCGGATCGAATGCGGTCATGCACTGCTTCGACAAGAGAACGGGGGACGTGCTCTGGAAGCACAATCTCCCTGAGGAATTCAACGCTCCGGTTCCCGGACGCGGGTACGGCTGCAGCCCCATCGTCTACGGGAGCACGGTGATCGTAGCCGTGGATCGCCAGCGCCCCGACGAGGAGGAGGGCTCTTCCGAGGAGAGCGCCGCCAAGGATGAGACGGATGCAAAGGGCGACGTCGAAGGGCAGACGCTCGTTGCGTTCGACCAGGCAACCGGGAATGTCATCTGGAAGGGCCAGGACCATGTGGCGAGTTACCCGTCGCCGATTCTTATCGAATTCGATGGGCAGGAGCAGCTTGTTTTCCTGACGTCAGGGGAAATGATCGGCATCAATCCGGCGAACGGCAAACTGCTTTGGAAGCACGACCTCGACCCACGGGCGAGTTACATGGCCACACCGCTATGGATGAGCGATGGCCTGGTCTTTGTCTCCGCCGCCTACGGCGCGGGCAGCCGTGTCATCAAGCTGACGAAGCAGGACGGAAAGACCGTGCCCGAGGAACTCTGGTCCAGCAAAAAGCTACGAATCCACCACGCCAATGCGATCCGTATGGGTGACTACCTCTACGGTTCCAGCGGCGACATGGGAACAGCCCTTCTCGTGTGCATGAACATTCACACGGGGAAGGTTGCGTGGCGAAAGCGCGGTTTCGCCAAGGCGACGTTGATTCTCGCGGGTGAGAGAGTGATCGTCCTGGACGAGGAGGGCCAACTTGCCCTGGCCACCTTCACACCGGAAGGAATGACGCTTCGTTCCCAGTGCAAGCTGACGGAACGCTACTCCTGGGCGGCGCCGACCTTGGTGGGTAAGACGCTCTACCTGCGGGATCGACAGCACATCATGGCACTGGATCTGGGGAAATCGCAGGATGGTTGATCGAGCGGGAGGCGGGCTTTACTGCCGCTTCCAGAAAGGTAATGGTGTTTCTTCCTCCCCTCCTTGACAAGGAGGGGTTGGGGGAGGTTCTTCTCCGTTTGCATGAACC
>CBDUZO010000173.1:0-4410 GCA_965371725.1 uncultured Phycisphaerales bacterium
CGAGGTGCAAACTGAAGTCCGTGTACCCGAACATTAAGCTGTGACAAAGCACTAGAGCAAAGTCTGTTTTTGTGTAGCGACCGACCTCCCTCTTTCCCCCCTTGCCAAGGGGGGATGAAAGGGGGGTTCCGCTACACGATTTCCGAAAACGCTCTAGCCGGCGCGGCAAGAAGCCCGTGTGGTGGTCCTTCAACATCCGCGGATTGCTTGGCCGGACGGTTTGGGTTAATGTCGACATGATGTGGCGGCGACGAACGCGATCAACGACGTTCATGGACCCGACGGTTATTGCGTCGGTCCTGGTGGCTGTGCTGTTGCTCAGTAGAGTTGCAGCGGCCGCTCATCACGAGTGTCACACCGCCGGTGGCGGACCTTGTGTTATCTGTCTGTACGCGAGCGCGCCGAGTTACCTTCCTGATGCGCCGCCGCCATTGCCCATTCCCACAACCACCGAACAGCGGCTGATTCTGTTTGTGGCGGTGGCGCCGGGTAGCGAACCGCTCCCCGCCATCAGGTCGCGAGGCCCCCCGATCACACTCCCGTAGCCGTTGGAACGGCCCTGCGATCGTTTCACATAACGACGTCACGCAATCACCGGAAGTTACAGGAGTGAACCATGAAGCTTCACCGGCTTTGTCTGGTGTGTACCGTCATGCTCGTGATCCTGCCACGAGCGGTAGCACAACAGCCGGACGCGCAGGCGGAGATGCTCAAAGAGCTTCGCGCGCTCGGCGCTCGCCTCGATATCCTGGAAGCCCGGCACGCTCGGGAGAAGGAGGAATACGAACGAACGATTTCTGTGATGAAGGATGAGATCGACGTGCTCAAGGCCCGGTTGGCTGAGCCGCAACCCGAGGAGGGCGAGGATGAGCTCGAAGGCCTTCTTCAGGACCTCAGCGTCGGAAGTGCCCCCGGTGTCGGTCAGCCGGGTCTTATGGACTCCGTCGGGCGAGCCTTTCAGACGTCCAACCCCGACATCAGCGTCAACGCGGATTTCGTCGGACACTACTCCAGCAACGAGGGTGGAGAATTCGATGACGAGTTCCTGTTTCGCCATTTCGAGATCGGGTTTTCGGGATACATCGACGCGTACACGCGTGCGGACATCTTCCTTGGGATTGGTCGCCACGGCGGAGAGTGGCATACGCATCTGGAAGAGGCCTACCTCACGTACTTGGGTATTCCGTGGGACCTACAACCTCGAGTCGGGCGGTTCAAGTCAACGTTCGGCAAGGCCAACCCCCAGCACCTGCACGCACTGCCCTGGGTCGAGTATCCATTCGTGATCCAGAACTACTTCGGCGGAGAGGGTCTCTCGGGTGACGGTGTCGGCGTGAGCTGGTTGATACCCAACCCGTGGGAGAAATACATCGAGCTGACGTACGAGATGATTAACAACGACAACTCTCTGTTCGCCGGCGAGGAAACGGATGACTTCGTTCATTTGCTCCATTTGAAGAACTTCTTTGACCTGTCCGCCGCGTCGACTCTGGAGGCCGGGCTTACGTTCGCTACGGCGCCGAATGACGAGGGACACGGCGGCAACCGCACCAACGTCGAGGGCTTTGACCTGACCTTCAAATGGCGACCTCCCGAGAGCGGGCGGTACAGGTCATTCCTCTGGCAGACCGAGGTATTGGCTGCACAGGCGGATCTGCGAGGCGGGCAGGAGACGACCTGGGGCATGTATACGGCCGCCGACTATCAGTTTGCCCGGCGTTGGGTCGTCGGTGCCCGCTACGACTACTCGCAGTTGCCCTACAGCTCGAGCCAGCACGAACTGGGGTATTCGGCGTACCTGACGTTCCTCCAGAGCGAGTACCTCTTCTGGCGATTTGGATATCAGTACACCGATCGCAACTTCCGCGTGGAGGGGGATAAGAGGGAGCACGAGATGTTCCTGCAATGCAATTTCAGCCTGGGCACTCATCCCGCCCACGGCTATTGATTTGGAGATTCGCCGATGCCAACTACTTCAACACGACTGACCTTGGCCTTGACCGGGTGGCTTGCGGCCATGTGCGCGGCGCCGGTTGAAGCCGACGATCCGCTACTGGTCGTCACCACGACGACCGACCTCGCCGCGATTGCCCGTGCCGTGGGTGGTGACAAGGTGGAGGTGACGTCGATCGCCACCGGCACGGAGGATCCGCATTTCATCGCCGCCAAGCCGAGCTACATGATGGCCGCTCGAAAGGCCGACTTGTGGATCCGCGTGGGTCTGGAACTGGAGATCGGGTACGAGGGTCTCATACTGGACGGCTCGCGCAACTCGAAGATTCGGGTTGGCACTGCGGGACACCTTGACGCGTCCGAGGGGGTTCTTCGGATGGAGGTGCCCACCCAAAGGATCGATCGTTCGATGGGGGATGTGCACCCGCTCGGGAACCCGCATCATTGGCTCGATCCGCTGAACGGACGGATCGTGGCCAAGAACATCGGGCTGCGGCTGACCAGGCTCGCGCCGAAGCACGCGGATTACTTCAGCGACCGCCTCGAGTCCTTTCAGCGCGAGTTGGACGAGCACATGTTCGGCCGCGAGCTTGTGGACAGGGTAGGGGGAGGCAAGCTTTGGGCTCTGCTGCTCAAGGGGCGTTTGGACAGCGTGCTTGGCGATTCCGGTGTCGGCAAGCTCGGCGGATGGCTGGGCGCTCTGCAGCCTTGCGCCGGCGAGAAGTTTGTCACGTATCATCGGAGCTGGACGTACTTCGCTCATCGGTTCGGCCTGGTCGTGGCTGATGAGCTGGAGCCGAAGCCCGGCATTCCGCCAAGCCCGGGACATGTGGCTGACGTGATCGAGCGCATCAGGGACGAGGGAATCAAGCTTTTGTTGATGGAACCGTTCTACAGTCGCAAAGCGCCCGATCTGGTGGCCTCTCAGACCGGGATCAGGGTTGTTGTGTGTGCCAACTCGGTGGGCGGTCAGGCTGAGGCGACGGATTACCTGACGATGTTGGATAACGTGGTCGCCCGTGTGTCGACGGTGCTCCGTCAGTGACAACGCGGGAAGCGTGCCGAATTCAGGCGAGGTAGCTCGTGGAACAATTGATCAAGACGTTGCCGCTGCTGCTTGCACCGTTTGTCGCGTGCCTGGCCATCACGGTCTTGCACAGCTACGTGGGCCTGCACGTCATCAGGCGCGGCGTGATCTTCGTTGATCTGGCGCTTTCGCAATGTGCGGCGCTCGGTGCGGCGGTTGCGTTGTTGTTGGCGCCGCTGATCTGCGCCGAGCTCGACCATCACCACGGCGAGCAGGAGATGCCCATTGTCTCGGAGTTCCAGCTTGCCGAGCAGCTCGAACAGGAAGGCGCCATCGGACCCCAAGCATCCAAGACGCATGGTTCGGTCGAGCGCGGAGGCCGTCACAACCACGTCCATAATGAGGGGCACGAGACACTCACCTATTGTCTGTCACTGGGTTTCGCTCTTGCCGGTGCTGTGTTGCTCTCGTTTGCGCGGTCGAGGGACGAGCGCATTCCACACGAGGCGATCATCGGAATCATCTTTGTGGTGTGCGCTGCGCTGAGCGTTTTGATTCTGAGCAAAGCCCCGCACGGTCACGAGAAGATGGAGGCCATGTTGGTTGGCGGCATCCTGTTCGTGCGCTGGTCGGAATTGGCCGTTATGTTGCCGCTCTACGCGGTCTTGGGTGTCTTTCACATTCTGCTGCGCAAACCGTTCATCGAGATATCGATGGACCTATCAGCCGCGGAGCGGGCGGGCAGGCGGGTTCGGCTCTGGGATTGTCTGTTCTACGCCTTGTTTGCCGTTCTTGTCACCTACTCGGTCAGCATTGCCGGTGTTCTCGTGGTCTTCAGCTACCTGATCATCCCACCGGTGTGTGCCTCGCTGGTGGCGGATCGGTTCGGTTCCCAAGTGGTGATCGCTTGGGTCGTAAGCGTGATCACGACCGTGATCGGTCTGATCGTGTCGGCTGTCGGGGACATGCCCACGGGCTCGTCGCTGGTAAGCTGCTTCGGGGCCGTGCTTGTCGCAACGTTCCTGGTCAAAGCCGTCTTCAAAAGCAACAAACAGGGAGTCATCCGAAATGAAGCATAGAAGCCGAATGAACACGGCCGGGCTGACCGTTGTTCTTTGTGCTCTGGGTCTGGCAGTGGGTGGATGCAACCGTGAGGTCGCCGCCGAGATCGCGCTGCTCTCCGGCGCGTATCTGGGCGATGTGGCCGCCGCACTGTCCACGGCGTGTCTTCAGGAGGCCTGGGGGATCGATAGCGCGGATGCCCACGCGCATGATGAAGAGTCCTCCGACGAGCACGCACACGCCGCGGTGCCTCTGCACGACCACGAACACTGACCGAAAGCGCGTTCGCGCGGCGCACAGGCCGACCGGTGTCGCGGGTGCCCCGTCCTTTTCGTTAGAAAAGGGTGGGGGACGGATTGAGCGAGTAG
>CBDUZO010000174.1:0-4394 GCA_965371725.1 uncultured Phycisphaerales bacterium
AGCTCCTGGGGCATCTAGACTATAGTCTGCAAGGAACTCGCAAAGTGAAGGAGGGCAATCGGTAGCCCCCGCATCCCCTGGCCACTATGCCCTCGTGCTTGATACCGGTTGGGTGATATGGCAAGGCGAGTTGACGGAGCGTGACCTGATCTGGATGGCGGCGTTCCCCGACGTGCCGTTGGACCTGGCCGCCGACACCGACGAAACCAGCGCAAGAACGACACGCGAAGAGAGCCTCCTCGACGGCGAACTCATCCTGCGCGTCATCCCCGGCCTCGAGAGCGGGAATATCGAACTCGAATACCGACAGGCGGCGGAATCATAGGATGGATACGTATCCAACATCGGCGGGGCGGGCCAAGACCGCGTTGGTCTTCGGCACCGGCAGTGAGGCCGCGGCCGTGATCTCCACGGTGGTGGCGCGGACAATCGACGTCCAAGACGGCGAGCGCGTTCGCTTCATCGGTCCAGTGACCTTCAAGCCGGACGCCGCAAACCACATCAGAGAGATCGTCGTGCCCGTGGCTGATCGAATCCTCGCCGCGCTATCGCTGCCTTGCAGGGACTTCGAGATCTCCGTCGTCAACGTTGGCGCGGCGTCCACCGTGGATCTGGGTATCAGCGTTTCGGGATTCTCGGCTGACCTTCCCGTTCTGTTGGCGCTTCTGTCCGCCGGCCTGCAGATTCCGGTACCGGAAGATGTGGTGTCGACCGGTCATGTCGCGTCGGCGGATGGTGACATCGCAGCCGTCAAGGCAATTCCCGCCAAGGTTGCAGCCTCGATTGCAGAGGGTGCCATCCACCGGTTCGTCTACCCATCGCACACAAGCGACCAGTCACTGAACACACTCACTCCCACCGAGTTGCTCCGCATCGAGGAAGCCGTCCTGCTTCCAGGCGACAAGATCCGTGCCACGGGCGTGGCCGATGTCGCCGAGTTGGTGTGCGCTGTCTTCGACGAGGAGGCTATTGCTCTGGCCAGCCTGAGGATGGGTTTCTACTCGGCATCGCCGAGGCAGGTCGACGCGGCGTGCGCAACAGGCCGGGCCGCCGGGTATCTGCTTCAAGGCAACGACTCCCGCTTCTGGACGGCGTTGGGGCGGTGCCTCATCGCCGGCGAGAACGGCGCCGCGAGGGATCTGCTGCGCGCTTGGGCGACGTTCCACGTGTGCAAGGAGGCGTACCCCGTGGGATTCGGTCGCCGGCTGCTTCAACTCGTCCGGTCTCTGCCGCCGCCGGTTCGCCGTCTGAAGACGCTGTTCCCGCTGCTGCCGATGAGCGATTGCATCGCCCTGAGTCAGTTCGCCGCCGCAGCTGATCACGAAGACGTACCTTTGCTCCACGACGCGGCACTCGGCAGGAATACGACTTCGCGTCCGCCGGTGGCGACCCACGGTGATTCCGTTGGCACCGATCCGGGTGGCGACGGCGCAACCGCGCTCGACGTCGTGCTCGGTGAGATCGATCCCATGTACCTGGCCCGCGCGATCGGTTCCCCGATCGATAGTGCCCGCGCCACCTACACGCTCGACTCCGCCACGGTGGCTTCCTACGACGATTTCAGCGATGTCGTCGTAGCGTTCTACCTCCACCTCATGCGGTACACGGGATCGGTCCTGGCCCAGGTTGACCAGCGCGTCGTCGCAAATGATGCGCACGAGTTGCTTGAGCACGCCCTCTCACGGTTTGGCGGGTTTGAGGCGGCCTTTGCCGAGGCTCGCGACGGCACGCGCGGCGGGATGCGCTTTGTCCTCGATACCATGACAGACCAGTACAAGTTCGAGGAGCAGACCAAGCACGTCAACAGGGTTCTGACCGAGGCCCTGGACCCACTGGACTGGAACGCGAGGGAGGCCTTCATGGCCGCCTTCCTGAAACGCCTCGGCCCGGCCTTGCCGCCCGACATCAGGTCTCAGCCGCCGGAGCGGTTCGCCAGGCATTATGAAGTCATCGCAAAAACCTACGCAAGATCGTTTGACAAGGTCACGGCATTACTGCGCACCCTGTAATAGGAGAACCCCATGGGATCCATCACCAGCCTTCTGTCGGCAATCAACGAGCAGACCATCGCCCGTCGAATCGGGATTCCACACGATGAGGCAAGGATGCGGTACCCGCTACGTTCCATCACCGTCGGGAGTTTCGGCGAGTTCAGCGACGTCATCGCCGACTACTACAACTATCATTTCACGTCCTGCGTGTCCCACGGCGGAACGCTCCCACGCTCGGAAGCCGCAAGCCGGGCCAAGGAGCTGCTGGAGCGCGAATACCGTCGTCAAAGCGGTGATATCGTCACCGCGTTTAACGACGGGAGCGACGGCACCAACGGTGGCATGAGGGGTGTACTTGACAAGCTTGCGGACGGGATCAAAGCCGAATCCGTGGAACGCTACATCCGCGAGATGTTCGACCAGCACGTCGCCCCCAACGCGTGGGAGGAGAAGGTGTCCATCATTCGCAGTTTCATTTCCCAGTGCGGCGCCTACCTGTCGTCGTCGATCCACTCGCATCAGCCGGAGCGGTATGCGCAGAACTGGCAGGAGTTGATTCGGGCTTACGTTGCGGGCTTGCAGCGAACCTCGTCGATCTTCCGCCGGATGTAGGAGACAGCAGATGAGTACGAAGCTTGAGCGACTGCTCGAGACCATCGATCCGCGGCGAACCCTGGACGACACGTCCGCCCGAGTGGATCGGGCGGTCAACACGTTTTCCATGCCGACCGCGCGCATCGAACGTTGGATTGACTTCAAAGCCTGCATCATCGACTTCATGCACCATGTTGAGGCGACCGTACTGCGCGCTCGCGCAGAGCCCGAAGCCTCGCTGAGCTTCGAGTGGGGCCGGTGCGTTCGCCTGTTCATGGACCTGTACGGCAGCAACGGCGAGAAGGCCGCGTTCGAGATGGCTCGAACGGGGAACGAGGGCGGCCTCTACGCCGTCCTCAGGAGGCTCGCCAGACAGATCGCTCGGCAGTACGGCGGAAACGAGGTCACGGCGAGGATCCTGCACTGGTGGCACGGCCTTACGGTCGACGAGCAGCTCGACGCGCCCACCGAGTACATCAAGAAGTACGGCCATCTTCTGCCGTCGGAACTCACCGAAGGCAGCGCCGCTCGCATTCGGGCGAACTTCACCAAGGTGCTCGAAGAACATCCGCGCCTTCTGCAACGGATGCGGCGGGTGGGGCGGTAGCCGCCTGGTGTCGACGGGATTGTCTCGACCAACCTGAAACTCCACGCCCCTTCCTTCCGCTGTCCTTCCGGAACGTCACGCGTAACCCGGGAGGATCACGATGTCCATCGAACGGGCCATGCTGGCACAGGCGCGCCCATACATGTTGGCGCAAAAAGCACATGCTCTGGCGAGCCCATCCCCACGGTCTCCGAATGGGGCATGGTGGTCTTGGTGTTGTCCCTGCTCGTCGGCATCAAACTCAAGTTCGGCCGCAGACCCATGGCCTCAGGCTGACCTCCTCGGCCTGAAACAACGAATCCTCGGGCCGCCCGGCATGTGGGCGGCCTTTCTATTTGGCTTCAGAACTCGCTGTACAAGCCCCCCCTACCGTGCTATCTTTGTGGTATATAAAGGACGTTATAACCCACTAAAACGGGCGGTGGGGGGGACGGTCGACCACCTGCAACTGGCCAGAATTGGAGAGCAATATGAAAACCGTTGAGGACCACCGGAACGAGTATTTCCACGTAAGGAGGAGTGGATTCTGGGGTGCGGTTATTGCCGCCCTCGTCATCTTGGGCTTTGCCGCAGCTGGCACGTACTGGAAAACAGCGCAAAAGGCCCGGGACCTTATCGCTGAACGGATTCCTGACAAGTTCGTCAGCGACTTCCTCGTTCATGCGGACCGAGCCGAAGCTATCACCGTGAGTGCTTTTCCAGTGGGCAGCATCATCGCCTGGCATCAGGACATGCCAGGAACGCCACCGCTGCCCGAGGGAGGCCCTTGGGCGCGGTGCGATGGTCAAGTTCTTGATAACCTTGCCTACGAAGGCACACCGTACTTCGGGAAAAACCTTCCGCCACTTAACTCAGCTAAGGACCCGCGACCAAATAAGTGATGCAACTTAGGCCGGAAGTCCGATTCTTTCGGCATGACGACAGAAGCTGCGATTCGTGTGAAGTTCCGCGTGCTTGCCTCTCGCCTGGACGAACATACGCGCCGTGTCTGGGCCGCTACGGAAGCCAACTCGATTGGATACGGTGGCATTTCCTTGGTGGCACGCGCTACAGGGATTTCGCGGCGCGCGATTCTTGTGGGTCTGCGTGAGATCAAGGAGGGGAACATTCTGCCGGAAGGACGAGTACGTAGACAGGGCGGCGGACGGAAATCGGCCGTCCACCATCAGCCCGATCTTCCGGAAACACTGGAAGGCCTAGTC
>CBDUZO010000175.1:0-4341 GCA_965371725.1 uncultured Phycisphaerales bacterium
TCCGCGGCTCGCGCGGGTGCCCCATTCTTCGCGCAGCGAAGGGTGGGGGACCACCCCACAGTTCAGTTCGTTGCACGGCCCACATTCAACTTCTCCCGGATCGCCTTGATCCCCATATGGATCAGGTAGCGGGTGCCCCATTCTTCGCGTAGCGAAGGGTGGGGGACCACCAACGACGTTCGCATCTCCGCGCGGACTGAAGTCCGCGGCTCGCGCGGGTGCCCCATTCTTCGCGCAGCGAAGGGTGGGGGACCACCCCACAGTTCAGTTCGTTGCACGGCCCACATTCAACTTCTCCCGGATCGCCTTGATCCCCATATGGATCAGGTAGCCGACGTTGCCCGCGGTCAGTTCGGTGACAGCCGCGATCTCCTTGTAGCTCAGACCATTCTGAAACCGCAGGCGAAGGACCTCCTGCTGGTTCTCCGGCAACAGGGCGAGCGCTTGAAGCGCGCCGCCCGCCTGTTCCCGGCGCTCGATGATCCCGGCTGGGTCACGCTCGTTGCTTGCTCGCGTTTCGATGTCGGTTTCGCTTGCGGTCTGCATGCGACCATCCTTTCGTCGAACGTCCAACGCCCGGTTGCGGCAGACGGTGAAGAGCCATTGCCCGAGGTAACCGTCCACCTCGGCGCGATCACAGGAGCAGAGGCGCAGGAACGTGTCCTGCACCACGTCGCGGGCGGTCTCGAGGTCACCCGTGATCCGACGCGCGTAGCGCGTGAGCGGCCCCTCGTAGTGATCGAGGACGGACCGGATCCATACCGAGTGTCCAGGCTGGGGCTCAGACCTCTGTTCCTTTCGGGCCGATCGACCCGATCCACGTTTCTCGTGCTCGACGTCGCTCATTCACGCACCTATCCGCCGGGCCGAACCCGGCTCACGCAGCCAACCCCGACTCCCCTTCGCCTGGGTCGTCCACTCACCCATTACTACGCACGGCCGACGATTTTCTTGGAGCAGATTCCGTTTTAGCGTGTTGGTCAACACGCCTGTTTCCCCACCTTGGTTTTTTACGCTCCCTCGAAGTGTCTGTTGCGGTTTTCGGACTGTGGATACCCGTGAGTCCGTTCCCCACAAGCGGCAACGTCCTTTGACGTCACAGCTCCCCGGCTCTCAAAGACGTCACCCGTTCTTCGTTCCGACCGCCCTGCAAAACCCCGCGAGAATGAAGGTCTCGGAATGCTCCAACAGCATTTGATACTCGCGCTCGGCCTGGGCCAGAATCTTGTCGGTGGCGAGCTTTTCCACCAGCAGACCTTCCCGCGTCTGGCGTGTGATCTCCCGCGCGCCGTCAATGAGCCCTTGCAGTTTGTCACGTTCCGCAGCCGTGGCGGTCCAGGCAAAGCCCTTGACGTTGACGTGCTCGAGCCCGGCCTGGCGAAAGACCCCGTACAGCTTGCGAGCGATCCATGGATCGCTCCGGAGAAGTTCCTGCAAGCGGTAGACGGCGTCCCAGACTTCCATGACGGCCGGGGAGTCCGGATAAACGGCGAAGCAGCCATTCTCCCACTCGTACGCGCAGACCCAACCACCCGGTGCAACGACGCGGGCCATCTCACGGATGACAGCCGGCGGCTCGGCTACGTGTTCAAGAAGGAAGCGGCAGTAGGCGGCATGAAACGCGCCGTCGGGGAAATCGAGGTTGGCTGCGTCGCCGTGTTGGAAGTGGATGTTGTCAATTCCCTGCTCCGACGCGAGTCGCCGGGCGGTTGCCAACTGTGCCTTCTCCCGATCGACGCCGATCACCTCGCCGGGCGAAACCCGTGTTGCAACCTCACGAGCAATCGCGCCGGTCCCGCAACCGACGTCGAGCATCTTCGCGCCGCGTGAAAGCGGTGGCAGGAAGTCCGCACCACCGAGCAGCTTGGCTTGCAGCTCGAGCCGCTTCTGCTCCGCCGCCTCGGTCCCGTGAAGGTATTCAGGCTCTTGTCCCCGTGATTCAGACATCTCGCCTTGCCTCCGACACAGCCTTGCGGGCCCGGCACACAGTACGCCGTGACGCTGCTACCGGCAAGGCGGGCTGATCAATGCCCGATCGGGCGCTCCATGCCTCTTTCGAGATCGACGCCGAGGCCGTCGGCGATCCGGTTGATGTAGTTGAAATACGCGACCACCTGGGCGGCGTCGGTGATCGCACGATCCGTCAGACCCAGCCCGCGCAGACGCTCGACATCATCCCGCGTCATGTTCATGGGCTCGCGCGTCAGCTTGAGGGCGTAATCGCAGAGGGTTCGATCGATGTCGGTTAACGCGGCCTGCGTGTAGTCCGCCTGGATGCGGCTGACCCACTCGGCGTTGTCGACCTCGGCCCGGAGGTCGTAGGCGTGGGCGACCGTTCAGTAGTGACAGCCGTTGGCCCTCGACACGACCACCGCCAGCATCTCACGTTGTGCGCGGGTCAGCGGTGACTCGTCGTCGCGCATGACAGCCGTATAGAGGGCGATACCGGTCTGGAGCGCGCGTGGGTTTTGGCTTTGGACCTTGAGGATGTTGAACACGCGCCCGGCGCGTTTGCGCGTTGCCTCGTAGACCTTCTCAAGCAGGCCTTGCGCTTCCTTCTCGCCGATGAGCTTGATCCAGGCCATCAGTTACAAACCGTGACAGTCGAGTGTCTCTCGACCAGGCAGCTATAGAGCAGCTTGACGTCCTCGTTGTACATGCGAATGCAGCCGAGCGACTGGCTGCACCCGATGCTCTCCGGTTCGATGGTTCCGTGGATGCCGTATCGTTCCTGACCGGCGGCGGCACCGCTGACGCCGACGAGACTGATCCAATGTTCACCGAGCGGGTTGTCGGGGGCGTCGGCTGCGATCACCTGTCCGCCGCGCGGCGGATAGTAGGTGGGGTTCCTCAGCTTGGTTCCAACCTGCCACGCGCCCGTGGGCGTACTGTCATCCGCCCCGAGTCCCACCTTGAAGCTCCTCAGGAACGTGTCACCCAGGTAGACATCCAGCGAGTAGGAGCTCTTGTTGACGACGGCGCGGAACGGGCCGCGCACGACCTTGAGGACCTGCCCGGCGCGGATGCGGTTCTTATCTTGGATGTTGTTGATGGTTGCCAGCAGGTCGGAGGAGACCTTGTTGACCTTGGCGATCTTGCCCAGTGCGTCACCCGGCTTGATCGTGTACCGATGGACGTGCGGATCGTTGTCGAGGATGCGCGGCGAGAAGATGGTCTCGTTGCCGATCCTCGTAAGTTCCGCCCGAATGTGCGACAGCTCGGGTTTGTTCACGCCCAGCGTCATGGCCTCGTCGTAGTGCGAACGAGCAGCCAACAGATCGTTTCGGCCAAGGGCCGCGTCGCCCGCTTTGACGGATGACCGAGCCCGATCCTCCGTCGCCACGACCGGTTTCTTGCGCTTGCTGCGGCGTTTGCCGGCGCCATCGTCACTGACAGCGGGTGGCCGGCCTTGCTCGGGCATCGTATCCGGTCGATCGATCGAGAGGGGCGATTTAGGTGGCGATACGGCGACCAGCGCTGGATCCGTTTCCGGCGCGGTCGATGGCCCGAAGATGATCCACCACAGGCCGACCGTTGCGGCCCCAAGGACGACGATAGTGGGAAGAAGTGATGTGCGTCTGCGGTTGTATCGGCCTCGTGCCACGGTCTCGCCTCCATGCGAAAGGCGTCAACTCGGTTACCCCGGCAAGCAACGAGCGCCAACATCGTCACCTGCCACCGAGCGCGCAGCATACCTGAACCTTGCGATTCTGCAAGGGTGAGATCGTCAATTCCGGCTGTTTTGTCTACTCGATGCGGCAAATCCGACAGCGGGAGCCCCGTTCTTCGCCGCAGGCAAAGTACGTGTTCAGCGATTCCCGTGCGCGTCGGCCCCACATCGCCCGACGTTACGGTCTTCGTGCCCTGGAGGGGCATCCGACAATAGCCCAGCGATTTATCGCTGGGTCAGCGGGGTTTAAATGGATGGTGGAGTCCCGTAGGGACGATTGAGAAGCGCTCTGTTTTCATCCGTCCCTCTGGGACTGGTCACATGGGCGAGGTGCGGAGTCCCAGCGATAAATCGCTGGGCTATTTTCGCATCGTCCCTCCGGGACGGGGGGCACGACGCTGCACACGTAGCAGACGAAGGGGGGAAATGGCCCTTGCCGGACCGAGAGTTCCTCCTTTGGCACGCCGGCAACAGGGCGGGCAGCCGGTCGCGTGCCCGAACGGATCACGCGGCTCGTGTGTGTCTCGCCGGAATGCTCGGAGCAGCGGCTTGTAGCAATCACGGACGAGCGCGGGGCTCGGTCAGGCCGCTCGCGAACGGAGATGAGGCCTGCCAGCCAGGGCAATCGCATCTAATTTGCTCCTGCGAGGACCTTGAGCAGGTAATCCTGC
>CBDUZO010000176.1:0-4030 GCA_965371725.1 uncultured Phycisphaerales bacterium
CGTTCGCACGGTGGTGTGGGAGGACGGCGGGGGCAACCCCGCCTCCTACCCGATGTGAGACCCTCCTCTCAGGCCGTTGCGAGCATTTCGATATGACCGGCTGCAAACCCGACCCGGCGTCCTCCACCAGCGGTATCCGCCGTGGCGCTGTCGGTGTTCTTTCGAGAGATGACCGGTTCTTGATGATTCGCCGGGCATCGGGCGTAGTGAGGGCGGGGTACTGGTGCTTTCCCGGCGGACATCTGGAACCTGGTGAGACGTCGCGGGCTGCGATCCGGCGGGAGCTGCGTGAGGAGCTGGGCATCGACGTGATCCCCTTGCGACGTCTCGGCGCGGTCCGCCTCCTCGATGCCGGGTATGTTCTTGCCGTGTGGGAAGTGCGACACGTCGGCGGTGAACTTCGGATTGCCGAGGACGAAGTGTCGGAAGCCGAATGGTTCACACCGGCGCAGATTCGCGCGATCAGGCCATCCCTATCCTCCAACCTCGATGTGCTGGATCTGCTGGACGTATGACTCCGGGAAATCTCTACGGCAGATTCTGTTTTCGTGCAGCGGCTTCGCGCTCACGCATCACGCTCCTGGGGATGAGACGCCGCGCGGACTTCAAGTCCGCGGCTCGCCAAAAAAACAGAACGCGGTGTAGCCCGACCTGGTGTTACCCCGGAGGAGAATCCGGCTCACATCGCGGGCGGATCGCAGGGGCAACTGCGTAATCACACGACTGTGGGCAACGGCCTTCTCGTGCCGTGATCACGCTATGAATCCCACCGCGAATGGTCCACGTTGATTGCACCTCGATCCACTTCGGTTGGCAGCGCGTCAAAAGGTCGGAGAGGATCACGTTGGTCACATCCTCGTAGAAGATGCCCCGGTCCCGAAACGTCTGCAAATAAAGCTTGAGGCCCTTCAGCTCGACGCACGTGGCATCGGGCACGTAGCGAACGGTGATCCGCCCGAAGTCGGGCTGGCCGGTCTTGGGGCAGATGCTGGTGAACTCGTGTATATGGTGCTCGATGACGTAATCCCGCCCGGTGTGCGGATTGGGAAACGTCTCCAACAGTAATCGATCCGTCATGATCGCACTCCCACCGCCGTCCAACAACGCTGAGCCAGCCGGATGCCCCGCCCGGGCATCGCACAAAACGAACACCAAGAGTAACCCAGCCAGGGCCGGGCGACAACTGAGAGGGGCTGCGTCGCTGAGGTAGACCCTTGCCGAACAGGCACCGAATACGCTATACTGGAGATGGGTGCTGAAACCGCCGGTCCAATGACGAGAGCACTGCTGCTGACAAAGGGGAGAAGGGCGTGCCGCGACTGACTACACACATTGCGGTCTGTGCCGTTGCGTTCGCTTTGCTGCTGGGCGCGAGAACGACGTCGGCTGCTCCGCCGGTGGGCTACTACGACTCCGTCGACACGACCGATCCCGCCACGCTGCGCGCGACGCTGCACGACGTGATCGACGATCACACCAGATACCCCTACACCTCCTACATAACCGACACCTGGGACATTCTGGAATTGGCGGACGAGAACCCGAACGACCCCAACCACATCCTCGACGTCTACAAGAACGCCAGCCACGAGAAGTTCGGCGGCGGGACGGGGCCTTACAACCGAGAGCACTCCTGGCCCAAGTCCTACGGCTTCCCCGATGACGGCGACGAGAACTACGCGTACACGGACTGCCACCATCTGTTCCTGTGCGAGCCATCCTACAACAGCAACCGCAGCCACAAACCCTATCGCTACTGCGATGATACGTGCACCGAGAAGCCGACGGCCTTCAACAACGGGCAGGGCGGCGGCAGTGGGACCTATCCCGGCAACTCGAACTGGACGACCGGATCGTCCACGACGGGAACGTGGGAGACCTGGATCGGCCGGCGCGGCGACGTCGCACGTGCCCTGCTCTATATGGACGTGCGGTACGAGGGCGGCACACACGGCGACACCGGCGCGCCCGAGCCGGACTTGATCCTCACGGACAGTCAGTCCTTGATGGACTCCTCCCAAACGGGAAACAACGAGCCGATCGCTTACATGGGTTTGTTGTCGGTACTACTGCAATGGCACCAGGAGGATCCCGTTGATCCGATCGAGCGCAGACGCAACGACGTGGTTCACAGCTTCCAGGGGAATCGGAACGCGTTCATCGACCATCCGGAGTGGGTGCGCTGCGTGTTCGAGGGCGTATGCGGCGGTGGGGCGATCCCGGCTGCTCCGACAGGGCTGGTTGCGACAGGCGGCGACAGCCTCGTCGATCTTACCTGGGACGCGAACACCGAGCCCGACCTGGCGGGCTACAACGTCCAACAGGCTGTAACATCCGGCGGGCCATTCGAGCGAATCAACGAAGCACTGGTCATCGAGAGTGCCTTCACGGATCGTGCGGTCACCAACGGCATCACGTACTACTACACGGTCACGGCTGTCAGCATGTCCAACGACGAATCCGGCCCGAGCAACGAAGCGAGCGCGACGCCGACCGAGGGTGGCGGTCCCGCAGCCGTGCCCTGGATCAACGAAATTCACTACGACAACACGGGCGCCGATACCGAAGAGGGCGTCGAGGTGGCGGGTCCGGCGGGTGTCGATCTGCTCGGGTGGAGGCTGGTCGGTTACAACGGAGACCTGGAGACCCCTTACTACACCGTCTTTCTGTCGGGCGTAATTCCGAATCAGCAGGGCGGTTACGGTACCCGGTGGTTCAGTTTCAACGAACTTCAGAACGGCGCACCGGACGGTGTCGCACTGGTTGATGCGGAGGAGACGGTGATCGAGTTCCTGAGCTACGAGGGCAGCTTCACGGCAACGGATGGTCCGGCCGCCGGGATGACTTCCACTGACATCGGTGTCTACGAGCCCTACGACACGCCGATAGGGGACTCGCTCCAGTTGCAGGGAACCGGCGCCGAGGGAAGCGACTTCACGTGGTCGGACCCGGCTCCGCATACGCGTGGCGCCGTGAACAACGATCAATCCTTCAACGCCGCACGGGCCATCCCTGCCGTTTCGGAATGGGGCATAGCCGTCCTGCTGTTGCTCATGCTATCTTGCGGGACGCTTGTCTTCGTGTGGCGTCGGTCCTCGAAAAGATCCTAGTGCCGTTTCGGCGTTCGTGCAGCGGTTTCAGGGTAGCACACGGGATACCCGCGCGGACGCGGCAAAGCCGCCTTGCGGTAGTCCGCGGCTCGCTACGTCACCACCAGAACCGCTCTGGCAGGCACTTGTGGTTGTAGCTCCGCGGGCAAAGAACGGGCTGCGAACACCGGCGGAACGCATAACCCCTATGGGCGAACAGCCTACGATGGAAACAGCAGAAGCTGGTGATCTTGTTGCGGCGGCTGGGAGGTGGGTTCGCCAAAGGGTCGGGCGGGTTCGCGCTGGATCGGTTGGCGGGCGGCCTGGCGGGTACGCTTCAAGCAGCGGTGATCGAGGGCGGCGGCCACAAAACCGTCCAGGTCTTGAACGTCCCACGCATCGCGCGGAATGAGTTCGCCTTTCTCACCTCGCACGGCGGCGCCGAACTGATCGACGATGTATCTGGCTGCGAATCGGTCGCACATTGACTCCTTCTGCCGGACGTTCCGCTTGGCCCGCTTAACCAGCAGGTGATACAGCTCGTGCATGAAAACGAACAGGACAATCTCGTTACCGCTGCGCATCTCCAACGTATACGTCGGCCTGGACCAGTACCCTCGAATCGTCCTGCCGCGCGCGAGGTTGGTTGCCATCGGATAGGGGTAGGCAACGTGTCGCCCCAGGTTGATGAGGATCTTGCGATCCGAGTAGATGCAGGTTCCCGAGAAGTCGGCACCGCGACTGTAGCGCACGCGGACCGTGACGGTCCCGACCGCCCATCCGGCGACAGCCTCACTCATAGGTGTCAGCAGTCCGGCACTTGAAAGGTCCGTCGAGTTGTGAAAGTCAATCCTTGACAAGAACGTCCTACCCGATTCACCCCTTTTTTTCTGGTTCTCCTCCCAAAAAGTTACTGACGTAACCCCTTGAAAGACAAGGAC
>CBDUZO010000177.1:0-3954 GCA_965371725.1 uncultured Phycisphaerales bacterium
CTTGTCAAGGAGGGGAGGAAGAAACGCCATTACCTTTCTGGAAGCGGCACTAGGATTCAGCCAAGTCCCTCGGCGTGCCTCTCAACCGAAGCAGTCACAGGACCGATCTTTTCACGTGCGGCTGGGATCGCCAAACCTAGCCTGAGGCGGAACGCGACGCCCAGGCGTGGCTGACGCGGCGGGATGAACGAGCCTATCGCTGCTCAGTGCATGACAGCGCGCGGCGCTACGCCGACGCCGACGGGGGATTCCAGACACCCGTGAACGCCCACGACCGAATCGGCCCGCACAACTTCATACGGTTGAGAAGCCGGGTGAAAAGGCTTACACTCTGAGCAATGTGCTCGTTAAGCGACAAACCTATCACTACTGACCTCCCAGCGGATGTGCATGCTTGACGGACACCCCCAACAAATAGTGCTACCAGGCTTACAAACCGCGTTCCTCGCATGTATGATGGCAGTCCTGCCTGCCTGCCGGACGACCGTGCCGTCGGCGCATCTGCGGAGCGAGATCAGCCTTCCCGTCCCCGCGTCGGTCGAGATGATCCCGACCTCCGAGCGGTTGAGCCGCAACAACGGCGGCGAGCGCCGCGTGCTCTCCGCTCGATCGGTCATCCCGATCGCGTTCGATTTGCAGCCCGACATCAAGTCGAGCTTCCAGCGGTTCAAGTCCGAGGAGGCTCGCTACGACTTCTTCTACGCGTCGCACGACTCGCTGACCCCTCGCCTGCGCGTCTCGAATGACGTGGCCGAGTCCCGCCAGGACGAAACGGTGACCCGCACCCGAGACCACACCGTCGAGATCGCCGTCGAAAAGCAGTTTTTCGACACGACCCGGCTCGATGTGGCTGCGGGTTTCCGCACGGATAGCGTGGACAATGAGATTGGAAATCAACCGTTCGTGTCCGCCAACATCCGCTACCCCCTGTGGGCGTCGCGGGAGAAGCTCACGCGGACGAGCGAGGACATCTTTCGGCGGAATGAGCTGGACGACGCGCAGCTCGCCTACATCCAGACTGTCCGCGGACGGTTGCAGAACTTACTGTACAAGTTCTATGACCTGCGGCACCTGACGCGCCGGCTCCAGTTTCAAACGGAATGGCTGCGGGATCTCGAAGCCCTGCAGGAGCGGGTGCAAACGATCGAAAACCGCGACTCGACCGCCAACGCCCGTCGTCTTGGGGCGGAGACCGCCAGCGCCGGTTCCGAACTGCGCATCCAGGCGGGGTGGTACGAGATCCAGGTGGAGCGGTTCAAGGCCGCCTGCGGCCTGCCCTTCAACGCCGAGATTGAGTTCATCGACGAGCCGTTCAACCCCTTCGAGGGTGCGACACATGACCAACTGATGCGTCTTAGCGTGGAGACGGACCCGGAGATCAAAACACTCCGGAACGCGATGCGCAACGCCGAGGTTCAGCTCGATCTGGCCCGGCGCGGCACGTGGGACATCGCCCTTCTGCTTGGCGCCTCATCCGATCTCGAGGGGCGGGGCGAGGACGAAGGGGTCTCCGATTGGTCCGCTTCGGTCGGGCTGGACGTCAGCCACGTTGATCTGCGGGTCACAAAGAGCCTGATCCATCAGGCGCAGGCCAACATCGCTCGGTTCGCCCAGGCCATCGCGGCGCGCGAAAACGCCATCTTTGTCGATACCCTCGAACCGCTCGTTCGCATCGATACGCTCGGAGCCAGCCGGGATGAACTCGCCGGCAACCTCCCTCGCTACGAGGAGGATTTCCAAACGGGCGTCGAAATGTACCTCGGCGGCACGTTGAATCTCGATGACCTGCTCAAACGCCGAGAGACGTTGTACGATCAACAGCTAGAGGTGTCTCACCTCACCTTACTTGTCGGGGCGAACGTGGCCGAGCTCTGCTCAGCCACCGGCAAGTTCTTCGAACTGCTCGAAGAGGGTCGTGACCCGTAGTGCCCGCGGCGCATCGCCGGGAAAGTGCAATCAAGCGCAACGCCGCCGGTGCCCTTGCCATCGGGAGCGCGACAATCGCTCGCACGACGGAACGCCCCAATCCCCAGGGACAGGAAAGTACTGGAGAAACGCTCCCGGCCCCCAACGCCGAAGCGGCACAATTGAGAACCGCCCCGAGGGTGAAATCTCACGCCCCGGGGCGGTCATTGTTCAAGTACTGTTCGTAACACTCACAAACCGACGTAGTCCCAACGCCGGCGCGGTGAGGCTACTTGCTCACCTGCTTCTTCACCCACTCGGTCGAGACAGACTTCGGGCGGGTAAGGGCTGTGCCCATTGCCCGGTTCAGCACGAGCTGAGCGACCATGCCCATGGCACGCGACACCGAGAAGAGAACCGTGTAATACGGGAACTCGGTCAGACCGAAGTGATACAACAGCGAGCCGGAGCCGGCGTCGACATTCGGCCAACAGTTCGCGATCGGGTTCTTCCCGGCTTTGACGCGCTCCGCAGAGTACTCCTCGAGGACCTTCGGCACGACGTCGTAGACCAGCGCAACCGTCTTGAACACGGGATCGTCGGCCAAATGCTCCTTGCCGAACTCGAGGAAGCCGGCAAACCGCGGGTCGGTCACACGCAAGACGGCGTGCCCGTAACCGGGGACCACCTTGCCGCTGCGCAGCGTCTCGAAGGCGAAGTCACGCAGGTCCTTCTCCTTGGGAACACCACCAAACTTCTTCATCAGCTCGAGAATCCATCCGAGGCACTCCTGGTTGGCCAACCCGTGAAGCGGGCCCGCCAGACCGTTCAACCCGGCTGAGACCGAGTAATACATGTCGGACAGTGCCGAACCGACCGTGTGGCACGTGTTGGCCGAGACGTTCCCACCCTCGTGGTCGGAGTGGAAGTTCAGGTACAGACGCATGAGCTTGGCAAACGTTCCCTTGGGATCGTCGATGCCGAGCATCTTGACATAGTTGGCACCCCAGTCGAGGCCCTTCGTCCAGGCGATCGGATCGCCCTTCTTGTACCGGATGTGATAGACACCCGCAGCGATCCCCGGCAACTTGGCGAGCAGTTGCAGCCCGTCCTCCAGCGCCGGTTTCCAATACTCGTCCTTGGTCATGCCCTTGTCGTACGCGGCACGGAACGCGCTGTCACGCTCCATCACGAGGATGGCCGTGTTGAACATGCACATCGGATGGCTGTCCTCAGGCATGGCGCGGAGAACGTCCCAAACGTAGTCGGGGATGTTGGCACGCTCGTCGTACTGCTGTTGGAGGTCTGCCTTGGCCTCCGCGTCGGGCTCCTCGCCGGTCAGGAGCAGGTAGAAGATCTCCTCCGGCCAGAGATGCTTGATCTCCAGCAGAGGCCGCCCACGAATGATGAGCCCCTTGTCGGGCTCGACGACGGACGTGTCACAGATCATCCCCTTGACGCCGCGCATACCCCCGTAGGCCTGCGCGATGGTCACCTGCGAGATGATGTCGTCCTTGTGCGCGGCGAGGAGCTTCTTCACGTCCGCGCGCGCCGCAGTAATCTTGGCTGCTAAGACCTCGTTCAACTTTGACATGGTTTCCTCCGCTACGTAGATGCCACACCTGGCTCGGGCCAGGACGCTCACAAGGCGACAACACAACCATGACACCCGAACGTTCCCGTCCGAGCACGGGCGTTTTTCCCCGTTCTGACACGGGGCATCGCCTTATCCACCCCCGCAGGCATGCGAATGGGCCACTCCGGCGGGTCCTATAAGGCTCACAGTGTACCCCTCCTCTCCGACCCACGCAACCGGGCGGACGACCGTCGAGACGCCCGTTCACTGCGTGCCAGGACCGATCCTCGAGCTCTCAAGGTCCCCGGGACCCCGTGGCAGAACTCGTTTCCACGTAGGACCGGCTTTTCAGCCGGTTTCCGGGGTCTGGCCCTTGGGGGTGCCCCCAGGGCAATCGCATCTTAATCACCTCACTGGTGGCGTTGACTCAGCACTCTTCTGGAGTTTGGGTGTTGTTAGGGTTGCGCACTCTG
>CBDUZO010000178.1:0-3833 GCA_965371725.1 uncultured Phycisphaerales bacterium
TTGTTGCTATCCAAGGATATCGGCTACGGACGGAGTTTTCAGACAGAGCCTAGTGCCGTCTCGCTTCTTGTGTTAGCAAGCCGCGGACTGCTCCCCTTTACACGAAGTGTCAAGGGTAAGTCCACGCGGTGTCTTTGCCCACCTTTCCACACAATCGCAGTACACACAGCCGTCGGCTCGATCAGGCCCATGGAATAGGCGGTGCGGATGGTGTACGATCCCGTCCGCTATGAAATCGATCAATCTCACATCAACCACGGTTGTCCTCTTTCTAATCGCGATCTTCGCCTGCATAGGGGGGCGCATCGCCACGGCCCAGGACGCGCCACCGCCCGCCGAAAGCGCCGTAGCCGAGACGCCGACCGGCGCGAGCTTGGAAGGCAGCGACGCGACCGAGCCGGATAAGTCCACGCGTTCGCTCGATCTGAGCAGCCCGCGAGCGACGATGCGTGAGTTTCTGGTTGCCATGCAGGATGCCGGCACGGATCGCTCCGAACGCGTTGAAGACGCCGTCGCTTGCCTGGACCTCTCCGAAGTGACGGGAGACGATCGAATCGAGCGAGCACGGTTGCTGGCCCGGCGTCTGTACGCCATTATCGACGTGGTTGGTGTCACGCTCGGCGATCTTCCCAATCAGACCGACCAAATCACGTACACGTTCCACCAGATCGAGGCGAATGGGCTTCCCAGCACTGCCCTGGCGATCCGCCTTGCGCGGGATCACAGGAGCGGGGAGTGGCGGTTCAGCGCCTCGACGATCGCGGCCATCCCCGATCTGGAGAAGGCGGTTCAAAAGGAGGCGAGCCCCGCCGCGTCGCCTGAGAGCACGGTCCCGGCAGGACGGCGATCACCGCGGGCCACGGTTACCACGTTCCTTGACGCCATGCGGCACGACACGCGCAATCTGGCGGTCGCCGTCGAGTGCCTCAACCCGACCGGTCAGGACCGCGAAGCATGGGTTGTTCGCGGTCCGGATCTGGCGATCAAGCTCAAGAACGTGGTGGACAAGATCAAGGTGGTTGTCCGGGCTGAGATTCCGGATGCGACGGACGGCCCGCCCCATACCTGGTACACCTGTGAGACCGGCAACATTGAGATTGCCCGCGTGGTTGAGCCCGATCCGGAGGGAAGGTGGGCCCTTGTCCGCGGCGAATGGCGGTTTACGCCGAGGACTCTCGAAACGCTCGATGCGCTCTACCTGAGCTTCGAAGACGCGGCAATCGTTCCGGAACTCGCTGAAGCCGGTGTTGAGGAGGACCTCACGTTCGGACTGCGGTTGCAGCGTCGGATGCCGCAAGCGCTTCGGGGGCAATTCCTGTCTTTGGAAGGATGGCAGTGGGTTGCGCTGGCAGCGTTTCTGCTGATCGGGTGGCTTGTGGCCGCCGTCGTTCCGGTGATTGCCTCGCTGCTGATGTGGTCCGCTCTCCGCCGGCGTAAGATTGACATTCATCATGACGTCTACAGGCGTGCGTTGCGCTCTTCCGGATGGTTGGCCGTCGTGGCGCTCTGGCTGTTCGCCGCACGGCATTTGCTGTTGCCGGCGGACTTGTTGGCCATTCTGTTGCCGATTCTGCGATTCGCTATGGCCATTGTCGGAGTCTGGGTCGGCTATCGCATGGTGGACGTGGTCGGCGGGCACATCGCAGCCAACAAGGATATCCGGCTTACGCACTTCGACGATGTGCTGATCCCGCTGCTGCGCCGCATTCTTCAGGTTGTTGTGGCCGTGGTCGTTTTGCTGGTGGTCTTGGAGACCATGGGCCAACCGCCGAGGACGGTGCTTGGTGCGTTGGGAATCGGCGGTGTGGCCGTCGCGCTTGCCGCCAAGGACACGATCGGCAACTTCTTCGGCTCGCTGACCGTTCTGTTCGACCGGCCTTTCGGCGTCGGCGATTGGATTGCCGTGGCGGGTGTCGACGGTACGGTGGAGCACGTGGGTTTCAGGTCCACGCGGATTCGCACGTTCTACAACTCGGTCATCACGATTCCAAACTCCAAGATGGTCGACACCCTGGTGGACAACTACGGCGCGCGCAGGTACCGCCGGGCCAAGGTGATGATCTCGATCACGTATTCGACGCCGCCGGACAAGATCGATGCGTTCTGCGAAGGTATCCGGGAGCTTATCCGGCTGCATCAGTACACGCGGAAGGACTACTATCACGTCTACTTCAATCAGTTCGCCCCGGCGTCACTGGACATTCTGCTCTACGTCTTCTTCGAGGTGCCCGATTGGTCCACGGAGTTGCGAGAGCGGCATCGATTGTTTGTGGACATCAAGCGGTTGGCGCACCGGCTTGGCGTGGAGTTCGCCTTCCCGACGCAGACGCTCTACATGGCTCGCCACCGCGAGTTGGAGGACCGATTGCCCCTTACACCCGGCGAGAATGATCCCGAGATCACCGGTCAGAATGAGGCCGCGCAACTGTTCACCGAAGCCTATGGCGAGACGCCGGACTTCCGTCCTCCCGTAGCCGTCGAGAGCTCACCGAAGTCAGCGCAGCGACGAGCGTCGAATGGTGACGCGTAGTGCGCGTAGCTTCACTCCGGCGCGGTGCGTGCTTTGACCTGCACCGTCAAATCGGATAAGCTGTGGTAAAGCGTTGTCCCGGATTGAGAGAGGCTGGCGCCGGAATCCCCTCCGCCAATGCCGATGTGGAAAGGAGCTGTCCCCGTGTTACGCCCCCGTAAGCGAATGGTTCGGCGTGTCTTGCTTTGTCTGCTGATCGGTTGTGCCGCGTGGTGCCACGGTTCGATCACCCTGGCCCAGGAACCGATCATTATCGATCACACGTGCACGGACCTGTCGGTCGTACCGGAGTATTGGATCGAGCAGGCCAAACTGCTGACAATCCATTACGCGCACACGTCCCACGGCAGCCAGATCAACAGTGGAACAGATCTGCTGGAGACCCTGCATCCCGTGTACAGTATTGCGCGGCGTACAAGTACTACCGAAGGACTGCCGCCCGAGGAGGACCCTCCGGCCCTGCGCATGTACGACGGCAACCCGCCGGAGACTTACATTACGCCGGAGGACTACTGGGCGACCCCCGACGGCATCAACCGAACGCGCGCCGTGGCGGATACCGGAAACTACGACTTCTCGATGTGGTCATGGTGCGGGCAGCAGTCCAGCGCCAGCGAAGCCTATACACAAGATTACCTTGACGTTATGGCCCAGTTCGAGGTTGAGTATCCAGCCATGCGATTCCTCCTCATGACGGGGCACACCGATGGGAGCGGCGAAGGCGGAAACCTCCACATCCGAAACAACCAGGTTCGCGGTTTCGCCATTGCCAACGGAATGGTCGTTTTCGATTTTGCCGACATCGAGAGCTACGATCCGGATGGGAACTACTACCTCGATCTGGGCTGCAACGATAACGGTGATTACAGCGGTGGGAACTGGCCCACGCAGTGGTGCGCGGCGCACCCGGGCCACGAACTGTGTGAGCCCTGCTCGTGCGCCCATTCACAACCGCTGATCTGCAACCTGAAGGGCAGGGCGTTCTGGTGGATGATGGCACGATTGGCCGGTTGGCCCGGGCCGGGAGATGAGCCGGTCCCTGCAACGTCCGTCTGGGGCGTTGTGGTCCTGGCGCTTCTGGTGTGCATTGCCGCTACGCAAGTCTTCTCGCCGCGCTGCACACGGCGGCTACGGGCGATTCGCCTCGCGGGCGAGGGCACGTAGCGACGTTTCAACAAAGGTCGTTCCGTTTTCTTCCCCCCTTAGTAAGGGGGAATGGAGGAGGGCCTGCTCTCTTCCCCCCCTTACTAAGGACCCGCAATGAAATAACTGTATCAAGTCACCTTCTCCGTCTTGGCCGAAT
>CBDUZO010000179.1:0-3707 GCA_965371725.1 uncultured Phycisphaerales bacterium
AAAGAATCGGACTTCCGGCCTAAGTTGCATCACTTATTTGGTCGCGGGTCCTTAGATGCGATTGCCCTGACCTAAGCGTGGGTAGCGGCGGACCAAGAACGATGACCGATGATCGAATCGCGGACATCGGGGTCATGAGGCGGGGACTGGCTCGTCAATCCTCAAACAAGGCATCGCGGATGGTATTCACTACTCGCCGCAAAGATGGCGGGATGCCCTGGGCGTAGTTCTTCCAGATTTCCCCTGGAGCATCCCCGAGATAGAACTGGATGCCCTCCGCCACGGCAGCGTCATCCTTGGCGTAGTCGGTCGCCCAGGTGGCTCCGCTATGTCGGATCGAATAGAACGTGAGGTTCGGTCTCGCCAAGCCAACGGATTTGGCGAGCTTGGCGAAGGCGGGCTGTAGGTTGTCCCGGACGGTGGCTTGACTATTATCGTGCGACTTGGAATAGACAAGGGGACTGCCATAGCGTGTTGTCCATACCAGGTTCTCGTCAGCCACTCCATGATGTTTGGCCTTTCGCTGATCACGCCACTCATCGAGAAACCGAATGGTCTCCGGCCAAAGCGGTGTCCGTCGCCATCCCCAGGTTTTGCCCCGAGGCATCACGAACCGGGTTTCCGCTACCTTGCGAATGCTCTTCTCGACGAAATGCTCCCACCGCACTTGCCCGATGTCGGTGTTGCCCAGACCGGCGTTGATGGCGAGCATGACGACGGTCTTCAACCATGGATCAGCGGCCTCGATAACGGCTCGTAGCTCAGGAGGCTCGAAGACTGCTCGTTCTTGGGGCGGCCCGCTGGTCGATTCGAGAACTTCGAGCATCGCCGGCAAACCGGGGAGGTAAATCCAGCCTTCCTTGTTGCAGCGGTTGAATCCTGCCTTGACGTACGCCAACCGCTTGTTGGCCCATGTCGGTTGTCGATCGCCCCTGCGGACCGTTTCATGGCAATGGTCCCGCCATCGGAGGAAGTAGGCCTTGTTGACCTGCTCGATGGGAACATCGCCGCACTTCGGGTACTTGAGCAGAGCATCGAACGCCCGCACGGCGTCCTGGATTGTCAGGGCACTTCTTCCGTGATTGTGCGCCCACTCACAATAGGCATCGCCCACGTCGCGAACCGCGTAGATCGCGACGACTGACGAGGCATCTGAGTCGGGGTCGGATGATCCGTCGGCATCGGCCTCGGCATCAAGCAGGCCCAGATTGCGCCGGGCCTCCTCGATCGTGTATCCCAACGGCGTTACGATGTCGTCCCGGACCCGGCAGAATCGGCGATAGCCCCTCTTGAAGACCAGGCCGGTTTCAAGAAAGAAGGCGTACCTGGCGAGGGCAGTCTCCGGGTCGCTCCCGAAATAGTACGTTTTTCCTTTAATGTACTTGCGGTATTGACCGGTTCCAGGATGATACCCTATCTTGATCCTTGGTGGGTTTGGTATCCTCCTTAGCGGACTTACGATGTCCTTTTTCGGATGGCATGATGCCCTCGGTTTCTGATGATCGACTCCTTGATTCAACCCCTCGATCATAATCGAAACGGAGAAAATTTTGATGGTAAGAATTTGATAGTACCTCCATTGCCGGAGTGGCGGAATTGGCAGACGCGCGGGATTCAAAATCCCGTCTGGGCAACCAGGTGAGGGTTCGAGTCCCTCCTCCGGCAGTTTCGTAAACCCTTACGGGTGCTTTGACTGAACTGCACGCCGCCGGTTGCGGATGCGGCGTGATGGTGCAGGGATGGGCGCGTCACCGATCGCGCGGCGGTGGCCACCTGTATCAGGGTCGTTTCAAGAGCTTCCCCATTCAGGAGGAGAGCCATTTTCTGAATGTCTGCCGATATGTGGAAGCCAACGCCGTGCGGGCCGGCTTGGTCCTCCGTGCGGAGGATTGGTCATGGGGCGGGCTATATGCCCGGCGTCGGCGCGGCACGCCGTTTACCCTTTGCAAATGGCCCGTGGATCGGCCCCGAAACTGGATGGCTCTTGTCAATGCTCCGCTTGATGAGAAACAACTTCAACAGCTCAGAACGTGCGTCAACCGAGGCCAGCCATGCGGCGACCCCAATTGGGTTCAACGAATCGCCAAGCGGTTGCGTCTGGAGTTCACGCTGAGAAACGCTGGCCGGCCTCGAAAGAGAGGCAATAATCAGTGATGTCCCCTTTTCTTCGCCTTTTCTTCGCTCGGGCAGATACCCGAGACGCTCACGCTGCGCGAGATACGGTTTGACGTGGCAGTCCCCGGGCGCCGGACCGAAACCATCACCGTGATTACCACGCTGACAGATTCGGACACGTACTCCGCACAGGACATTGCGACGCTCTACGCCCTGAGATGGAACGTGGAGCTGGATATTAGAGACATCAAGCAGACCTTGGGTTTGGACCACGTCCGCTGCAAGTCGCCGCACATGGTTCGTCGTGAACTGTGGGTGACGTTGTTGGCATACAATCTGATCCGAAAAGTGATCGCGACGGCCGCAGTCATACACGGCAAGCAGCCACGTCGTTTGAGCTTCACTTTGACCTGCCAGACGGTGTTGGCCTCTTGGATTCTGTTGTCGACGGGTTCGGCCCGCAACGCGCATCAGCTATGGGCGGCGGCGTTGGCCAACATCGCCGACCACGAAGTACCCTTCCGGCCAGGCCGGATCGAACCTCGTGTCCTGAAACGCCGCCGCCATCGCTACCCGCTCATGCACGCCCCGCGGGACGAGCTGCGCGAGGCGCTCGGAAAAACGTAAGTGCTTGGCAGAACAGCAGTTGGCGACGGCAGTGCCATTCCAGTGATGTCCTCTTTTCTTCCTCTTTTCTTCCTACTTTTCTTCCCCTACGCCGAAGCGATCCGATACGAGTTCCTCGACAGGCTGACCAAAACCCCTTGAGGCGACGAACTTGACTCCGGACTCGCCTGACCATAGGTTGAACCCTTGTTTCTGCTTTGGGCAACCTGGCCCGTGCACACTTTCTGAAAGGGCGGGAAGATGATTCGCACTACAACTCTCGCGGCGATTGTGTTGTTGACCCTGGCTGGAAGCGCACCCGTGCAAGGCGAGGTCGTCATCGAGACCGTGATCGTCGGCAACCCGGGTAATGCCGGAGAGCTGTCAGGCGAAGGGGCGGGCGGTATAGGGCCGGACCGTATCTGCGGGGCCGTGGGCTACGTGTACAACATCGGCAAGTACGAGGTGACGAACGCCCAATACGCCGAGTTCCTCAACGCCGTGGCCGCCTACGACCCGAACGGGCTTTACAACGAGAACATGGCGGACGTGGGGAATTATTGCTGGGGTGGAATCACGCGCGATGGTTCTAACGGAAGCTACACGTACAGCACTATTGCGGGGCGCGAGAGCATGCCGGTGAACAGCGTGAGTTGGCACGACGCGCTGCGTTTCGCGAACTGGATGCACAACGGTCAGGGCGGCGGCGACACCGAGGATGGCGCGTACGACATGTCCCTTGGGTTGAGCGTGGTCCGTAAGCCCGATGCGCAGGTGTTCCTGCCTACCGAGGACGAGTGGTACAAGGCGGCCTACTACAAGGGTGGGGGGGAGTATTGGGACTTTCCGACAAAGACGGATGAGCCCTATCCGCCGACGGCGGAGGTTCCGCCGGGTACGGACCTGATCCACGGTTCCGCGAACTACAACATTTTTGGTTCTCCTCCGAATTAGTTACTGGAGAATCGCCCCGGTAATGCCTGTTT
>CBDUZO010000180.1:0-3619 GCA_965371725.1 uncultured Phycisphaerales bacterium
CGGCAGCCCGCGGCTCGCTGGCGGGGAGTCGGCATTCTGGAACTGGATCTTGTGTAAGATCATGGGACCATTGGGTGCGAACCCGCCTAACACGGGCCTTCGCTGACTGTCTGGAGCATTGATCGGAACGGTTATAAACGGCGGATGGAATTCCAATTGCCGCAGCCGGTCCCATGGCGCAAGCTCTAGAGCGGTTTCAACAGAGGTTGTTGCGCTTCCTTCCCCCCCCCCTTACGAAGGGGGGATAGAGGGGGGTTCATGCAGATGGAGAAGAACCTCCCCCAACCCCTCATTGTCAAGGGGGGGGAGGAAGAAACACCACTACCTCATCTGGAAACGGCACTAGTTTGAGCAGAAGGTTGCACCGGCAGGTGGTGTCCGGCTTGCGGCAAGGGCGGAGTTGCCCGTGCCTGGCGTAACTGATTCGTGACAAGGTCGAGCCCTTTCGACCCGTCTGGTAGAATGGTGAGTGATTCTTTCCTCCGACGCGCGGCGTACGAGGCACGGTCTGTAGGGCCAACGGAAGAATTCGGTGGTGGACGACAAGATTAACAGTTCGTCCGGCGGCGGCCCGGGGCAGGTTCCCGGAACGGCGGCCGGCTCGCCCACCACCGCGACAATCCTGGGCGACTTCGAGCTTCGCCAGGTGATCGGTCGTGGTGGCATGGGGACGGTCTACGAGGCGTGGCAGCGCTCGCTCGCCCGAACCGTCGCGCTGAAGGTGCTGGCCGGCCACATCGCCTCCTCCGAGAAGGCCATCGAACGCTTCCGCCGAGAAGCCCGAGCGGCTGCCAAGCTCCACCACATGCACGTCGTCCCCATTTTCGCCCAGGGGGAGCAGGACGGCGTTTATTTCTACGCAATGGAACTCATACACGGACGAGGGCTCAACGCCGTCATCGCTGAGGCCCGCGAGAAAACGGATGGCGGCGGAGACCTCGGAGAAACGGTCCCACTTCCGCGGGCGCGCAGGCACGGTGGTTTGGCAGACGCCGGTACGGACACGACGACGCCATTCGCCGTGGGATCGAGCACAACGGTCATCACCCTGGCCAAGACGACCGTGGCGGTGGGCTCGAACGAGTACTTTGCCGAGGTCGCGCGCCACATCGCCTCGGCCGCCGACGCCCTCGACTACGCCCACGGTGAGGGTGTCATCCATCGTGACGTCAAACCGCACAACCTGATCCTGGGCGACGACGGGCGCCTGCGCATCGCAGATTTCGGACTGGCCCGCGTGGTGGAACAACCGGGCGTGACCGTCACCGGCGAGATGGTCGGGTCTCCGTTGTACATGTCACCGGAGCAGATCACGGCCGGACCGGGGAAGGTGGACCATCGCACCGACATCTATTCGCTCGGGGCGACAATGTACGAGTGGCTGACGCTCCGCCTACCCTACCCCGGCGAGACGCGCGAGGCCGTGATCGGAAGAATCCTCAGCTCAGAGCCGCTCCCGCTCCGCAGCCACAACCCGGACATTCCGGCGGACCTCGAGACCATCTGCCTCAGAGCGATCGATCGGGAGCCCACTCAACGGTACCGCACCGCCGGCGAGCTGCGCAACGATCTCCAACGATTCCTCGATCACAGGCCGATCCACGCGAGCCCCGCCGGTCTGTTCATGCGAACGCGGAAATTCGTGGCGCGACATCAGCTGACCACGCTTGCATGTGCCGCGGTCATCGTGGCGGCGGCGCTCACGTGGGCGTTGTACCGCCAACAAGGCCAAGTGCGACAGCACGCAGCCGTCGTTGATGCGACCATCGAGCAGCTCGTCGCCGAGAAGGAGACGACGGATCATATGCTCGATTTGTTCCTCCGCTCAACGATCCCGATGGCGGACCTTGCGGTTGAGGGGGTGACGCACGCCGGTGAGACGGTCTCGTCGCTTGCAGAGGACATCGCCGCAGGCCCCGGTGCCCACGTTGAAGCCGTCACCACGCCGGAGGGCATTGCCCGGCGGGTCACCCGGGACCTTTACGAGCAGCTCACGCCGATCGCCCTGCCGAGAGACGATCCGAACAACGCCTTCGCGGTCGTGCTCCAAAGCGCACAGGAACAGCGGGATGACAATCCGGATCGCGCGCTGCAACTCGTTAGCGCGTACCTCGAACAACAGCCCGATGATGCCCTTGCGCTTCAACTCCGCGTCTCGCTGTACGGGCAGCGGAAGGAGTATGAGAAGATGGCCGAGGACGCGGAACGCCTTGTCCTGCTTCGCGGTGATGACCCGGTCGTTCACCTGTGGCGCGCGACAGCCAGGCTGCTGCTCAACGAGATCGAGCCCTGCCTTCAGGACCTCAGCCATGCTGCGGCGTACGATCCGACAGCCGCCTGGGCACAGGCTTTGCGAGGACTCGTTCTGCTTCAGATGGGCCGGCCCGGCGAGGCCCTTGCCGTGCTAAACGGAGCACTGGCCCTATCACCCGATCTGACCATCGCCGTCCTTGGACGGGCCAGCGCGCTGAAGTCCACCGGCGACGTCGCGGCGGCGGTAACAAGCCTAACCCGCGTGATCGAGATGGAGCCCAAAAACGCGGACGCACTGGCTGCCCGCGGCGAACACCACGCCACGATGGGAAACTTTGACGACGCCATCCGGGATTTCGATCGAGCCATGGCGCTCGCCGGACCGACGCAGGCAATGGTCTTCCGGTATGTGACCGCCGTGTTTCAGCAACGACAACTGCAACAGGCGGGCGGGCAGACCGAGGCGGATCAAGAAGCCGAACCCCTCGAGCCGCCGTCCGACGAAGCGTCAAAGGAGCGCGTTCAGGAGTGGCTCAACCGGTTCCATTTTCCGCGCACACCGTCGAAAGGCGGATAGCCTGCGGCGATGTTCTTGGTGGGCGGTGCCCACCCTACTCGCTCGATCTGTCCCCCACCCTTTTCTAACGAAAAGGACGGGGCACCCGCGGTGGGTCCGGCGCGACTCGAATCCGGAAGGGCATTCACACGAGCACGGTATGGCTCTCTCGTGACACAGACTGACGCCACGGAGCGAATCATGGACTCCCTTCGACGGCGAATCCCCGAGGATGAACTCACCTTCAAGTTCACGCGTAGCCGCGGTCCGGGCGGGCAGAACGTCAACACCCTCAGCACGCGTGCCACGTTGCTGTTTGACCTGGACCGCTGTGAAGCCCTCAGCCCCGAGCAGAAGCGACGCGTTCGCTCCCGCCTGCACGGGCGAATCTCGAAGGAAGGGGTGCTCCGCGTCGTCTCGATGCGACATCGCACCCAACGCAGGAACAGGGAGGCGGCCGTCGACCGGTTCTACGAACTCCTGGCCGCCGCCATGCGCCGACCCAAGCCCCGCAAACCCACAACCGTACCGGCGCGGACTCGACGGAAACGCCTGGTTGACAAACGCAAACGCGGAGAGCTGAAACGCCTGCGCGGCGAGCAACGACCGGGCCACAAGGACGACTGAAGCGCGCCCTCAACACTCGACCTTGATACGCCCGTCCCTGTGCCGTTTCAACAAAGGTCGTTCCGCTTTCTTCCTCCTCACCAAGATGGGAAAGAGGGGGTCTGCTTCCTTCCCCCCTTACCAAGGGAGGATCGAGGGGGGTTCATGCAGACGGAGAAGAACCTCCCCCAACCCCTCCTTGTC
>CBDUZO010000181.1:0-3538 GCA_965371725.1 uncultured Phycisphaerales bacterium
TGTCCTTGTCTTTCAAGGGGTTACGTCAGTAACTTTTTGGGAGGAGAACCTTTTCTAACGAAAAGGACGGGGCACCCGCAACCTGTTTGAGTCCTGTAGGGACGATTGAAACGTGTAGGGTGGGCACTGCCCACCACGTGACTCAAAGAGCTTCAGTAGGGTGGGCACTGCCCACCACGTGACTCAGTCGTCCCTACGGGACTTGGCCTCACCCGCCACCGATTCACCCCGCGTGGTGCCCCGTCCTTCGCGGAGCGAAGGGTGGGGGACGGACGGTTGTTCGAGATGTCTTCGGCTGCTCAATCCATTCCCCACCCTTTTCTAACGAAAAGGACGGGGCACCTGCTCACATGTCCCTCCGGGACAAGAGGGCGTTGGGCGACTCAAAGAGATTCAGTAGGGTGGGCACTGCCCACCGCGTGACTGCACGGCTCCTTTTAGGGGCCTTCCTCATACCACCGGCTCTGCCGGTGGTCGCTGATTGCTCGAGCAGGTGAGAAAGCGCCTCCCAAGCCAATGGCCCGGCGTGTTCCCTGTCGTTGAACACTGTTCGCCGAGTTCACCGTGGCGCCGATCAAAAGGGCCAGACGATCGGAGTGATCAGGATTGTCACAAGGCCGACCAGCAGATTCAAGGGTATGCCCAATTTCAGGTAGTCGGAGAAGCGATACCCACCCGGGCCGTACACCATCAAGTTGGTCTGGTATCCAAGAGGGGTGGCGAAGCTGGCAGAGCCCGCGATCATGATGGCGATGATGAAAGGCAACAGGTTGACGTCGAGCTTCTCGGCGGTGGCCATTGCGATCGGAAACACGAGGGCTACCGCCGCGTTGTTGGTAATCATCTCGGTGAAGAGCGTGGTGAGGCCGTAAACCACCGCGAGCGCGATCCACGGGTTTGGACCGCCGATCTCCAGGAGCGTTTCGGCGATGACACGGGCAGTGCCGGTTTTGTCCAGCGCGCGGCCAATACCGAGTGCCGCGGCGATGACGATCACCACCGACCAATCTACGTTACGCCGCGCGGCGCTCGCGGAGCAGCAACGGGTCATAATCATCAGGCCTGCGGCCAGCATTGCGGCCACGAGCATGCTCAGCCATCCCAGGGCGGCGACGGTGACCATTGCCGCCAGGATGATCACCGCCATCCATGCCTTCTCGTGACGTCGCGGGCTGGAGTCCGCCATCGCGCTGACCAGGAAGAAGTCCCGCGAGTTGCGTTGCTGATCTGCGAAAGAGGGGGACGCCTCCATCAAGAGCGTGTCGCCCGGCCGCAGCACGATGTCGCCGACCTTGGCACGGATACGTTCCCCGTTCCGAGCCACGGCGATAACCGCTGCGTTGTAAACCGAGCGGAAGCGGCCGTCGCGGATTGTCTTGCCCACCAGCGGGCAGGTGTTGGAGACAACTGCCTCGACGAGGGAGCGCTGATGCCGGTGTGCATCCAACTTGAAGACCTGATCCGTGGCGAGCTTGAGCCCTCGGATCTTCCGCAGGTCTTTGACCGATTCGACGATCCCGACGAAGACGAGCCGGTCGTTTGCCTTCAGACGCTGCTCGGAACCCACGGCCACCAGCACCTCCTCCTGCCGATGGATCTCCATCAGATACATGCCCAACAGATGGCGCAGGCCCGCCTGTTCGATCGACTTGCCCTCGAGGGGGCTATCCGGCTCTACGAGCATCTCGACCGTGTACTCGCGCGGGTCCCGCATCTTGCTCAATACCGGGCGTCGCTCCGGAAGCAGCCAACGCCCCACGAGCAGGAGGTAACACATACCGGCCGCTGCACAGGGCAGGCCAACCCAAGTGATCTCGAACATGCCCAACCCCGGCAGGTCCGTATTCGCGATGACGAGCCCGTTGACCACCAGGTTTGTGCTCGTGCCGATCAACGTGCACATACCGCCGAAGATCGCCGCGTAGCTCAGCGGCAACATCAGCTTCGACGCGCTGAATCCGAGCTTCTTCGCCCAGTCGTTGACGGCCGGAATCAGCATTGCCACCACGGGCGTGTTGTTCAGGAACGCGCTGAGGAACGCCACCGGTGCCATGACTGTGAGTTGCGCCCTAACCAGCGTACGCGGCCGACCGAGCAGCCGTTGTCCCAGCCAATCCACGCCACCGGTTTCGCAGAGCCCCGCTACCACGATGAACAGAACGCCCACCGTCACCAGGCCGGGGTTGCTCAGTCCCGACAGCGCTTCGGTCGCGCTGAGTACGCCGATCCGCCAGGCGTCTTCCGTAGGGACCGGGATGACCATGAGCAGCGTCAGCCCGCCGAGCAGCACCACATCCGCGGCGATCCGGGTGAAGATCAGCAGCCCGATCACCAGGGCAAGCACCGCCAACGTTACCCACGCATCAAATCCCACACGTGAACTCCGCCATCGCCCATCCTCCTCCTGTACTGTTGAACGGTCCTGCGATGAGCCAATGCCCAGGGTGTGGGGCAACGGTTAGCGACACGGGCAGTGCCGCCGACCCTGCACCCGTTTCCGTCTCGCCTTACGCCGGCTACCCTACCGTTTGCGCCAGCGACGTAGGACGGGTGACGAGTATAACCGCACCGGCCAGGATCGCCACTCGGCGGTGGCGGGTGACCCGCGTGTCAGCCAATCGACTGTTCCTCATTCGTCTGGAGAGGTGAGTCACTGTTTCCGCTCGTCATCCACGAACACATTGATCTCGCGCGGACTGACGAACACCGTCTTACCCACGAACAGCCCCAAAGCCTGGAACCGTTCATGGGAAAGCTCCACGTACCCCGGCTCCCCGGAGGCAGTCGCCAGGTCGACCTTAGAGCAAAGTCTGTTTTTGTATAGCGACCGACCCCCCTCTTTCCCCCCTTGTCAAGGGGGGATGAAAGGGAGGTTCCGCTATACGATTCCCGAAAACGCTCTAGGAGCAGTCACCGTTTTCGTGTAGCGGTGTCTTGCGTGCGAACAGCGTGTCCTCCTCGGGAGACCCGCTGGGCTGAGCCCGCGGCTCTGTTTGATTCTCGGCGTTGAGGGCTTGCCGCGTACCAGCGCCGTGTGGTATGGTCACGCGGCGGGCACGCGGCTACGCGCCTCAACATGAGGTGTGTGAGACAACACCGGTTGCGTGATGACCGCGACGAAACGGCGTTCTTGATAGTGCCAGCGTTGGAGCGGTGTCCGAGCGGCTTAAGGGGCCGCACTGGAAATGCGGTGTGCGGGTAACTGCACCGAGGGTTCGAATCCCTCCCGCTCCGTTTGTTCAGATCCGCGCGACTGCGGAGGGAACCTGTCTTGACTTCGTCTGGAACCCGCGCGGTTCCACGGACTTTTTGTGACAGGGAGCGGCACTCGCGCCGCACACGGCTGACGGGTTTACTCGTGGGTGCCCCATTCCTTCGCGGAGATTGTAGGGTGGGCACGGCCCACCATCGGTGGATTGTGGGGGACGGGCGGTTGTTCGAGATGTCTTCGGCTGCGCAATCCATTCCCCACCCTTTTCTAACGAAAAGGTTCTCCTCCCAAAAAGTTACTGACGTAACCCCTTGAAAGACAAGGACA
>CBDUZO010000182.1:0-3436 GCA_965371725.1 uncultured Phycisphaerales bacterium
GGTAACCCCAACACCCGTTCCATTCGACCCTGTAGGGGTCGCATAAACGTCCCGTCGCACACGCCGCAGAGGGTAGACGACCCTTACAGGGTCGGGCGGTTCGGTGGCGGCGTCATCCGGGGGCGACGCTTACGCTTGCCCCCGGCTATCACAGAGCAGGCCTTCAGCCTGCGATCCCCCCCGCCGATTCTGTCACGGACCCGTTGCGACCTTGCGACCGGTCGCGACCGCGGGCGGGCCTGGGAAGTGACGGACGTCGCCTGTAACATGAGAGCAAAGTCTGTTCTCGTGTAGCGTCACCACTTGTGGGTGACGAAGAGTTTCTCCCGGCGCCGCCCACAAGGGACGGCGCTACAACTGCTACACGAAAACGAAACCTTCTCCAGCCGCGTCAAACCGGGCACGAAGGGCGAGGCAACTTCATGGATCGGCGACCGTCACGACAAAAAACGAGCCCCGTCGCGCGAACGATCCGCCTCATGTACGAGCGGCTCTACGAAGCATACGGACCGCAGAACTGGTGGCCGGCTGAGACGACCACCGAGGTTGTCGTCGGAGCCATCCTGACGCAAAACACCGCCTGGGCTAACGTACAGCGCGCCATCGAGAACCTCAAGCGGGCAGACTGTCTGTCGTGGGTTTCACTGCGCGATGTCTCCCAGGAAAGGCTCGCCGGGCTGGTTCAGCCGTCGGGGACCTACCGCGTCAAGGCCCTTCGGTTGAAGAGCTTCGTGGAATACCTCTGGGAGCGACATGGCGGATCGCTGGAGTCGCTGCTCGGCGGTGATCCCAATGAAGCGCGGGAGCGTTTGTTATCGATCACAGGCGTCGGGCCGGAGACGGCGGACGCCATCCTGCTCTACGCCGGCGGACGACTGACGTTCGTCGTCGATGCGTACACCAAGCGCGTCCTGCGGCGTCACGAACTGATTTCCGAATCGGCTTCCTATGACGATGTCCGCCGGCTGTTTCATCAATCGTTGGACCCGGACCTGCATTTCTTCAATGAGTTTCACGCCCTGCTCGTGACTGTTGGGAAAAAGCACTGCCGCGTACGAGCGCGGTGCGACGGCTGCCCGCTGATGGGCCTTCCGGGTCGTAGGACGGTCTGATGTGGTACCGATAACTCGATGCACGGGCACGGGCTCCGGTTCGTTACCGCGCGGTTACGTGATCCGGTCTCCGTGGGCGTTGTCGCAGGTCGAGAATACTGCTAACGTCTCTTATAGCACTCTCCGAATTCGTGCAGCGGTCGCGGGGCGAGAAACCCAGGAGAGAAAGCCTCTTTCACTGCTACACGGAAAAAGAGCTTGCTTTGGTTCGGTGTCCCGGCCCATGTGCCGGGTCGGTGACATAAACTCGTTTATCAAGGAGAGAGCAGATGACGCGTTCCTGGATCGGATCTTTGAGCAAGTTGACGCTTGCGATTGTTATTGCCTTTGCCATGTCGTCGGCGCCGCTCGGCTGTTCGCAAAAGAAGCACCATGCCGGCAAGCATCCGAAGTGCATGAAGAGCTGCGATAAGTGCCCGGACAAGGCCGGTTGCAAGTCCAAGGCCGGCTGCAGCTGCAAGGGCAAAGCCCGTTGCGGCTGCAAAGACAAAGCCAGTTGCGGCTGCAAAGACAAAGCCAGTTGCAGTTGCAAGGACATGCCCGGCTGCAAGTGCAAGAAGTCGTGCGCCCAAAAGAGCAAGGACGGCAAGAAGCCCTGCTGCCCGAAGGAAGCCATGCAGCAGAAGCAAGAGGTGAAGAAGGCAGAGCCCAAGAAGCAAGAGGGCAAGTAGCCCTTCGTTTGCAGGAAACCCAATGCGGCGCGTCGTGGATATCGCATCTCGACGCGCCGCCTTCTTTGCGCCGCAAGAGCTGGGCCGAATCAACGAGCGCCGGAGCGGTTACGTCTTCACCGTTGTCTCGCGGTTGACGATCGATCTTAAGTCCAGGCGGGGCGGTCAGGGGTCGCAATCGGTCGGGCACCTCTCGGGTTGCGACGCGTGTTTGACGACAAGGCGGGATCGGCAACGAGGCAACGCGCTGCGCGGGGTTATAGCTCGCGGGAGACGAGGCGGACGACGATGCCCTGGATGGAGAAGTCGCGGCGGTTATCGATCAGGACCGGGGCGATGCGCGGGTTGTCGCCTCGGAGGAGGATCAATCGCTCGCCGTCGCGCCATTCGAGGTTGACTCGTTTGAGCGTGGGCTCGCCGTCGACGAGGCAGGCGCAGACACGCCCCTGCACATGCTCCGGCTCCACGTCAGGCCGGTAGTGGACCAGCACGATGTCACCCGGCTTGAGCGTCGGCTCCATGCTGTCGTAGGAGAGTTTCAGGCAGTAATAGTCGGGCGCCCACTGGTGGCGGAGGACGGGGAACATCTCGAGTTGTTCCTGCGACTCCGCCGGCGGCCCGGCTGGGATCGAGCCGAGCAGTGGAAGCTCGCGCGTCTCGAGCGGTTGCGGCGTGTCATGCTCCTCGCCGCCGCCGATCAGGACTCCTTGCGGCAGGTCCAGTGCCACAGCCAGGGCATCAATCGTCCGAGGCCGCCCGCTCGCCCGGCCGGTCTCGATCTGGGAAAGGTAACCCTGGTTCACACCGGCCTTGCCGGCGAGCTGGGCCTGCGTAAGCCCCAGTTCCTTTCGCCGCCGCTTGATCCTGGCGCCAACGGGCTCTCTTGCCCGCCGCTCGATGATGGGTTCGTCACGTGCCACACCCATATTATGGCGGAACGGCAATAACTCCGCAATATCCGCAACGGAACACGTCTGCCGGCTCGCCTTCACCCAACGGTCGTTACAGGACGCTGCATGGTATGCGTGCGTTACACCGGGGACCGCCGAATGCGTGCCGCAGGTTTCAGGGGAAGCCCGCATCCCCCGGATCGCATGTGACTTATCGTCCGTAGACTCCGCGTCCGAGACGCCTGTAGGGTAAACGTATGGCTCGTCGTGGCGATATTCGTGCCCGGTTCGGTCAACGCGTACGCGAGTTGCGGTCGGCACTCGGGCTCTCGCAAGAAGCTTTCGCAAACAAATGCGGCCTGGATCGAACCTATGTGAGCGGTGTCGAGCGAGGGAAGCGCAACATCTCGCTACGGAATATCGAGGTTCTAGCCAAGGGGCTCGGTGTCTCAATCGCCGACCTAATGGATGAATTCTAGGCAGGACTATCCGGTGGGACAAAAGCGCACGATACTCGATGTCTGGGACATTACGCCTGAGTATCTGACCAGTGTGGTAGTGGATAATCCGAGTCTCCGAGGCATGATCGTGGGCTACCTCGCGGAGAGGAAGCTGCGTGACCTGTTCGACGCGGATTCGCGCACGACGGCGACACGAAAGGATGACGACCACGACAGGAAGAGGAAGGGCGACGCAGTCATTACATATAGGGTTCTCCTCCCAAAAAGTTACTGACGTAACCCCTTGAAAGACAAGGACATCG
>CBDUZO010000183.1:0-3324 GCA_965371725.1 uncultured Phycisphaerales bacterium
TGAAGGCCTTTTCTAACGCGCGAAACAACCCGCGCTCGCTTATTCTGGGACTAGGCCTTCCAGTGTTTCCGGAAGATCGGGCTGATGGTGGACGGCCGATTTCCGTCCGCCGCCCTGTCTACGTACTCGTCCTTCCGGCAGAATGTTCCCCTCCTTGATCTCACGCAGACCCACAAGAATCGCGCGCCGCGAAATCCCTGTAGCGCGTGCCACCAAGGAAATGCCACCGTATCCAATCGAGTTGGCTTCCGTAGCGGCCCAGACACGGCGCGTATGTTCGTCCAGGCGAGAGGCAAGCACGCGGAACTTCACACGAATCGCAGCTTCTGTCGTCATGCCGAAAGAATCGGACTTCCGGCCTAAGTTGCATCACTTATTTGGTTGCGGGTCCTTACGGTGATCGGGTACGACATCGTGGGGCTGCTGGCTCGGGCGATCGAGACGAACGGCGGCACGCCGGACCAGATCCGGTCGGGCCTGCTCGGAATCAAGGACTTCAACGGCGTGATCGGGAAGCTGAGCGTGGAACCTGACGGCGAGGTTGACTTGCCGCTCATGCCGCTGGTGATTCGTGAAGGACGGCCAACACCTTTCGCGCCCGCGGAAGGTGGGTAGGCTGGGAGTGGAGATGTTGATCGGGGATGGTAGCCAACCTGAAGCGACCCGGTGCATGCCGGTGGCTGCAATCTGGTGGAAACGGAACACGCAAGACCATGGCTGAGCCAATGGCCAACGACCTTCCCCGGCTCGAATCGATGAGCCTGGAGTACGGCTCACGCCCTTGCGGCATGGCATGCTCTTACTGCTACGTGCGTGGTGGCACCCGTCGCCCAGAGTCACGGCGTCAGGCGCAAGCGCCGCTGAGCGTCGTGGAACTGCTGAGGGTGGTGTACGAGGCGACCGCGCTCGGCCTGGGCGGAGTCGGGATCATTGGCCCCTACGAACCGCTTCAAGAACCTGGAATCCTTGCACTGATCGGCGGCCTTCGCGGGCGCGGTCTGCGGGTGACGGTATTCACGAAGGGGCACTGCATCACGGAGGAGTTGGCGAGGCAACTGGCGAAATATGATGTCACGGTTGCCCTCACCGTTCATTCGCTGCGGGCGGAAGTCCACGACTCGCTCACGGAACGAGCCGGTAGCTACACCAGCGCGATGCACGGATTGGAGCTGCTGCTAGCTAAAGGCTACGACCAAAAGAGACGCCGGATACTCATTCAGTCGGTGGTGCTCCGGCAGAACATCGACGACCTGCCCAACGTCTGGCGATGGGCACGGCGGAGCGGCTTCACGCCGTTCCTTGAAAGGCTTACAGCGCAAGGAGCCGGGCGGCAAAACGTAGGCGAGCTCAGCATCGCCCCCGACGCGTTCCGGGCATTCTGCAATCGCATCTTGAACATCGATCGAGCGGAGTTTGGGCGGGAATGGACGGCCCATCCGCCATGGGTCGGAGAGGCGTGTTCCAGGCACCTGGACAGTTGCCATCTGACCGCTGACGGATACCTCCAGCCGTGCACCGGTGTCGATATCCCGATCGGCAACGTGCGGGACAACAATCTGGTAGACATCCTGTGCAATTCGTCCGTGCTGCGGGATTTGCGGAACATCCGCAAGACTATTAAGGGCGCGTGCAGGGAATGCGTTTCCCATGACACCTGCTACGGCTGCCGAGGACAGGCTTATCAGCTCACCGGGGATTATCTCGCCGCCGACCCGTGTTGCTGGAATAATCCCGCGCGATGTAACGGATCCTGCTCAATAACTGAGATTTGTTGCGGAGGCACCGACGAGACACCCCGGACCGAAACTGCTTCTTCCATAGCGGAGATGCGTTGAAAAGCAGGGTCCAGTCGGTGAGATGCCAGCCATGGGTGATGGGAACCGTCTTTGTGAAGGTCTTTGCGGTCAACGGTAGTCCGACTGCCAGGAACGACAGCATAACTGGCCTGGTACTCACACGGCTCCTCGAAGGTATGCGCGCGGCGGGCGCTGAGACTCACGTTGCCCACCTTTCGGAAAAACGTGTGCTCCCGTGCGATTGTGGGCACCGCTTTGCGTGTTGGGTAGAGACGCCCGGCCGCTGCATTCACGAGGACGAAGATGACGTGTGCCAGATGTTGCAGTCGCTCGTAGAAGCAGATCTAGTTGTGTTTGCAACTCCTCTTTACGTCGAGAGCATGACATGGCTCATGAAGATGTTTCTGGACCGCACGCCGCCACTACTGCAACCGTACATAGAGCTGGCAGACGGAAAGTCACGGCATGTGTCGCGCATGTTGCCAGATGGGAAGGAGTTCGTGACCGTTTCCGTGTGCGGACACTACGAACTGAACCACTTTGATGCGCTCGTCGCGACGTTTGAGCGAGTGGCGAAGAATCTGCACGGCGAATGTGTGGCGACTATCCTACGACCACACGGGATGGTGCTGAGAAATCCCGACCGGCTCGGGGATGGCTATGCCACGGTAATGCGTGCCCTGTACGATGCTGGCGATCAGCTCGTTCACAACGGCCGCGTGGACGAATCAACTTCAAAGCGAATCGCGACGCCCCTTACGACGAGAGACGCCTTCATTTCTGAGGCCAACGCACGTTGGAGCCAATGGATCGACGGTCGCAGGTTTGATTGATCGCTGTGTCTGGCCCCGAAGACAGCGATCGGCGTGGCTTGGCATAGAGGTGCGCTGGTCCAGCGATCCCCGCGTCGAGCACGATTATGCGTGACTCTTCGCCGTCGTCTTTCCCGTTCTGGACAGGCCAGTCATGAGAATGTGACGCGGGATCTCGCCGGATGCCTCGCAGGCTTGGGCGATTCTCGTCCGCTTCTCCGTTTCTTGCCCCTGGAACCATGGACAAAGGCAGAGTCGATCCGTTCCTCGGGGGGGGGGGGAGCGAGTCGCGGAGCACATGCGCCGAAACCTGCCCCGACCGAGCGTCCAGTCCAGGAGGTCGCGGTACCGGGCGATCAGCCGGTCACGAGGACGGCCCGCCAGGGTGGAAATTCGTCATTGCTCCTGCAGGCACTTCATGCCATGCTGCGCATGTATCGGTCAACTTGAGCGGCAAGCTTGTCCGTCGGCAGGAGTGGAACCCATGCACCAAGGCCATTGCCACCGGGGTATGTTCGATCGCGGCTTGCCCCGGCCAACTCAGCCGAGGGACCCCAGACGACGTGACCGGCTTCGTCAGGCCCTTCGCCGTCGACACGACAGCCGACGAACCGACAGAGCGTACGATTACTGCTAGCGTGGTGTCCCTAACGCTTCTTTACTGGTTCTCCTCCGAATTAGTTACTGGAGAATCGCCCCGGTAATGCCTGTTTGAC
>CBDUZO010000184.1:0-3219 GCA_965371725.1 uncultured Phycisphaerales bacterium
CTTCCCCCCTTACCAAGGGGGGATTGAGGGGGGTTCATGCAGGCGGAGAAGAACCCCCCCCAGCCCCTCCTTGTCAAGGAGGGGAGGAAGAAGCGCCATTACCTTTCTGGAAGCGGCACTAGCGCCCGATGACCAAGAATCTCCGGGAAACTCCGGGATTCGCACGCTACATCAAGACAGAACTTGTTCTACAATGCTCCCCGTTGATTGAACATGTTCCAGACGCGGTCTGCGCGTGCATCCGCGTTTCTCACCGCGAGACCTTAGGTTTAACGAAGGGGCTTTGTAATGAGTGCGACAATCACCTGGTACGGACATGCCACCGTTCGACTCGTGCTGCCGGATGAACGGGTCATTTTCATCGACCCCTGGCTCACCGACAACCCCGCCTGCCCCGACAATCTCAAGAAGCCCGCGCGCTGCGACATGATCCTGCTGACGCACGGCCACTTCGATCACACCGGCGGTGTGGAGAGTCTTGTCGACGCCTTCGATCCGACGGTCGTCGGAAGTTTCGAGGTCTGCAGCGTGCTGGAGCAGCAGATCGGCGAGGGACGGTACAGCGGAATGAACACCGGCGGCACGCAGACCGTCGACGGTGTACGCGTTTCACTGACACAGGCGTTTCACTCCTCGTCGATCACCGGACCGGAAGGCCCGATCTATGCGGGCATGCCCAACGGCGTTGTCGTCGACGCGGACGGTGTGGCCTCGGTCTATCATGCCGGTGACACCGACGTCTTCGGCGACATGAAGCTCATCAAGGACCTGTTCAATCCGAAGATTTGCATCCTGCCGATCGGCGACTTCTTCACGATGGGCGCGAAAGGCGCGGCGATGGCGGCTGAGATGCTTGGGCCGAAGGCGATCATCCCCGTCCACTACAAGACGTTCCCGATCCTCGCGCAGTCGGCGGATGATTTCAAAGAGGCGCTGTCGGGGTCATTGAAGGATCGCCTCTTTGTGGCTGAAGTCGGCAAGCCGCTCGCCTGGACAAAGGCGGGGTTGGGGTAGGGTGCTGAGGGAGTGTGGGACGGGTTTTCCAACACGCCGCAGGTTCCTTTGCACGCAGAGTCGACGGCTGATCCATCGCCGAGGGCCTTTCCGAATGCCGGTTGAGATTCGTCCATTCGACGCGGAGGACATCGACTTCGCCCTTGCCCAGACCGCGCGCGAAGGGTGGGACAACATGGCTTGGACGTTCCGCGCTTGTCTTGAGAATGATCCCTCGGGTTGCCTGATCGCCGAGGTCGACGGGAAGCGTGCCGGGATGATCACGACAGTCTGCCACGAGCGCTCCGCCTGGATCGGCAACCTGATTGTGGTTCCTGATTATCGCCGACGTGGGCTTGGGGAGCGCTTGATGCTTCACGCGATGGACCGGTTGGAAGCTCGCGGTGTTGGGACGGTGCGGCTCAAGGGTGATCCGATGGGGATTGGGATCTACCGCCGCCTCGGGTTCACCGTGCAGTTCGATTCATTGCGATTCCATAAGGAACCGCCTCACAGGGCTAAGCGCGTGGGCGCTGCGGAACTCGGCAAGTCCGACATCCATTCGATAACCGCGCTGGATCGATCCTGCTTCGGAGACGATCGAAGCCGGCTCCTTGAATCGCTGCTCGACGCTTCCCTGGCTGCATACTGCATTCGCGCGGACGATCAGGTGGAAGGGTTCGCCATGGCGCTGCCTTCGGCGCACGGTGTTCGCTTCGGCCCGTGCATCGCCAAGACCCGAGCAGCCGCTGAAAAGCTGTTGGATGCAGTCCTTGCCGGTTTTCCGAATCGGGCTGTGCTCGTCGGCGTTCCAAGCGTGAACCCGACGTCCGTGGAAGTGTTTGAGTCGCGCGGGTTCCACCGGAAGCCCTCAAGCTTGCGGATGCTGCATGGCGAGGCGGCCGCCGAGAGCGACGCCGACACGTTGATGGCGATTGCCAACGGCGCGATGGGATAGAGGCCTTTGGATTGCACAATTCGGGCCGATGCGTGTACGATGGGGACGCGTCATTGAGGGACCGGGGGGGGCTGCCGGCAAACCACGGGTCCACGGGGAAGTATTGCGCCTCGGGGCGAGGAGGATGGAGGGGATTGCCATGAAGCGACGCCCACCTTGCGGAAACAGCCTCATCGTACTTCTGCCGTTTTCGGCGACGGTCCTCTTCACCCTGTTCCCAAGCACAGCCGTCGGCGCGGGAATCACGATTACTCACTCCGACGCACCGGGTGAGGTCGTCGTTGAGTGGGTCACCGTCGGCGATGCTGGGAACGATGCGGATGACACCGGATTTGGCACCGTCGGTCATGTATATCGCATTGGCAGGTATGAGGTTACCAACAGCCAGTACGCCGAGTTCCTCAATACCGTGGATCCGGAGGGGGGTAACGCGCACGGCATCTACAATGCGAACATGGGTAGCGGCTGGAACGACATTGGCGGAATCGCATTCGACCCCGGAGCCGCCAATGGATCCAAGTATGTCGTCCGGCCGGGTCGCGGCAATCGTCCCGTGGACTACGTGAGCTGGTATGACGCGGCTCGTTTGTGTAACTGGCTGACCGGCGGTGATGCGGAAACGGGATCGTACGATCTGACGGGCGGGGACACCATGTCCGTTGCCCGCGACGCGGGCGCCCGCTACGTGATCCCGACGGAACACGAATGGTACAAGGCCGCATACTACAAAGGTGGTGGGACAAGTGCGGGGTATTGGGAGTACCCCACACAGAGTGACACCGCCCCGACACGGGAGGTCCCGCCGGGGACCGATCCGGTGAACGGTTCCACGAACTACTACGATGGCAGTTACATAGACGCGACGTACTACACCACCGAGGTGGGGGCCTACACCAGCAAACCATCCGACAGTGCCTACGGTACGTTCGATCAGGGTGGGAACGTGGGGGAGTGGAATGAGACGGCCATCCTCGATGCCTATCGGGGTGTGCGCGGCGGTGGGTTCGACGACGAAGGTTCCGTCCTGGCCGCGGGCTACCGCGACGGCAGCAATCCGACCGACAAGGAACCAAGCATCGGGTTTCGCATTGCCCTGGTCTCCGTGCCGGGGGATTCCGATGGGGACGGCGACGCGGACCTCGATGATTACCGCAGCCTGGGAGGCTGCCTGCTTGGGCCCGACGGCGACCTCGAGGGGAATTGCGACTACTTCGTCGTCCCTGAAAAAGCGGTTTTGTGGCGTTGGAATGATTACGTCGGCTGGTTGA
>CBDUZO010000185.1:0-3026 GCA_965371725.1 uncultured Phycisphaerales bacterium
TCTTGGTGGGCGGTGCCCACCCTACTCGCTCAATCCGTCCCCCACCCTTTTCTGAACGAAAGGGACGGGGCACCCGCCGAACGCGGTCTTGACCGGTACCCGTTGCGGCGCAGATCGCGCTGGATGAACGGAGGTTCACCGATGCCCAAACACACGTGCGACTGCGGTGCCCGATACAGCTTCCCCGACTCAGCCGTCGGAAAGCGGGCCAAGTGTCAAAAGTGCGGCCAGGTGCTAACGCTCGGGGAGGATAACGAGGGCCCCATTACGGTTGCCCCTGAGTTTGGCCTGGCTGATGAAGCCGCCGCAGCCGTCGAGCGAAGACGGGTTGACGAGACTTCCCGGCATGAGAGCGAGCCTGTCCCCGGCGTGCCGCCGCGCGTTGTGATCGAGCGTGCATCGGAGGAAGAGCCTCGCAGTAGCAGTAGCACGGGCTATTTCACGAACTTGTTGTCCACCGTTCTCTTCGTGAGGAAACCGCAGAACGTGATCATGTTTCTGTTTCTCTGGGGCATGCTGTCCTTCCAGGCGATTTTGCTTTCCGCTGCCGGATGCCTTGGGCTTATCGGCTCGATCATTATCATCGGGTGGTATTGTGCCTACCGATTCTCCGTAATCGAGGACGCAGCCGCCGGAGAGGGGGACCTCCCGGGCTTCAATCCCGAGGGAGGCTTGTACGAAGGCATCCTTCTTCCACTGGTCAAATGGATAGCAAGCTGGCTGGTCGTACTCATCCCGGCATTTGTCGTTCTTTTTGTAGTTGGGGTCACGGGCGCGGGTCTTGCGATCTTTGATGAACTGCGGGTCCTGATGACCGACGGTCTTGGCGGTATGGTGCAAGGGTTGGCTGCCGGTGGGGCGATTGCGGCGGTTGCCCTTGCCCTGCTGGGGATGTTCATCTGGCCGTTGCTTGTTCTGTGTGTTGCGCTTGGCGGGTTCGCAACAGTGAGCCGCGTGGATCTCATGGTCGTCACCATCGTCAAGACGTTTCCCGTCTACCTGCTCACGGTGGCCATCGTCTTCGGGACTTCGTTCATTCTACCGATGATCGAGTTCGCGCCCGGCGGGCTGTTGGGAACTGCCCTGATCGTCGGGATTGAGCTGTACCTGGAGATCGTTGCGCTTCGAGCGATAGGATTGTACTACCACCATTTCAAGGACCGGTTCGCCTGGTCGTGGGGATAGGCGACGGCCCGCCTATCCGTTGGCTGCTCTAGTGCCGTTTCCAGAAAGGTACCGGTGTTTCCTCCTCCCCTCCTTGACAAGGAGGGGCTGGGGGAGGTTCTTCTCCGTCTGCAGGAACCCCCCTCGATTCCCCCTTCGTAAGGGGGGAAGAAAGCGGAACAACCTTTCTGGAAACGGCACTAGATCCCGTCAAACCGGCTGGACAGGTCGCCCGGGCCGATCAGGATCAGCGTGTCGTCGGCCTGGAGTGTCGCGTCGGGTCCGGGATTGAACAGCGTCTCGCCGTCGGCCCGTTTGATTGCGATGACCATTGCGCCGGTGGTCTCGCGGAGGCGGGAATCACGAAGCATCTTGCCGACCAGCGGCGATGACTCGCTGATGAAGTACTCGTCCATCTCGAGGTCGACACCCTTGTGGGCGATATCGACGAAGTCGACGACGTTCGGGCGGGTGAGCACATTGACGATTCGCGTGGCTCCGATCACCTGTGGGCAGATGACGCGCGAGGCACCTGCCCGTCTGAGCTTGGCTTCGGTGGCGGGTTGCTCGGCGCGAGCGACGATCCGTAGCTCGGGACGAAGCGTATGGACCGTCAGCGTGACGTAGATGTTGTCCGCGTCGTGTGGGAGGACGGTCACGAGCGAACGAGCGTGCGCCAGCCCCGCGCGCTACAGCGCCTCTTCCTCCGTGGCGTTGCCGATGACGTGCGTGATCCGTGCGTCAAGCAGGCCATCCGCGGCTTCGGGCTTGAGCTCGACCACCGCAGTCGGAACGCCGCGGCGGTTGAGGTCCCGGGCGATCAGGGCACCCATACGACCGTATCCGCAGATGATCACGTGGTTGCTCACTTCGTGGAGCGCCGATTCCATTTTTTTCTTCTCCCGAAACGAACGCAACTCCCCACTGACGAAAAGGGCGATGAGCGACGTGAAGGCGATGGAGACGGTTCCGATTCCCACCACGATCACGCCGATGGTCCAGAGTCGCCCGGCGTCGCTCAGCTCCCACACGTGATCCGTGAACCCGACCGTCGTGGCGGTGATGACCGTCATGTAGGCGGCCTGAAGGAGCGTGGGGTGTTGCTCAGCCTCGATGATCCGGTAGCCGGCTGTCCCGATCACGAAGACGGCCATCAGTGCGACGATGGATACGATAAGGCGCATGCGCGGCGACACGGCTAGCCCTTCACCCTGTTACGATCGCCCTGCCCACGGCAGGGGGAGTGTAACCATCAGTTGCGGCGTTGCACAGGGAAAAAACCTCCGTCGCCCGTCGAACAGGAAGCTGAGCGGTCGGGGTCGTGCCGAACGCGTCGATATATGGTAGGATCATGAACGGATGCGGGGCCGGCGACCGTGGCGCCGAGCTTCATTGTGGGACTCGTTGAGGAGCACCTGACCATGGCCAAGCGATCGGACAGTGACGCGGATCGCTTCCGCGAGAGAGAAAAACGCCGGAAGGACCACGAGAAGCAGGTCCCCGGCGAGGACGAGGATGCGCTGCCGCCGCCTGTCGAGCCGATTCAGGTGGACGCCAAGCCGCAACGAAACGACCCATGCCCATGTGGTAGCGGGAAGAAGTACAAGCAGTGTTGCGGCAAGTAGAGCGGGTGGTACCGTGTTTCGTGAGGATCGCGCTTATCCGATCCGCGTGGCTTCTCGCCCGCGCGGACGTGCGCGCGGGCTCCCGACAACGTCGTGACACGTCCCGCCCGCGACTCGCTATACAAGAACGGTCACGGGTCGTTAAGCCACAGCCACCGGCGGCTTGACAAACGCTGCTTCATGGATGGGGGACGGGCGGTTGTTCGAGGATTGTAGGGTGGGCATGGCCCACCATCG
>CBDUZO010000186.1:0-3017 GCA_965371725.1 uncultured Phycisphaerales bacterium
CCTGAACCTGCCGAACCCGCCGAGGATTATCCAGCCAACTGTGCCGCCCGCCCATACGCACGATGGCAACAATCAAGGTGTACGTCCACCGCACTCTTCCGATTGTGTTCTCTCCTGGCCAAGTGCATGCCCGCTGTCCGGGAGGACAAATGCCACGCCGCACTCAGGGCAACGTGTGTCATCCAGTCCGCGCAGGTCATACCCACAGCACATGCAGGTTGGGACCCCATGCGTGTTAAGTTGTGCGCGCAAAGAGCGTCGTATCCGCCTGCGCCCGACGAAGACGAAGACGAAACCGCTCAGACCGCAGATCGCGCCGAACAATAGGAGCAGCAGCAATCCGGCGAGTCCCGTAAGTTCTTGCACCGTTTTTGCACACCGTAACCCTATGAACAGTGCAAGCCCGCCCAGCAGGGAGCCACTCACGTAAATACCCTCGCTTGCTTTGCGCATCGCTCCTTTCCGGGCAGCATCCGTTGTGAACGACTTGAGCTCGGGGAACAGAGCAATGTAATGACGGCCGATGTCACGCATGAACTGGGACTCGCCGTGTCCAAAGAGCGTTCGGGTCAGTCCTCTGGCCACCCCTCGTTGTGACATCCTCGTGTACAACGTCCCCTGGGCGGCGGCCCGGACCTGTCGGAGTAAAGGTCCTCCTCTTCAAGCCCTCCCCCTGCAAATCCGGCAATAGTGACGGCGCATGCGCCGGCGATTACACCGGGTGTGATTACAGGTCCTGCCAGACCGATTATCACAAGCCCTCCGATGGCAGCCACTCCGCCTCCTTTGATCGCCTCGAACCAATCCCATAAGCCGCTTGGGTCCACGGCAGAAGTCGGCGCGCTACGAACATACTCATACACATTCAGCCCACCGCGGATTCCGATCGGATCGCGTTGGAGGAATCTGCCGATGGCGGGGTCGTAGTAGCGGTGGCCCACGTGGAGGAAGGGGACCGGATTGCTGCCGGGGTCTTCGGCGGTGTCCTGCGCGCGGTAACCGTGCGCTCCGGCGTAGCCGTAGCGCGGGTTCGGATCAGTCGGGCCACATGAGTCATCCAACGTGCAGATGCGCTCGCCGAATGCCGTGAACGTGGCACCCTCCGTCGGTAGTCCGCCACCAGTGGCACCGCCACGTTCCTTTTGGCCGTCGTCGGGCGTTGTCATGTAGCGCGTGCTGCCGAGCATGTCCGTATGATAGTGGCTCGTATTCGTCGCGCCCACCGACGTCCACGGCTCAACCTTCCCCATCCCCGGCTCGTAGGAGCGGACGTTCGTCGGAACGGTGAAGCTGACCGTGTAATCCCCATAAACCACATCCCCGTCGTAGTCGGACCACACCTTCGACACCGTGGTGAGGTTCCCGTCCTCGAGGTCATCCGGATCGAGCACGCGCGTCAGGTACCGTGCCCTCGCCTGATCGTACCGGAACTCCCGGCCGTAAGTGATGTCGTAGCTCTGCGGATCGGGAGGGTCGACGCCGTTCCAGTTCCACGTCTCGCCGATGATCATCGTCGCCGTCTGATCGTCCACGGCATAGCGGAACCATGTTGACTCGCAAACGTCCGAGTCCTTGGCACTGGTCACCACGCGCTCAACGTTGCCCATGAACGTGTAGTAATACCAGGTCGTCGAGACCAGCACGGGATCGCCCGGCCCGCTCGTGTCGAACTCCTGATAGTACATCAGTTGATTGTTCTTGCTGTCATACGCGTCGGGGTCCTCGAGGTCGTAATGATACTCGACGCGCGTGTTGCTGACCGCGTCCTCCTTGAGGGTCCGGTTCCCACCGTTGTCATACTCGTAGGTGATGTCGTAGACGTCGGTGGGGAGCGGGCGACGTCCGATAGGGTGTGACGCAGGCGGCCTGCGGACGGGCTCCCCGAGGTCCGAGCGACCGATTCTGCCACCCACAGATTCTGCGGAAGAGCCCAAAACTAAGGTCTTCGTGCCGACCAGGTAGCTTTGCCGTCCCGTCCAAAGACTGCCCCATCGGCCGTGCCTTGGGAATCAACCTGAAACACGATGCGCCCCTGATCCTCGCTATTCAAGAGGTCCAGTGCGCATGTCCCCTTATCGTCCAGCATAAGTCTTGCTCGAACATTCCCCTTGGGGTCTCTCAGGACAATCTGTGGATCCCCATCTCCATTTAGAGAGACAGCACATCGATTCTGCTTCTTTGTGTCGTAGAGCGCCAGGCTGACCATTCCGGTGTCCGTAATCACGATCCCCAACCGCCGCCGGCCTTTAGCGTCACTCATGATGAACGCTGGATACTTGTCCTCTATCATGGCCAGTTCCAAGAGACTCTGCGCCTCGCTGTTTTCGAAAGCTATGCGTGGCATCCCGGAATAATCCATACCCACTGATACAGCTGTGCTTTTCTTCGCGTTCCAGACTACCATTGCTGCACCGCCGTCCTCCATGACACCGAACTCGGCACGCCTCCTTCCGCCATCATCAACCACTACGAACTTGCTCGCCCTGACTTCGTCGGATGTGGAAGTGCCTTCACTCCTACCAGTACCGAGAGCAACCGCTCCAACCCAGAGGCCGAAAGCCAAGGGCACAATAATCATTACGCTATATCGCATTGTTATGGTCCTTTTCACTTCGCCTGTCTTTCTGTCCGGATCGTAACTTCATATCCGCGTATTCCTCTTTCCTTTAATGGCGATGAACGGTAACAGCACCGCCACGTTCCTTTTGGCCGTCGTCGGGCGTGGTCATGTAACGCGTCGTCCCGAGCATGTCCGTATGATAATATTGAACCGTTGTCGGGTCCAGTTCGTTCGGGTCCTCGATCCACCCAACTTTCCCCATCCCCGGCTCATTGGAGCGGATGTTCATGCCGTTTGCGAGGTCGTGCACGTAGCCGAACGTGCGCGCAAGCGTCCCCCATCCTTCGCCAACAGCGAAGAGCGGGGAACGCAGCCTCTCGTTTCAGTGATCCGTTCCCCATCTTTTTGGTTCTCCTCCGAATTAGTTACTGGAGAATCGCCCCGGTAATGCCTGTTT
>CBDUZO010000187.1:0-2937 GCA_965371725.1 uncultured Phycisphaerales bacterium
TGCCCATGAACGTGTAGTAATACCAGGTCGTCGAGACGAGCACGGGATCGCCCGGCCCGCTGGTATCGAACTCCTGATAGTACATCAGCCGGTCGTTCTTGCTGTCATACGCGTCGGGGTCGTCATTATCGTAATAATAGTCGACGCGCGTGTTGTTGACCGCGTCCTCCTTGGCGGTCCGATTCCCACCGTTGTCGTACTCGTATCTGATGTCGTAGACGTCGGTCTCGAGCACTTCGTCACTCGCCGGGAAGCTCTTCCGACTGCATCCGCATCGTCTTGGCCTCAAGAGTGTCAGCCTCTTCCGTTCGTCCCAGCCCACGCAGAACCTCAGTCCATCCATGAGCAGCCTTCCCTTTCAAGCTGATCGCCCACAGCGTGCCTTGCGCTTCAAGGAGGCTGACTGATTGTCGATACACGGGTTCAGCAGTAGCATACTCGCCTTGAATGCGCAGAATCTCAGCTTGCTCGTATAGCGCCCTGGAAAACTCAAAGGTCTTATCGCGATAGAGCTCGCGTTCCAATACCACGATTCGCTCGCGAAACGGAAGTGCTGCTGCATACTTCCCCTGTCGCTCGAGCGCGGCTGCTACGTTCGTTAAGCTGCCGAACAGTTGCCGATCGCCGATTCCGAATGCGTGTTCTCGGATGGCGAGATCACGCTGCGCATACGCAAGCGAGGCGTCAATGTCACCCAACTCCAGGCAGAGCTCGGAAAGATGCCGCAAGGATGGCATCAGAGTGATTGAGTCAGTTCCGTCATTCGCCTCACGTATCGCCAAGCATCGCTCAAAAAGCATCCTTGCCTTCCTGGGTTGCGTCTTTCCGTCGCGTAGGCATCGCCCCAAAGCAAATGCGCTCCCGTCGACATAGGAGTCCCCCGGCCAATCAAGATCCTCGGCGAAGCGGAGATTCTCTTCCAAGAAAGACTCCGCCGTGCCATAGTCCTGACGTTCCAGAGCCGCGCGTCCCGCGTCGTGGCGCGCCTGCCATACCTCCAGGTTTGCCGCCTCCTGTTCCCTTGCAGAGGTGAAGTGATTGGCGAGCATGCTCAGTGTGTAAGCCCAAAGGAGAGCCGCAACCGCTGCCGCAATCACAACTGCGTTTCTTTTCCGCAAGGGCTTCATGGCGGTCCATCCTCCCATGATCCGGCCTCAGTGGGCACTCAATCAACGCAGGCTCGCCCGATACACTGGAACCGGACAGGTCTCATCAGTTCCCTTGATACTGGAGTCTTCCAGCGCATTCTGTCGCAATCCACAGCCCGGCACCGCCTGCGTCAGTCGGCGGTTGCGCATCTCCTGTTATCGTCGTACCTGGAACTGTTTCGATGATTCCCTGGATACCCTCCAGACTATTCTGGAAATCCGCGGCGCGCTGAGGCCCAACTGCGTCAATGAACTGGTCAACGTCCATCTGGTTCTGTGCGCTCCTGTCCGGGCCGAGGTTGCTCACACCTTGAGCCTGAAGGGCCGCCTTCACCACATCAATGATCTCGTTCACAATGGCCACAACAATGATTATGACGACGATCGCAGCGAACCACCCCTGTCCGTCCGCATCGACGCGATTCGTTGGCGCGTTCTGCGCATAGGTGTAAACGTTCAACCCGCCCCAGATACCAATCGGATCGCGTTGGAGGAATCTGCCGATGGCGGGGTCGTAGTAGCGGTGCCCGACGTGGAGGAAGGGGACGGGATCGCTGCCGGGGTCTTCGGCGGTATCCTGCGCGCGGTAACCGTGCGCACCGGCGTAGCCGTAGCGTGGGTCCGGATCAGTCGGGCCACATGAATCATCTAAGGTGCAGATCCGTTCACCGAATGCCGTGTACGTGACACCGCCGGTCGCGAGGCCACCAGTGGCACGGCCACCGCCACCACCCTGGCCGTCGTCGGGCGTCGTCATGTACCGAGTCGTGCCGAGCATGTCCGTATGATAGCAGCTCGTACTCGCCGCGCCCACCGACGTCCACGGCTCGACCTTCCCCATCCCCGGCTCATAGGAGCGGATGTTCGTCGCGGTGCCGCCGTCGACGGTGTAATCACCATAGATCACGTCACCGTCGTAGTCGGACCACACCTTCGACACCGTGGTAAGGTTCCCGTCCTCGAGGTCATCCGGATCGAGCACGTGCGTCAGGTACCTCGCCCTCGCCTGATCGTACCGGAACTCCCGGCCGTAAGTGATGTCGTAGCTCTGCGGATCGGGAGGGTCGACGCCGTTCCAGTTCCACGTCTCGCCGATGATCATCGTCGCTGTCTGATCGTTCACGGCATAGCGGAACCATGTTGACTCGCAAACGTCCGAATCTTTGGCACTGGTCACGACGCGCTCAACGTTGCCCATGAACGTGTAGTAATACCAGGTCGTCGAGACCAGCACGGGATCGCCCGGTCCGCTCGTGTCGAACTCCTGATAGTACATCAGTTGATTGTTCTTGCTGTCATATTCGCTGGGATCCTCGAGGTCGTAGTGGTATTCGACGCGCGTGTTGCTGACCGCGTCCTCCTTGGCGGTCCGATTCCCACCGTTGTCATACTCGTAGGTGATGTCGTAGACGTCGGTGGGGAGCGGTCCCTCCGTCCGCTTTTCCCGAATCAGCCGCCCACGATTGTCATAGGTGAAATCGACGACATCCGGGTCCAAGCTGCCGTGATACCCGCTGATTTGGGCGACCTCGTCGCGGTCGGTGTACTCATATTCGAGGATGAGAAACTCCGTGGGCGCGGGGGTCTGACCATCCCGGTGGATGATCTTCTCAAGGCGGCGCGCGTCGTCATACTCATACCAGACGGACGCGTTGTTCCCGTAGGTGATGTGATCGACAAGCCCGTCGTCATTATCGCCGTAATCGTACAGGGCCGTCATGATCTCACTGCCGTCCGGCCCACGGCGAAGATACGTCACCCGCCCGGCAAGGTCACGGGCCTCTCTGTG
>CBDUZO010000188.1:0-2782 GCA_965371725.1 uncultured Phycisphaerales bacterium
TGTCCTTGTCTTTCAAGGGGTTACGTCAGTAACTTTTTGGGAGGAGAACCAAAAATGTAGCGCCGCCCCTCGTGGGCGGCGAAGCGCCGTCCAGGCGTCACCCACGAGGGGTGACGCTACACGATTGTGGCGGAGCCCGCGTTGTTCAACAGGCTGTTAGGTGTCAGCTCTGCACTGCTCAAGAGCAGCGGCACAGGTCTGGGACCGTTCGCAACCTGTCGGTCGACGGATGACAGGGCATCAGAGTACTAACCGGAGGGCACTCAAATGCGCGTTACTACCGTTCTTGCGATCGTTCTTGCTGTCGGATTCGTCGCGTCTTCCGTGCGAGAAGTGCGGGCGGAGGTCGCCACATCGGACGAGATGGAGCTGGTTTGTCTGAACTGGCTGTCCACCATGGTCCACGAGCAAGGATCGTGGGCGGGCGATACCGAGCCCAAGATCGTGGAAGTCCAGGACATTGTCGTAAACGGTGATCTCCTCGGGCGCTGCTACTCGATCGCCCCCAACGGTTACGTCATCGTTCCGTCACTCAAGGAGCTTCCGCCGGTCAAGGGATACTCCGAGAGGCACCGCCTGGACCTGACCGAGACGGAGGGCTTCGCTCAGCTTTTCCGGGATGTTCTGGCGGATCGGACGAGGCTGTACCGGTGGAGGTACGGCAGTCTGGAGGCGAGTCAGCCTTCCACCGGTGCCGTACTGCTCGATCCGGGGAACCGAACCGAGTGGGATCGTTACCAGCTCGAGCCGGATGCGTTCACAAGAAGCCTCGAATCGGGAAGCCGCATGTCCCGCGCCCAGGTTGGCCCACTCCTGACCAGTGATTGGGATCAAGGCGTGCCCTACAAAAACTCCTGCCCCATGGGTGACGGCGGACGTACCATCGTGGGGTGCGTCGCAACGGCAGCCGCCCAGCTTATGAACTATCATCAGTGGCCCCCCAACGGCGCGGGTAACCACACGTACTACTGGGATGGCGATGATTCCTGCGGGAGTGGCTCGCCCTATCCCGGCGCGGGTAACTTGTACGCCGACTTCTCCGACGCCTATGACTGGGCCAACATTCCCGACAACTGCTCCCTCGGCTGCACGCCCGATCAGGAGGACGCCCTCGCGGAACTGTGCTACGAAGTCGGCGTGGCATTCGACATGGACTACGGTGTCTGCGCCTCCGGGGCCTATATGCACCCGACCGCGATGATCTTCCGGCAGTACTTCCGCTACGCTCCCGGAGTGGACACCGAGAACCGTTCCGACTACACGCCCGAGGGTTGGTTCGGAATCGTTCAGACCGAGATCAACGCCGACCGCCCGATGCTCTACACGATCCACCGCCATGCCATCGTGTGCGACGGTTGGCGAGACAGCCCGCAGAACGAGTACCACATGAACTACGGATGGGGTGGCTCAGCCACGGTCTGGTACGTCATCGACGGTCTTTATTGCACGTGGGACGGTTGCGATCCGATGGTGGAGCAACTGATCCGATACATCGAGCCCTGGGACCCGGCAGACCCCGACTGCAATGACAACCTCGTTCCGGATTATCAGGATATCTGGGACGGCACGAGCGAAGACTGCAACGGCAACGCCTATCCGGACGAGTGTGACATCGACCTTGGCACCAGTGCCGACTGTCAGCCGGACAATGTGCCGGACGAGTGTCAGGTGACGGAGGTGGTTGTTCCACCTCCGGGAGACGGCTCCTGCTCGGAGACGGCGACGGGCGGCGCCGCCTGGTGCGATGATTTCGAGAGCTATGCACTCGGTCCGATCAGCGGCAACGGATGGGAGGCATGGGGCGGTGATCCCGGCGCGCTTGGGACCGTCACGACGGAGCAAAACCACACGTCCGGCGGGTCGAAGTCGCTGGAGATCGCCGCGCATGATACGGTCCACGTGTTCACCGGCTATGACCAGAGTGTCTCGAACTACTGGGTACTCACCACATGGGTCTACATCCCCTCCGACATGACGGGCACGGCCTACTTCATCGTCAACCCCGACTACACCGACGGCGGCGCCGGGACGACCTGGGCGGTTACGATCACGATGGATAACGCGTCAGGGACCATCCGCAGCAGTGAGGCGATGAGCACGCTTCCACTGGTCACCGACGCTTGGGCCGAGATTCGCGTCGAGATCAACTTCGAGTATGACCGGACCGTGATCTACTACGACGATGTGCTTCTGGGTGTGCACACCTGGACCAATAGCGGCGGCTCGCTGAGTATCGGCGCGATTGACCTGTACAGCCCCGATTCGAGCGGGTTCTACTATGATGATTTGTCGCTGTTCCCGACAACGAGCATCGACGCCAACGGTAACGGTATCCCGGATGAGTGCGAGGGCGGCATCGCGTGGGTCACCGTCGGCAATCCGGGGAATGAGGGCGAGCTTTCGGGTGAAGGCGCAGGTGGGTACGGGCCGGACCGCGTCTGCGGGGCCGTGGACTACGTCTACAGAATCGGCACGTTCGAAGTGACCGCCGGGCAGTACCGGGATTTCCTAAACGCGGTGGACCCGGCGGGATCGAATCCATACGTGCTCTACAACGGCTCCATGGACAGCAATTCCTACGGTTGCCAGATCACGTGGAATGCGGGAAGTTCGACCTACGACTTCAGCGGACGTCCAAGCGGGACGGAAGCTGACTGGGTCGACCGCCCGGTGAACTACGTTTCCTGGAACGACGCGGCCCGGTTCGCTAACTGGATGCACAACGGTCAGCCGACGGGGCAGCTAACAGGGGACCCGACTCAGGATGCAGGCCTGACTGAGG
>CBDUZO010000189.1:0-2735 GCA_965371725.1 uncultured Phycisphaerales bacterium
GATGTCCTTGTCTTTCAAGGGGTTACGTCAGTAACTTTTTGGGAGGAGAACCATATTAAAGACTGCATGGACCGATCCCTGGAGGCGATCAAGGTGGATCCGCTCCGTTTTGCCGGGCTTGTGGCCGTTCGGACGGTTGACTACTGGTTCGCCACGCTGTTCAGCCATAGCGCGCCGGGGAAGGGTGGATGGCCGGGAGGGCCGTTTCGATCCGCGGGAGCCCTCTTTTTGATGTTTGAGACGGCTATCCTCGCATGGGGGATTCTACTCATCCACGGGATGAAGCCCGAACTGCGATGGCTCTTGGCCGTCATCGTCTCCTTCTCATTGATCTATTGTGTGACACACATCGAGGTTCGCTACCGCACGCCATGTGAGCCCGCGGTGGCCATTGTCGTTGCTGCGCTCGTCGTTGGGTTGTGGCAAAGTCTTGCGCGAGGCCTCGCACGGCAGGATTCTCGCGGATGAGCCTCGGCCCCACGCAGGCAGGAACAGTTTCCGCAACAGCGCCTATGGCGGAATACCATCTCTGAAATGTAGGGTAGTCTCCTTGCCGACGCTCCTCCAAGGACTTCAGAGATTCTGAAACGGCGTTTCTCGTATTTCCAGGAAAAACCTGTATTGCCATTGTGCCGAGGAGCGTGTACTCTCTCCGCCGTTGTGTTCCTAACTTTACACCGTTTTCCGAAGACGTGTAGCGACGCCCACCTTCTCCCCCCTTGTTGAGGGGAAACGCAGGAGGGCAATGTGATACGCAATACCGGAAACTGCTACAGGAGACTCAAAAAATGGCAAAGAAATTCAAGTGTCCGAAGTGCTCACGCACGTTCTCCATGAAGGCTCATCTGGCAAGGCATATGAACGCAATCCACAGCAAGCCGGGTAGTCGCAAGGCTGGAGTGAAGAAGCGTGTGAAGCGCAAAGTCACGAAGAAACGCGCAAGACGCGTCACGCGTGCCGTCTCGTTGAGCGCGCCGACAGGAAACGAGGGAGCGAAGGTATTCGCCGACATGCAGACTTACCATGCAGGTCTTATCGAGGCGCGCCAGTCGCTGGATGGGCAGATCGGCGCGATCGTGGAAGCCATGAAGGTCATGGGCGGGACCACCGTGACAAGGAGGAAGAGGAAGCCTGGACCCAAAGCGCGCAAAACGACCCGTGAAGGTCGCCCCGGCTCACTGAGGGACGTTGTCACCAAGGTAATGCGTTCGCGGCGCGCAGCGATGACGCCTCGGGCTCTGTCGGTGGCTGTCGTCAAGGCCGGCTACAAGACCAAGGCCAAGAACTTGACCAAGGCCATCAGCAACATGCTCCCAAAGATGAAGACGGCCAAGAAGGTCGGCCACGGTCTCTATCGCATGTAGCACCCCGCTTCGAGCAGGCCACGATCGAGAGTGGCGAATTACGAAGATGCGCCGCAAGTTTCATCGACTGAGTCGGGCTGAGCGCGTCCGCTGTGGAGATTGTCGTTGACGCAGGCCGAGTTGAGTATCCCGCCGCGGGTCATCGAGCGGTGCTGCTGCCCCGCCTGTCGCGCCCCGCTCCGGCGCGAAGGCGATGGTTTCGCGTGCAGCGACGCTGCCTGTGCCGAGACGTTCCGGGTGTTCGAGGGAATCCCACTGCTCATCAGCGCCGCGAAGAGTATCTTCGACCCCGACGGAATCATCGAGGCACGGCAGGCCGAGCGGCGTAGCACGCCCGGCTCCCTGAGTCGATTCGCCCAGCGATACGGCCCGCGCATCAGCAAGAACATCCGCTCGCGCGGGAACTACCGACGCTTTGCCGAGCTTCTGCGGGAGCGCAGCGAGCGCCCCCTGATCCTGATCGTAGGAGGCGGCCTGGTCGGCCAGGGGCTTGACACGATCCTGCACGATCCCGCGTTCGATTTCGTCGCAAGCGACGTGTATCTCAGCGATGAGACGGTCATCGTCTGCGACTGTCACGATCTCCCGTTTCAGGACGGGGGCTTCGACGCGGTGATCGTCCAGGCGGTGCTCGAACATGTGATCGACCCGTTTCGCTGCGTCGCCGAGATTCACCGCGTGCTCAAGGACAACGGACTGGTCTACGCCGAGACCGCCTTCATGCAGCCCGTACACGCGGGGCGCTATGACTTTCTGCGGTTCACGCCGCTCGCCCATCGTCGGCTCTTTCGCGAATTCGAGGAGGTTTGGAGCGGGCGCGGTCATGGGGCCGGGTACGGTCCTTGCATGGACGTATCGGGCATTCCTGCAGAGCTTCTGCCGCTCGCGCCGCGGGTGGACGATGATGAAGTACTTCGCGCACGTGACCGCCTTCTGGCTGAAGTACTTCGACCATTTGCTGGTGGACGGGCCGGCCGGACTGGACGCCGCTTCGCAGGTGGCGTTTCTAGGACGCCGATCGCCGGAGCGCCTTACCGACCGCGCCCTGCTGGAACAGTACCGCGGCGCCCAGCGCGCGACCAAGACGCATGTGTAGGACTACCGTCCCTTTTGCCGTACGAACACCTCCGGGCCGCGAGCCTGCTGGCAGGGCAGACCGGTCGACGACCGAGAATCTCCAGGGGACTCCGGGATTCGGACGCCACAGCAGAATAGAACTTGGTGCTATAGCACTCTCCGAATTTGTGTAGCGGGCACGGGGCGAGAAACCCAGGAGAAAAGGGCTGTTTCACCGCTTCACGAAAACAGAACTTGTTCTAGCACTACAGCGCAAAGTAAGCTCAAGAAATTGGCCGATCGTATTCGATAACT
>CBDUZO010000190.1:0-2619 GCA_965371725.1 uncultured Phycisphaerales bacterium
CAGCTAGACAAGAGAAAATACGCTACTAAGATCAAAGTGAGTGACAAAGAGCTAGCGCGCGTCAACTTGGTACCAGACTCATATCACGGCGATGACTGGAACTATACCATTCAGCCCGATAAAGCCATAAGCCGATGAGTTATTATTGCCCGATGACTTAGCGATGGGCGCGGGCAAGACCGTGCTGATCGGAGCGATCTTTGCCACCGAGTTCGCCATGGCGATGGAGTACCCCGACGGCCCGTTCGTCCATAACGCCCTTGTATTCGCGCCGGGCAAGACCATCATCGAATCCCTGCGCGAGCTTGCCGAAATTCCCTACGACCGCATCCTTCCGCCCCGCTTGCACAAGCCATTTTGGGCGTCCATCAAGCTGACATTCACGCGCGATGGCGAGAAGGACATCCCCGTCATTCGTGGCTCGTCGTTCAATGTGGTGGTCACCAACACGGAGAAGATTCGGATTCAGAAGGAGACGATTCGCAAGGCTGACATCGGCACGCTCTTCGGCAACGCCGACGATGATGCTCGCGCCGAGGTCGCCAACCTTCGACTCCAAGCCATCGCCAGCCTTCCACACCTTGCCGTGTTCAGTGACGAAGCCCACCACACTTACGGGCAATCCATGGACACCGGATTGAAGAAGGTACGCAAGACCGTGGACTACCTTGCGGCAAACACGAATGTTGTTTGCGTGGTGAACACGACGGGGACGCCATTCTTCCAACGCCAGCCGCTCAGGGGTGTCGTGTTCTGGTACGGCCTGTCGCAGGGGATCGCCGACGGATACCTCAAAGACCTTGCGGGCAACATCCACGCATTTGATTTCGACGGCGATCCGAAAACCTATGTCGAGCATGTGATTCAAGACTTCTTCAAGGACTATGGCGATGTCAAGCTGCCCAGCGGTGCGCAGTCAAAACTCGCCATCTACTTTCCTCAGACCGACGACCTCAAGGCGCTCAAGCCCGCCATCGAGAATGCCCTGACCAAGATCGGGCAAAGCCCGGCCATCTGTCTGGTGAATACTTCCGACTCGGAACTGACCAAGCAGGCGGACATCGACGAGTTTAATCGACTGAATGATCCCCGCTCGCCCCGCCGCGTGATCCTACTCGTCAACAAGGGAACCGAAGGCTGGAACTGTCCAAGCCTTTTTGCCTGCGCCTTGGCAAGGAAACTCCGCACCTCCAACAACTTCGTTCTCCAAGCTGCGACTCGTTGCCTGCGTCAGGTGCCGGACAACACCACGAAGGCTCGCGTGTACCTCTCCACCGAGAACTTCACGATTCTCGACAAGCAATTACAGGAAACTTACGGCGAGTCGATCAGCGATCTGAACCAGCAGGGACAAGAAAGCCGCCGAACCCGGATAGTGCTGCGTAAGCTCAACCTGCCGCCGCTTGTCGTGACTCAGCTTATTCGCACCGTGGTCAAAAAAGACGGCGGATCGGATTCGATCACGCTGACCAAGCCGAAGCGAAACGGCGCGTCGTCGCTTACGCGCCAGACTTTCACGCTGGCTGAGCAACAAGCGACCGCCAGCGTCCTGAAGCAGGTCGGCGACACCGTCACCATCGACGCCGCGCCAAACATGACGGACGCAGCACCTCCGGGCCAGGGGAGGCGATCCGCGCCGCATCTCGATGCTTCGCCGTCGACTCGAGCGGCTGGCTCGTGATTGCCGCTTCTCCAAGCTCAACAAGATGTCAGCCGGTCCCATCGAGCGGTGGCTCGTCGAACAGGCCGATGCCGGCATGGCCGCATCAACCCGCAACTCCTACCGCGAAGCCGCCGTCTGTTTCGGCAACTGGTGCCGCCGCACGCATCGGCTGACGCACAACCCCTTCGGCGACGTTCCGCGGGCTGACCAGAACGTGGACCGGCGACATCAGCGTCGGGCACTGACGGAGGCGGAGCTGATGCGTCTCCTTACGGTCGCACGTCTGCGCCCTCTGGCTGAATTCGGCCGCGAGATCATGGCGGCCAAGGCGGATCCCAAGCGATCACCTCGAAGCCGTGCAACGTGGAAGCGCAAACCTCTGACACCCGAGAACATCGAGACAGCCGCGGAGCAGGCGCGAGGAGCGCTCAACGACAATCCTGATTCGATCGCCCGACTGGAACGAACCGGGTACGAGCGTGCGTTGACGTACAAGGCGCTCGTCTTGACCGGCCTCAGGAAGGGGGAGCTGGCGTCACTGACCGTCGGCCAACTCGACTTCGGTGGTCGCGTGGCGTACGCCATCCTGAATGCCGCCGACGAGAAGAACCGCCAAGGCTCGAACATCCCTCTGAGGGCGGACTTGGCCGCTGATCTGTCCTTGTGGCTTGAGGAGCGGCTCGGAGAATTGCAGGAAGATGCCCGTAAGAGCCGCAAGCCGATACCGACGCGCCTTCCGGCTTCTACTCCGTTGTTCCACATCCCTTCCGGGCTGGCGCGTATCCTCGACCGTGACCTCGCTGCCGCAGGCATCCCCAAGCGTGACGAGCGAAACCGCGTCGTCGATGTTCACGCGCTCAGAGTAACGTTTGGCACCCACCTGTCCGCTGCCGGCGTTTCGCTCCGTACGGCTCAAGCTGCGATGCGGCATTCCAAACCCGAGCTGACCGCGAACA
>CBDUZO010000191.1:0-2615 GCA_965371725.1 uncultured Phycisphaerales bacterium
TCGACCAAGACGGAAGAGATGACTTGATACAGTTATTTCATTGCGGGTCCTAAGCTGGCCAACGCCGACCTGAGCGGCGCTTGCCTGGACGGCGCCGACCTGGCTCACGCCGACTTGGCTCACGCCGACCTGTCGGAAGCTATGCTGGCCCACGGCGACCTGACCGGCGCCGACCTGACCGGCGCCGACCTCCGTTTTACCTCTCTGCACTTCGCGGTCTTCCGCCACTGCAAGCTGGCCGGAGCATCGTTTGAGCGCGCTTTATTGGCAGGCACTACATTCGCCGATGCGGATCTCTCGGAGGCGCAAGGCCTTGATTCCGTGGGTCACCTTATACCTAGCTCGGTCGGCGTGGATACGCTGATCAAGTCCAAGGGGAAGATTCCGGAGTCCTTTCTTCGCGGGTGCGGTGTGCCCGACGCGATGATCGAATACCTGCCGAGCCTGATCGGCTCGATGAGCCCGATCGAGTTCTATTCCTGCTTCCTGAGCCACAGCAGTGAGGACAAGGAGTTCTGCCAACGACTTTGCTCACGGATGCGCGACAAAAAGCTGCGCGTCTGGTATGCGCCGGAGGACCTGAAAGGCGGTCGGAAGCTCTTTCCGCAAATTGACGAAGCCGTCCGCGTTTACGATAAGCTCCTGCTCGTTCTTTCCGAGGCCAGCATGGCCAGCGACTGGGTCAAAACGGAGATTCGCCTGGCCCGCAAGCGCGAGAAGCAGGAGAACCGCCGTATCCTCTTTCCCATCCGAGTCGTGGACTTCGAGACGATTCAGGCCTGGCAGTGCTTCGACGCCGACACGGGGCGGGACCTGGCGATCGACGTTCGCGAGTACTTCATCCCCGACTTCTCAAACTGGAAGAACCACGACGCATTCGAGGAAGCCTTCGATCGTTTGATGAGCGACCTACAAGCGGAAGCGGAGAGAGAGGCTTGACGATTCCCCGCCATTTGCGTCGCGAGGCCATGGGAGACATCGGTGGGCAGTGCCCACCCTACGTCTTATTCGATCGGAGACTCCGCGCGGGTTGAAACCCGCGGCTCGTTGGGAGAACGGGCACGCATGGTGGACGATGTCCATCCTACTCCCCCCTTACCAATGGGGGAAAGAGGGGGGTTCACGCAAACGGTGAAGAACCTCCCCCAACCCCTTCTTGCCAAGGAGGGGAGGAAGAAACACCGCCGTTCGAGGCGCCTACTCATATAGTTGGAACTGTTGGCAGAGGGACCGCACTTCGCCGCTCGCCTGTTTGATCACGGCCTCGTCACCCTGGGTGCTCAGTACGCGGTCGATCAGGTCGGCGATCTTGGTCATCTCCGCCTCTTTCATGCCGCGGGTTGTCAGTGCGGGCGTGCCGATGCGAAGCCCGCTGGTCTGCGTCGGTTTGCGTTCGTCGAAGGGGATCATGTTCTTGTTGACAATGATCCCGGCCTCGCCGAGCCAGTCCTCCGCCTGCATACCGGTGACGTCCGGGTAGGCGGGACGAAGATCGAGCAGCATAAGGTGTGTATCCGTCCCGCCGGAGACCAGCCGGTTCCCCTTGGACAAAAGACCCTCCGCCAGTGCCTGGGCATTGTCGAGGATCTGCTGTTGATACACCTTGAACTCGGGCTTGAGCGCTTCGGCGAAGGCGACGGCTTTGGCTGCGATGCAGTGCATCAACGGTCCGCCCTGGCTACCGGGGAAGACGCGCGAGTTAATCTTCTTACCCCAGTCCTCCTTGCACATGATCATCCCACCGCGCGGACCGCGAAGCGTTTTGTGCGTGGTCGTCGTGACGATTGGAGCGGTTGGGACGGGGCTCGGGTGCAGCCCGACAGCCACCAACCCGGCGATGTGGGCGATGTCGGCCATGTGCACCGCGCCGACCTCCTCGGCGATCTCGGAGAACTTGTCGAAATCGAGCGATCGCGGATACGCCGACGCGCCGGAGATGATGAGCTTGGGTTTGTGCTCCCTCGCCAACTCTCGGATCACGGCGTAGTCGATCTGCTCGGTCTCGCGGTCCACCTTGTAGGGCACGATGTTGTAGAGAAGACCGCTGACGTTGACCTTCAAGCCGTGGGAAAGGTGCCCGCCGTGGGCCAGGCTGAGCGAGAGGATCGTGTCGCCGGGGCTGCAGACCGCAAGGTAGACGGCCAGGTTGGCCGAGGCGCCGGAGTGCGGCTGAACGTTCGCGACGTCGCAACCGAAGAGCTTCTTGGCCCGCTCACGGGCGAAGTCCTCGACGGCGTCCATGTTGTCGCACCCGCCGTAATAACGCTTGCCCGGATACCCTTCGGCGTATTTGTTCGTGAAGCAGGAGCCGAGCGTTTCGAGGACGGCCTGGGACACGTGATTCTCCGACGCGATCAGTTCGAGCGTTTCCTGCTGCCGCCGGACCTCCGCGTGCAGGGCGGGCAGAATGTCCGGATCGACGACGGCGACGGCCTTGAAATCGGGCTTTGCGGCAACGGTCATCACAACACCTCAATGCAACAAGGGAGCCAAAGCTGTTTCACAGGCGGGATACGTTATCCCCGGCGGGCCGACAACGCAAGCAAGGGGGTTCGGGCGGCAGGGCCGTTTAATTCTCTGGTGAACCGCGGATCAGGGCGATGGCCTCCTGCGGT
>CBDUZO010000192.1:0-2580 GCA_965371725.1 uncultured Phycisphaerales bacterium
CAAGAACAAGAAGGCAGGATAACCCGAATGCTTAGCTGTGACAAAGCACTAGGGCTTCCATCTTCGTAGTCCGCCCTACACGTGCGATGTCGCCGCTGATGAACATCACCGCCTTCGGTTTGTTGGGAGCGCGAGAAATACGCGATGTGCGCAGAACCACATCCATTTGTGCGTCAAAAGCCTCACCCTCTCTTGGACGTTCCAGTCGCGTCTTGAGCGCACCAACAACTATCCTGGTGAGCCAGTCCTCCGTGTCTTCAGACGCGAGCTTTACGATCGGCCCGAGCCGGCCGGGGCCGAACTCAAGCAACTTGTCGCGCGCCTCTCGGTATGCCTCCCCTGATTCTTCAACGCAGATTGCGAACAGGCGCATCATTTCAGGATTACCCGTCCCCGTGTCCACCACTCCTTCTTCTGAGGACCTGGTCACCGGAGTCTGTGCCTCCCCCAGCGCTGAAGCAACAAACGCGAAAAGCAGGGACGCTACCCAGAGTCCATATCCATGGCCATTCGTTCGTGTCATCGCCGCACCTCCCAGCCTATTCAAAGGCATGCGCAAACATTCAGTCAACCTCGTGAGTCCACCAGCCCACCTGGGAAGGCGCGCGCTTCACATGCGTTCCGCAATGGACCTCACCGTGCCCTTTGTGGTACACTTCCCAGTCGTCTATGAATCGGACGGACGTCCCCTCCTGGTACCCGATCGCGCTCAATCGCGAAACAAACTCTCCCTTGAAATCGTCGTAGAACGGCTCAGCGACTATCAGGCGCCCGTTGACCACGAGCAGGTTGACCAGATTCGGCAGCAGCGAGTAAGCCTGCGTGTAGTCGTCGTCGCCCGGATCTGGGGTCTCGCCGCCGGGGTAGGCGAAGAACGCAGGTACCTCGACAAACGCGGTCTCACCCAGTGCGAGCTCCTGCATGAGTGTGGTCTTGATCGCCGCCATCGCCGTAGTATATGCCCCGATGTTCGCCGCGGCGTAGTCTTGGAGTGCGTCTTGCACGGTCGTTTCGCCCTCAGCGCCCGGTTTCCCGATGGTTCTATCCGGGTCCGGGTCGGCCTGGAGGATGTTGGTGCCCAATGTCGGATCGGCGATCAGAACCTTAAACGCGCCGCCGCCGGCAGCCAGGTCTGGCACAAACGTTACGACCTCGTCAACATGCTCGACCATCAGCCAACCGGTATACAGTGTGAACGGATCTTGGACAACTTGACGGCTAAGGAAGTTCAACTGGATGTCGAGCTGCATCCCCATCCCCGTATAAATGCGGCCAAACTTATATTCCTTCCCATTGACGGTGACCGGAGGTGTGACCTCCAGGTTTCCGAATGAATCCTGTGTCTCGGCGTCGGAGCCCGTAGTGAAGTAGCCCACGTCCGCACGGAACAACTCGCGTTCCGCGAAGTCTCGCAGCCCGTGGTTGGAGCCCATGTCCCAGCGATCTCTTGGCGAATCGAATACGACGGGAAGCGAGGCCCCTTCGTGGTGCGACGTGAACCCGATCTCGATCTGATCCTGCACCCACACATCTTCACCGTAATAAGGGTCGTCAATGACTAGGAGATTAGCCCCCGAACCGACCAGGGCAGATTGAAGGTCGTTGACAAACTGGACGCTGTCCTGGTAGTCGTCCGATCCTGGTGGCAACTGCCGCACATAGACCGTCTCGGCCTGGTCCAGATTGGAGTTCATCATCCAGGACGAAAACCGCAAGTTCACCTCATCGCTGCACATCAGATTGAACTGCTCATCCCTGACTTCAAGGATTAACGGGGCGTTCGCTGACACACCGGAATGCCACAGATCATTCGACTCGATGCCGAATTCGACATCCCCGGCAATCACCGAGGCTGTGGAAACCTCGTAAAAGAGTTCCCCATCGGCGTGATACCCCAGCACCGCCTGTCCGCTATCGAGATCGTACACCGTCACGTTCGTATCAGCGCTGCTGGACAGCCAGACGTACCAGTCGGCGGGAATCTCAGCGGCTTGGCGGATCACCACGCGCGCCAGGTCATCCCGATCCGTGGTGTTGTCGATCCCGAGCGTCAGACCATCCATGTGTTCCGCAACCGTGTGTCCCTCAGCCCAGTCGTCATCGTCGGTGTTTCCAAGAAACACGGCGCCGGCACCATCGGGACCCCAACTCCACTCCTCCTCAGCGTCGTCATCACTGTCGGTAATCTGCCCGTCTCGGTTCGTGTCCACGTCGAGGTCAATCGGGTCACACTTAACACGAAATGCCACACCGCTGCCCAAAATACCGTCGCTTATGTTGACGACCGTCGCCGTCAGGTCGACCCACGATTCGCCCTGCTCAGTAAGCTCGCTGAAGTCCAGCAGCTCGTCGACAACGAGGTAGTCGCCGCCGGGATACGGGCCGCTTTCGAACAGGTCGTGCAACGCATTAACCGTAGCGCTTCCCGAGGCGATGGTCCCATCCGGGGCCGTCACCTCAAAGCTCAACTCATCGTCAAAGATGGATTGCGGTCCGGTCCACCACGGGTACTCTCGGCTAAAATAGTGGTTCTCCTCCGAATTAGTTACTGGAGAATCGCCCCGGTAATGCCTGTTTGAC
>CBDUZO010000193.1:0-2452 GCA_965371725.1 uncultured Phycisphaerales bacterium
CGCCCCTGAGGCGTCGGAAACGCCACCCGCCCAAAAGTAACTGTAGAAGACGGGTTATTGACAGCGATGGAACCACGTTTTTACGAGCCGCAGGCTCAGCCTGCGCGGCCTCAAACGTGGCTTGGCACCTCAGGACGCCGGGACGCCGCGTTCACCACCTCGCCCGCCGATCGGGAAGGACTGCTCCGATCCTCTCGGTCCACGCACCCGTGTGAGTTCCCGTCCCACGGCGGCGGTATCGCCGGCCCCCTGTGGGACGCTGCTCCTCCGGAGACATGGTACGGCACGGCCGGCCGACCGGCCACCTTGCCCACTGTAACCTATTTACTGATAAGCACTTAGAAGACAATTGTCTTACTCGACACTTGGCAACGCGTGAAGCTCCGTCCCGGTGTCGCCGGAAGCATCCCGGGAACGACTGCGGCGTTAGACTGGGCACAATCCGACACCGAGGCCCATCGATAACGCCCGATAACTAAATCACGGCACCACAGAAAGAACGTAAATGCTTATTGCGCAATAGTTTAGGAGCCTGCCACTTCTTGTGACTTATCACATTACCATGGTTGACTCCCCTCAACTCTTGGGGTACAAAGGTTAAGGAGCCATCGCGGGCACCACTATGCATGTTTCCGCCGTGCCGTCGTGGAGGCACGACGTCATCTTGGCTATGCGGCTTTCTTAGCCGTGGCGGACTTCCGGGGTTGGGGGTACTCTCCGATCCCGGAAGTTTTTTTGCGCTGCGGCGCGCCCACTCGATCGTGAGCATCACACGGAGGAACGAATCACGACACGGGAGACCATCCAAACCGGACGTGTTGTCGAGAACCGGCAGCTCTGTCGCGAGCACTGCCGACTGACGTTTCGGCTTGACGACATGCCTCCCGCGCAGCCGGGACAGTTCGTACACGTCCGTCCCCTTCAAACGCCCCGTCATGGTGCCGGGCTCAGCGGTCAACAACACGGGCGTCAGCACGATGTTCACCGTAGCGACTGGCAATCCCCCATGCTTCGGCGAGCGTTCAGCATCGCCGGTTTTCGCCGCGTGGCTGAGGGCATCGAGATCAGCATCATCTACCGCGTTGTCGGAACGGCTACGCGCCGAATGGAATCACTGGCGGAGGATGATCACCTGAGCGTTCTCGGTCCATTGGGCAACAGCTTCCCGGTCCATTCATCCAAACCGACTGCATGGCTGGTTGCGGGCGGTGTGGGGCTTCCGGCCATGCTCATGTTGGCTGAGGCGTTGCACGAGGCCGGCAAAAGCGCTGTTGCCTTCTATGGGGCGCAATCAGACGATCTCATCGCGTTGACTCTTGCCCCGAGCATGCCGCTGTCGACAGATGCTGAACGCGCCGTTCTGGCAGCCGCGGAGTTCGCTCGCGCCGAGACACCCGTGATTGTCAGTACGGACGACGGTTCACTCGGTTTCCACGGCCACGTCGGGGCGGCCCTTGAGACCTACAACCGGGCCAATCCCATCGAGCCCGATGATGTCGTCGTCTACACGTGCGGTCCGGAGCGCATGATGCGGTTTGTGGCGGAGCACTGCTGCGTAAGGGGAATCGAGTGCTACGTCTGCATGGAGCGAGCGATGGCCTGCGGAACGGGGACCTGTCAATCCTGCGTCGTTCCGCTGCGCGACAGCGCGGACCCGGAGGGCTGGCAATATCGGCTCTGCTGCCGTGACGGGCCCGTCTTCGACGCGCGCGACATCCTCTGGGACCAGCCTGGAACCACATGAGGGAGTGTCTACCCTATGGCACTTTCGTGGGATCATCGGGCGGCGTCTCCGGCGGCGGATGCCAGCATGATCGGCACCGGGGCTCGTAGCTTTCCGGACCGCCCACCATTTGACCGTCGATGATCGGGGTAAGGCGCTGCGTTCGGTCCGCCCGTGCGCCGCACCGCGCACAGGTGGCCCGTAGGGAAACGGGCTCGTCCGCCATTGCGGCCAACCGCTGGGCGAGCGCGAAGGGGCGGCCCCAACTGTCCCGGTCCAACGACGTAATGACGACGTCAGTCCCGCGCCTCACGAACTCATCAACAACGTCGGGAAGATCCTGTTTGAAGAAATGCGCCTCGTCGAGAGCGACGACCTCAATCCCGTCACGGATATGATCCAGCATGTCGGCGGCCGCTCCGATCGTCACGGCTGACCGGGCCTTCCCACCGTGCGAGATGATCCGGTCATCGCTGTAGCGTCGATCGATCTCATGCTTGAACGCTGCGACAGCGGACGAACGGTATCGCTCCAACCGGCGCAGCAGCAGGGTCGTCTTGCCGCTGAACATGCAGCCGCCGATAAGCGTCAAGATCGCGGGCTCGGGTTCAGGCCTCACGGGCGTATCCGGCTCTAGCGCCGTTTCCAGAAAGGTAATGGTGTTTCTTCCTCCCCTCCTTAATAGGTTCTCCTCCCAAAAAGTTACTGACGTAACCCCTTGAAAGACAA
>CBDUZO010000194.1:0-2321 GCA_965371725.1 uncultured Phycisphaerales bacterium
CATAACAGCATCGGCCACAGAAGGGTGATTTAGTTAACCAATCAAAGGTCAATAGTTCGAGCCGCCGAAGCAGGCCCGAAGCGTTGACCGTTTCGGTATAAAGGCGAAATAGTCCTTTTTTCGCCCAACGCCGCCGGGGAAGTTCTCGGCGGCGAAAATGGGTTCGAGTTCGTCGAGGATCGCGGCTGTACACCATTTCGGATCGTAGCCGCGATCGATAAGCAACCGCGGCACGCCCGTCGACTCGGTGCGCGACCCTTTCGAACCGTCCCCGATTTCCCAATGATCCAATATCACCCGCCAGACGCCGGCCTCTCGCAACTGCCGGGCGAACACCTCCGGATCGCACGGCATCAGCGGCGAAATGCTGACTTGGGTGGCTATTCCATGTGAAGAAAGAACCTCAAACGCCTTGAGCCTCTTCTTAATGCTGCAACACGACTGCTTCATGCCAAAGATGTTCTCGCGGTTGGTCTCCACGCTGATGCTGACCAGCACCGAGGTCTTTTCGCTAAGTCGCTCGAGCACCTCGACAATCTCGGGCGACGCGGCGTAGGACGTGTGCGATTGAATGATGAGCCCCCGCCCGGGTGGCCGTTCGACCATGGATTCGAGCACGCCTCGCGTAATGTCACGAGCCTTGCGCTGTGGCGGCATCGGCTCGGTCACGCTGCTCATGAAGATGCCGATGGCATTTCGCCCGTTGCGCGTGCGGACCTCCTTGAGGTACAGTTCCGGGGCGTTCCGCTTCAGATAAGCCACCGTGCCCCAATCGCCCGGCCGATGCCCGAGCCGCGCCCACGACTGGAGGTGTTGAGCGTAACACGCCCGGCCGCATTGCAGGTTCCCGATCGGACAGCCAATAAACGGGTTGAGTGTGTGCGTGACACCGCGCGAGCCGACGTTGGCTGACCAGTCGGCCAGACAGCCGGCTACGGGTGTGAGCAGTCGTTTCGCTTCTCTCTGGACAAGACGCATCGACAGGATCCTGCCGGGCAAGCTGCATACCCTTGCCCGAGCACGCTCATTAGCGACAGGCAATAACTCGTCTGCTACGTGAGCGCGCGACCTGGTGTTTGAGGCGATCGGATGCGTTGCGCGCCAGCTGGTCAAGCGCCGACACCGCGATAACGAATGAAGGTATGGTACACGAAACCGCAGACGTATGCAACGATCTCGTTACGCCGTCTGAGAGTGACTCGGGCGTGTCTGTACACTTTGCCTAACTTAACAACATGAACCATAGGTCCACATGCTCACGCAGCGGTGTGACAGCGCCGCGACAGCTCCGACCAGAGGCGACAGTATGCCGGGAGTGGGGCGAGCCCCGGAACAGCCCGGTGAGGATCCCGACAACCCGGACGTTCCGACTGACCTCGCGCGACTTGCCCGTGACGAGATCGCCAAGGTCATTATCACAAAGTTCAAGGGACATGGGATGGAGCGGCTTGTCGACGCGATCCTCCGAGCCCAGGGGTACACCACTCACGTCAGTCCCGAAGGTCCCGACAAGGGTGTTGACATCCTGGCGGCCACCGGCCCGCTTGGGTTTCGGGAGCCGCGACTCTGTGTGCAGGTGAAGTCAACAGACAGTCCGATCGACCATCCCACGCTGAGCCAGCTCGTCGGGACGATGCAGGCGGTGCAGGCTCAGCAGGGTCTGCTCGTGTCGTGGGGCGGCTTCAAATCATCCGTCGAGAAGGAGCGAGCCGCTCAGTTCTTCCGTGTACGACTCTGGGATCAGGATGACCTGATCGACCAACTCCTCGCTCACTACGACATACTCGACGACGACATCCGCGCCGAGTTGCCGCTCAAGCGATTCTGGGCTGTCGCGGTACAGGATGATGGGGAGTGAACGCCGCCGAGAATGAATGCCCGCAAGACACACTGGAACGTGGAATATCTGGAGCCTCTTCGCCCCAACAGCGCTACGTGCCGATTCTCGAAAGTCGGCAATCCTAGGCACAAGCCTATCGTAGCTGGGCCAGGTGGCCGGTTCAGAGGTCTGCAAAGAATTCGTCGACGTTAAACCCACCGGTTAGACTCCGTCGTGCACCCCACTCCTCTGACTCCGATTCTGGAAACTGCTCCCAACGGTGGCTTTCACCACGCCGTCCTGCTCACCGTGCCAACCGATGTTCCCGCCGGTCCGCGATGCGTTTCGCCTCGTCTGGAGGAAACGCTTCGTACAGAGAGGCTGGCGTGTGCGTGTTGAGATTGTCCATCACCAACACGATCCGCCCCGCCCCGGTCCACCCATCCCGCTTAGGACCCGCGACCAAATAAGTGATGCAACTTAGGCCGGAAGTCCGATTCTT
>CBDUZO010000195.1:0-1974 GCA_965371725.1 uncultured Phycisphaerales bacterium
TGACGTAACCTTCGATTCTACAATAACATACGAAATGCAACTGTCGAAGACGGGTAAGAGCATGAACGCGCCAGCCGCTACAATCAACCCAGGGCGCAGCTCCTGCCGACGATGTGTTCAACGGGCCTACGATCGACGTTCCAACGCCGTCGCCCGTTCTTGCGAGATTGCCTACAATGAGGCGCGGACAGAGAGGTTGGTGTGATGGCGCAGGAGAAGCCCAACAGGCTGGCGGAGTGGGTCGTGCTGTTTCGGGCACAGATGCCGGTGGTGCGTCGGCACTTCGAGGCCTGGCTGGAGGCATGTCGCGAGGAACCGCGTTTGATCTGGGAGACAACGGTTGTCAGATACACCGTTTACGGTCTTGGCGGTTTGATCGGTGTGTGGATCGTGCTTTCGCTTGCACACGCGATTGCACCGGCGCCACCCGCGACAGCCGTAGCCGAGGTCCGTACGGCGGACTTTCACGTCATCTGCTCCAACCCGGATTGCGGCTATCACTTCGTTGTCAAGCGTAGGCTCGGTTTCAAGCGATTTCCCGTACAATGCGCTAGATGTGATCGGCTGAGTGGGCAACGGGCTGTCAGGTGCAGCTCGGACACTTGTCGCGGCCGGTGGGTGATACCGATTCGGTCGGAGGGTCGGAGGGAATGCCCGTACTGCGGCGGCGGATTGTGACGGCATAAGCCGCGAGCCCCGTACTTGTGGCCGTGGAGTGCGCGGTCTATCATTTGTCGCAACAGCGGCGGATGGAAGGATGTGAGGCGTGGAAGGGTTACGAAAGGCGTCTGTTTGATGTCCGATGAACTTGCCATTCTGTGTATGACCGCCGCTTCGGTTGGTCTGGTGCACACGATCCTGGGGCCTGATCATTACCTGCCCTTCGTGGCCATGTCGCGCGTGGGGCGGTGGTCCCTTACGAAGACCGTCGTGATCACGGTTCTGTGCGGGATCGGACACGTTCTCAGCTCGGTTGTGCTGGGCTTGATCGGGATCGCGTTCGGCGTCGCGGTGTTCAAGCTCGAGACGATCGAAGGAATCCGCGGCGACGTGGCCGGTTGGCTCCTGCTCGCGTTCGGGTTCGTCTACTTTGTATGGGGGATTCGCCGAGCGATTCGCAACAAACCACACGAGCACAATCACGTGCATTCGGATGGTACGGCGCACTCCCACGGGCACAATCACACGGACGAGCACGTCCACGTTCACACGACTTTGCGGCCTGCGGATGCCGAGACCGCGGGGGCAAACGCGTTGACGCCCTGGGTACTGTTTACGATCTTCCTATTCGGTCCGTGTGAACCGCTGATTCCGATCGTGATGTATCCGGCCGCCAGGGGAAGCGTTTGGGGTGTCGTGCTGGTGGCCGGCGTGTTTGGCGTCGTGACGATTGGCACGATGACCACTGTCGTGCTGCTGTCACGCCTGGCTGTTTCCTCAGTGAATTTCGGCCGGCTTGAGCGGTACGGTCACGCGGCGGCGGGCCTGGTCGTGCTCGTGTGCGGCGTGGCGATCAAGGCGGGATTGTAACATCGACCATCTCGCGCAGCCCGAATTCGTCCGGTACCGATCGCTTTCTTGAATCCCCATCGAACCGTCCAAGCGCGGGCTTCGCGCTCCATCCGGGATTCTTCATGATACTCATGTCCTTGCGCAAGTGGTGCCGCATACCTTCACGAGTGGTGCCCCATTCTTCGCGGAGCGAAGGGTGGGGGACGAACGGTTGTCCGAGGATTGTAGGATGGGCATGGCCCACCATCGGCGGCGATGTTTTTGGTGGGCGGTGCCCACCCTACTCGCTCAATCCGTCCCCCACCCTTTTCTGAACGAAAAGGACGGGGCACCCGCAATATCGAACCACGTCAGACGTCAGCCCAATCCACCGATGTCGGGCCGAGCCCGACCTACCCGACTACATTCTTTAAGGTTCTCCTCCCAAAAAGTTACTGACGTAACCCCTTGAAAGACAAGGAC